>CP064980.1:980625-1307500 GCA_016699535.1 Myxococcales bacterium
GGACTTGATGATCAGCGCCTCTTCATTGAAGAGCCACGTTTGCGCGATCGCCTGAGCGAAAGACATGCTGATCTTGATCTTGGAAGTGACAGATATTTTGTGCGTCCTCCGTATGGCGATGACAGCGAGGCCAGCCCCAGCGTCGGGATCAAAGCGCTTGAGTTCCCGGCTTGGTTTGTCTGCCAAGGCTGTCAACGTTTGCTTCGAAGAAACGACTTGCCAAGCGCAACACGAAAAGATGCTCGGCGCTACCACGAATGCGATCGCAAAAAGCCAAGCCCAGTGGTGCCCGTGCGTTTCGTTGGGGCATGCGCATCGGGGCATCTGCAAGATCTTCCCTGGGTTCGTGTGGCGCATATGGGCGAAGAGACGCGCTGCCCAGCACCTGAACTTTATTTGAAGGAAGATCCAAGCGGCGACTTCAGCAAAATCCGAGTGCGCTGCGACGGTTGCGGCACGACCAAGGCATTGGCATCCTTGATGGGCAAGCACAGCGAGCTTATTTGCGAAGGGCGCCGGCCTTGGCTTCCCAAAGACAGTGAAATCGAGCCCTGCGAAGAGCGGCTTAGGTTGCTCGTGCGTACAGCAAGCAACAGTTATTTCCCTTTGGTGATGTCCGCGCTTTCGGTACCCGACCCCGACAATCAACTTTTCGATGAAGTTTCCAAATATCAAAGCAATTTTCGTGGTCAGTCCGAAAAGCTAATGCGCATGACGCTTGAAGAAACCGAGAAGTACCAGCCATTGCTCGAGCGTTACGGTATAGAGCGCGTGTTTGAAGCTATGAACGCAGTGCTGGAAGGAAGAACGAACAAACGCAAAGCCATTCGCACTGCTGAATACGAACAATTTCTAAGCGCACCCTTTGAGCAAACCGGAGAGAGCTACTCCGAGGCTGAAAGTTTTGTGGCGCGAGCCACGGAAGTCCCCACAAGCCTGCAACCTTTTTTAGAAAAAATTGTGCTCGTGCATCGTCTGCGTGAAGTGCGCGTGCAATTTGGTTTCACCAGGCTTGAGCCACCCACTGCGGATAACCAGGGTGAGTTTGATGAACTCAGCATCAAACGTGCACCTCTGAGCGCCGGGGAAAAGTGGCTTCCTGCGACCACCGTGCAAGGCGAGGGCGTGTTTATTCAGCTCAGCAACAAAGCTCTGGATGAATGGCAACAACGCTCCAAGGTGCAAGCGCGAGCTAAAACACTCCAAGAAGGCTTTGAAAAGTCTTTACAAGGTCAGAAACAAAACGATCGACCCTTCCTCGGCGCAAAGTTCTATTTGCTCCACTCTTTGGCTCACGTACTCATCAATGCGATTTCGCTTGAATGCGGTTATTCAGCAAGCGCCATTCGCGAACGTATCTACTGTGGGCCCTACGGCGATGATCCAACCGAGATGGCTGGCATTTTACTTTACACCGGTACGGTAGGGTCCGAAGGCACGCTGGGCGGCCTTGTCGATCAAGGAAAGCACATCGAAACACATCTACGACGCGCCCGAGAAATGGCCGCGCTTTGCTCCAATGACCCGGTCTGCGCATCCCATGTTCCTTCACGCGATCATGCTGAACGGTTTTTAGAAGGTGCGGCCTGCCACGGCTGTTTGTTTGTTGCTGAGCCTTCGTGTGAACGCTTCAATCGTTATCTTGACCGCGCTCTGCTTGTTCCCGTTGTCGGTGGCGAGCAAGACACGGCCTTTTTCCCAGCCCTGAATTATGTTTGAGCAGATTCCAAGCGACGCTCTGCAAACCCTTCGCGCCAATTTAGCGCGCGGCACACTAAGCGCCCCTCTCACAGTGCCAGCGCTCCTGGCCAACGGACTTGGGGTGCTGGCAAAGCATCAGCCAGCGCTCGAGAACCTCGATGCAAAAGCCTTGATGCTTTTGTGTGATGCGGTACTCAAAGAACGGGAAAAACAAACGACAGACATTGAGCTCGTGTGGACTGGTCCCGAGGGCAGAACGGCTGCAGCACGCAGCACCTTTGTCGTGTTTCGTGATTTGCTTGCCTCGGCGCAAAAAAGCGTATGGATGGCAGGCTACGCCATTGACCATGGCGCCGAGCTTTTTGCGCCGCTTCACAAAGCCATGACGCAGCGAAACGTGCGCGCCACCTTTCTTCTCAACCTCGAAGCCAAAGTGCACCGTAGCGAAGCGGTGCATGAAAAAGCCGTCGAGCTCATCAACCGCTTCCGCTCTGAAAACTGGCCTTTCGCTGGACCCTTTCCGCGGTTTTTCTACGACCCGCGCTCACTTCAAGCGCGCACCTTTGCCAGCATGCACGCCAAAACCCTGGTCGTTGATGAAAAGCACACCCTAATTGGCTCAGCCAATTTCACAAGCCGCGGCCAAAGTCGCAACATCGAAGCCGGCGCACTCATTCACGACGAAGGCTTTGCCAAAAACCTCGTCACTCAGTTTCAGTCCCTCATCGATGGCGGTGTCATCTGCCCTTATCAATGAAGCGAAAGAACTTCTGATTCGTTGCCCCAAAGTGCGCCGTTACGAGTGCTTTGCGCTAGTAAAGATTTCTTTACTAATAGAAATCACTAGTAAAGAGTCCTTTAATAGCGTTCAGAGACCCAGTTTCTTCAAAATTACCATAGCTTTGACTACTCTAGCACCCAGTGCAAACGGCCAGCCACCGCAGCGTTCTTCAAACCCTCCCTTTGGAGCGCATTGTCGATATTGCGAGGCAGCTTGGGGTGGGTCTGCGTGCGGAGCAAAGTCCGAGCCAAGCTTTGGATCTGGCCACGCTGCTTGAGGGCTCACAGCGCATTTCCTTTTCCGATCTGCTCGGGCTGCTTCAACGTGACGAGCTTCGCCAGCTTTGCGTGGCGCACGGACTCGATGCCGAGAGCCGCTCTCGCCCTGTGCTGATTCAAACTTTGCTCCGCGCCCACGGCGATGAAAAATCTATTCCGCCCAAACCGCTCTTCTCCCGCTCCAACGAAAGTCGTTTTGATCCCAAACCAGGTGATACTGTTCGATTGCGTCATCGGCAATGGCTGGTCGGGCAAGTGCACAAGCCGGACGATCCCGCGCAAGCCACGCGCCTTAAGCTCACCTGCCTTGATGACGATCACCGCGGCGCCGAGCTCGAGGTGCTCTGGGAACTTGAACTTGGCGCCGAAGTGATCCACCCCGAATCCCAGCTGCCCGAAACGATCAGCGCGCTGGATTCGCCGCAGCATTTTGCCGCCTATTACAACACGCTGCGCTGGCAAGGCGTCAGCGCCACCGAAGTCGATCGTTTCCAAGCGCCTTTTCGCGCCGGCATCAAGATTCAGCCCTATCAGCTCACCCCACTGTCAAAAGCGCTATCCTTACCGCGCGCCAATCTTTTCATCGCCGATGATGTGGGCCTCGGCAAAACCATCGAAGCGGGCCTTGTGGCCCAAGAGTTGCTTCTCAGACAACGCGTCGATTTTATTTTAGTCTCAGCCCCCGCATCGTTGCTGCTGCAGTGGCAAGACGAAATGAACAAGCGCTTTGGCCTTCGTTTTGAAGTCTTCTGCCGCGACTACATTCTCAAAAAGCGCCGCGAGCGCGGCTTTGCCATCAACCCCTGGGCCACGCATCATCGCTTCATTATCTCCTATCCCTTGCTGCGTCGGCCGGAATACCGCGACCCCTTGTTGCAGCACATCGGCGAGCGCGCGCACAAAAGTTTGCTCATCCTGGATGAAGCGCACACGGTGGCGCCTGCCAGCGCCAGCAAGTACGCCGTTGATTCTGCCGTCACCAAAGTGGTGCGCGACATCGCCCCGCGCTTTGAAAACCGTCTCTTCCTCAGCGCCACACCGCACAACGGCCACTCCAACTCGTTTTCAGCCTTGCTTGAGATTCTCGATCCGCAGCGTTTTTCGCGCGCCGTGCCCGTGCAGGGCCCACAAGAGCTTGCGCCCGTGATGGTGCGGCGTCTGAAAAGTGATTTACGGGAGATTATGCCCGGCCAAAAGTTCTCCGAGCGCAAAATCATTCGCGTAGCGCTCGAAGATAAACAAGGCAGTCCGCAGATTCAGTTTGCCGACAGCGAGCCCATGCTCTTTTCGGCCGACGAAAGTCTCGCGGATCCCGCAGCGGAACTCAAACTTGCCGAGTTGCTGCGCACTTACACCGAGATTCACAAGAGGGCAGGCGTGGGCCAAGCCAAACGTCTAAGCTTAATCAACTTGCAAAAGCGCTTGCTGAGCAGTCCGGAAGCCTTTGCGCGCACTCTCGAGCTTCACGACACGCACCAAAAGCGCGCGCTCAAAAAGCACGAGCTAACGGTGGATGCTGCCGACTTGCTGCGCAGCGGCGATGCCGAAACCGCCCAGGGCATCGATGAGCAAAGCAGCGAAGAGCTTTACGATCGCGGCCTTGAAGGCAAAGCTGCTTTGGAACAAAGCCCGAATCAAAACCTGCTTGAGCAAAGCGCCGCCCTGCGAGCAGAAATGCTTGGCCTTGCCAGAGTCCTGCGCCGTAAACCCGACATGAAAGCTTTGGCAATAATTGCCTGGTTAAAACGCCACTGTTGTCATGAAATTGGTAAAAATTATGCCAATTTTGGCAAGCTCACTTCAGAGAACCAAGACAAAAAATGGAGCGATCGGCGTGTGATCATCTTCACCGAATATGCCGATTCCAAACGCTACTTGCGCACGCTGCTTCAAAGTGCCTTTGAGGGCACCGAGCGCGGTGATGAGCGCCTGCTTGAGATTCACGGCGGCATGAGCGATGAAGCGCGCGAACAAACCCAATACGCGTTTAATACCAAGCCCGCCGATCATCCGGTGCGCGTGCTGCTCTGCACCGATGCCGCGCGCGAAGGGCTGAACTTGCAAGCCTTCTGCGCCGATCTTTTTCACTATGACATTCCTTGGAATCCTTCGCGCATGGAGCAGCGCAATGGCCGCATCGATCGGCAACAGCAACCCTCGCCCGAAGTGCGCTGCCACTACTTCATCTATCCCGAGCGCAAAGAAGACCGCGTGCTGCAGACCCTGGTCAGCAAAACCGAAACCATTCGCTCCGAGCTCGGCTCTTTGGGCACTGTGGTGCTCGAGCGCATGGAGCAAAGCTTGCAACAAGGCATTGACGAGCAAAGCGAGCAGCAGCTTGCGCTGAGCGGCGATCTAGGCGAAGCGCAAAACACCACCCGCCGCGAGCTTGAAGCCGCGCGCGAACTTAAAGCCTTGCGCAAAGAAGTCGACGAAGCCAACGGCATCTTCGAGCGCTCGCGCAAAGCTCTTGATTTTCGCGGCGCTGAACTGCGCGCAGCGCTAAACGTTGGCCTCTCCTTCAGCGACATCCCCCCGCTCGAAGAAAAAGCATCCGGCGTCTTTGAGCTGCCGGAGTTTCCGCGCGGCTGGCAAGAGACCTTGGACACCTTGCGTCCGCCCAGAGCCCGCGATCAAAGTTTCTATGAGCATCGCGCTATCTCACCAAGGCCCGTGGTCTTTGAGGCGCCCGATACCATGAGCCAAGATCAGGTGCACTTGCATCTAGAGCACCCTTTCGTCAAACGTGTACTCTCGCGCTTTTCGGCCCAGGGGCATGCCGTCCACGATCTAAGCCGCGTCTCGCTCATCGCCATGCCGGACACAGCGCAAGCGCACGTGCTGGTGCTTGGCCGTTTGTCCTTGTTTGGCTCTGGCGCGGGCCGCTTGCACGACACCTTGCTTGCCGTGGCGGCGAGCTTCACCCAAAGCGAAGGGCTACACTTACCCGCCCTCGATCCTGCCGGCACTGAGACGCTTATCTCAGCAATGCGCCGCGCGCTGGGGCGCCAAACCCAGGCGCCCAAACTTCAGCCGCTCTTTTCGCAAAAGCTGTGCAACGAAGCCCCCGCGCTCTTTCGCAAGCTCTGGCCCTTGCTCAAAGACGAAGCCGATGCCGAAGCGCTCGCAGCCGAACAAAAACTTAGCGCGCGCGCCGCCCGCGAAGCCGAGATGCTGCGCGGCATTTTGCTGCGCCAAAAAAGCGCCATCGAAGAAGCCCTTGGCGGCAAACAAACACATTTTGATTTTGGCGACAGCCAAAGCGAAAAGCAGCAAGCCGAGCAGCGCGCCCAAGACCTTGCGCACCTGCGGCGCAGACTCGGTGCACTCGAAATCGAACTTGAGCACGAACCCAAAGAGCTTGCCGCCATCTACGACGTCAAGCTTCATCGCCTCGAGCCCGTTGGCTTGGTCTATCTCTGGCCGGAGCTTGAATTATGAACGATGCTGCGCGTTTCTTTCATCGGGAATGGCTCGGCATGGCCCAGCCCATCGAAGGCCTGGTCTTTAGTGTGCCCGCGCTCATCGAGTCCGAATGCTTTCAGCGCCTTGCGGCGGAAGATCATCGCGACTTTATCGCCCAGCTCGAACAAACAGATGCAAATGACAGCGAAACAAACGCAGCAGAGCTTGCAGCCGACGGCGCCCGCCCGCTGCGCCTGCGCGATCCGCGTGACTTTTTCTGTGAGGGCCTCGGCTGGAACAATGCCGGCTACACCGAAGAGCTGCCCGATGCTCTCTCGCTCTACATTCCCGAAGGCGGCCAGACCCTGCGCCCCACCGCCGCGCTGAAAATCCCCGACTATGCCCAGCGGCCCCAAGATCTGCGCATCTCAAGCCCGCCGTCCTATCCGCCGGCCGCCGAGCTTCGCCAGCAGTACCGCTTGCTTTACTGGGAGCTGCCTGATGGTTTAGACCTGGATGCGCCCGAAGATCAGAGTGGCCCCTGGCTCTATCCGCCCACCCACAAGTTCGACCGCCTCTTGCGCCACTGCCGCATTCCCATCGGCGTGCTCTGCAACGGCAGCATCATTCGTTTGATCTACGCCCCGCACGGCGGCGCAAGCGGGCATTTGGATTTTCGCATCGCGCACATGGCCCAGGTGCACGGCCGCCCGCTCTTTGATGCGCTGGTCATGCTGCTTTCCGATGTGCGCATCGCAAGCGTTGCTGAAGACAAACAACTGCACAGCATCCTCGCCCGCTCGCGGCAGATGCAAGCCGAAGTCACCACCGACCTGTCCCGGCAAATGCTGCAAGCGCTTGAGACTTTGCTCCATGCCTTTGAAGCCGCCGACGAGCGTGCGCACCACTGCTGGCTGCGTCCTATTATCGAAAGCCGCACCGAGCACGACGACCCGCTCTACGAGGCCCTGCTCACCTTTTTGCTGCGCTTGGTGGTGATTCTCTACGCCGAAGACAAAAACCTGCTCCCCTCTGCGCATCCGCTTTTTGCCGAGCACTATTCGCTCTTTGCTCTTTTCGAGCGCTTGCAAACAGAACGCGGCCGCTACCCCGACGCCATGCACCGCCGCTACAGCGCCTATCCCGGCCTGCTCGCCCTCTTTCGCGCCATCTACTTTGGCATCGAGCATGAAGATCTGCGCATTGCCGAGCACAAAGGCCAGCTCTTTGACCCCAACCGCTTTGCCTTCCTTGAAGGCTTCTCGCAAGATGCCTCGGTGCCCGTGGGCGATCCCGAAGCGCGCGCCCGGGCCACGCTGCCCACCATCGACGATGAAAGCATCTACCAAATCCTGCGCGCGCTGATTTTCCTCGACGGCGAGCGCCTTTCTTACAAGAGCTTAGAGGTCGAGCAGATTGGCTCTTGCTACGAAGCGCTGATGGGCTTTAGCGCAGAGCGGCTGATCGAAGATGCCGTGCGCATCAAACCCTCGAGCAGCGGCTTTACGCCAAGCTGGCTTAGCGTGAGCGAGCTGCTCGAAGTCAAAGCATCCCAGCGCAAAAACTTTCTCAAAGAGCACGTGGGTCTTTCTGGCGCTCGCGCCGCTGCGTTGCATAAAGACATCGCCGCCCTTGAAAAAGAGCACGCTACTGACCGCAAGACCTTGCTCGAAAAAGCCACCCTGCGCCTTAGCGAAGAGAGCACCAAACACACGCCCATTGCCAAAAAAGGCAGCCTCATCATCCAGCCCGGAGAAGAGCGCAAACGCACAAGCTCGCATTACACCCCGCCCGAGCTCTCCCGGCCCTTGGTCGCCCGCGCGCTTGAGCCTCTTTTGAAAGCCTTCGCCGAGCCCTCCTCCGAGCAAATCCTCTCGCTCTCGCTTTGCGATCCGGCCATGGGCTCCGGCGCCTTTTTGGTCGAGGCCACCCGCTACCTTTCAGAGCAACTGCTCTTTGCCTGGCAGCGCGAGAATCATCCCATCACCCAAAGCAAAGGCAAAGAAGACTTGATCCTCGAGGCGCGGCGCCTGGTTGCCGAGCGCTGCATCTACGGCGTTGATAAAAACCCCTTTGCTGTCGAGCTTGCCAAAATAAGCCTCTGGCTTTTGACCATGCAGCGGCAAAAACCCTTTAGCTTTGTCGATCATAATCTTAGATGCGGTGATTCGCTCGTCGGTCTGAGCTTTGAGCAAATCATTAGCTTTAACTGGCAGCCCGAAACCCAACAAAATCTGATTTCAAGCGAACTAAAAAACATGCTCGATGAAGCCATCGAAGCGCGCCTGCGCATCACCCAAAGCGCTGAGCAGTTTAACCTTAGCTACAAAGACAAAAGCGATGCCATGCGCGATGCCGACGATGCCCTCTATCGCCTGCGTCTCATCGCCAACCTGCTCATCGGCGCCTTTTTCGATCACAAAAAGAGCAAAGAGCGCGAGAGTGAGCGCACCCGGCGTTTGGACCTCATCATCACCTGGCTTGCTGAAGGAGAGGGCTGCCGCGAGGCCTATCAAGAAATCAAAGCGCTTAGCGCTGACATAGAGCAGCGCATCAATCCCTTTCACTGGCACCTGGAATACCCCGAAATATTCTACGCCGGCCGTGTTGATCCGCTAAGCCAAACCCAGAGCAACGAGCCCGCTTACCTTGATTGCGTGGTGGGCAATCCGCCGTTTATGGGTCAGTCGCAGATCTCGGCACGGTTTGGAGATAGCTACCGTGATTGGCTCTTTTTGATTCATCCAGGTGCCCTTGGCAAGTCAGATATAGTCGCACATTTTTTCAGAAGAGCAGATACGCTACTTGGTGAGCATGGAACTATTGGTCTTGTCTCAACAAACACAATTTCTCAGGGCGACACGCGCCGTTCTTCACTGAAAGTTCTGATCGGTGAAGGATCTGTTGTTTTCAACGCGCTTGTGTCGACTCCATGGCCTGGCGATGCAGCGGTGACCATCTCTACTGTACATTTGGCCAAAGGCGAGCCCAAAGCCTTCATGGGTGCGCCCATCTTAGATGCCGCTCAAGTCTCCGTCATCAACTCGCGCTTGCTTGCTGCTCCCGAGCGCCCCGATCCCGTCAAGCTCGCTGATAACGCAGAGAGTTCATTCTTAGGCGTAAAAGTTTATGGTCAAGGTTTTGTGCTCACGCCCGAAGAACGCGATGCGCTGATTCAAAAAGATGCGCGCAATGCCGAGCGCATCTTCCCCTATCTTGGCGGCCAAGAAGTCAACACCTCTCCGACCCAAGCCTTCGATCGCTACGTCATCAACTTCGGCCAAATGAGCCTCGAACAAGCCGAAGCCTGGCCCGACCTCCTCCAAATCATCCGCGACAAAGTCAAACCCGAGCGGGATAAGCTTCGAGATAACTCGGATGGAAAACAGTTAAAAACATACTGGTGGCAGTTTGGACGTGTTGGTCCCGGCCTCTACGCCGCCATCGCCCCCCTCCAGCGCTGCCTCGTCAATTCCCAAGTGTCGAAGCACCTGATTCTAGCGTTCCAACCTATCGAACGGGTTTTTTCTCATGCACTAAACGTCTTCGCCCTCGAAAACTACACCGCCTTCGCCATCCTCCAATCCCGCATCCACGAACCCTGGGCCCGCCTCATGGGCTCCACGCTTGAAGACAGGTTGCGCTACACCGCCTCGGACTGCTTCGAAACCTTCCCCTTTCCCAAAGCAGACCCGCACGAAACCTTCCCCGAACTCGAAGCCCTCGGCAAAGAACTCTACGAAGCCCGCACCGACTGGATGAACAAACAGGGCCAAGGCCTAACCAAACTCTACAACGCCCTAAAAGACGAGGCCCTCACAAACGACCCCACCATCACCCGCCTCAGACACCTCCACGAACACCTAGACCACGAAGTCCTCCAAACCTACGCCACCCAAACAGGCGATCCCACCTGGACCACCACAACCATTCCCCCCTACAACCAACCCAACGAAAAGATTTTTGAAACCCACACCCTCGACCATTTGTTCGCCCTCAACGAACAAAGAGCCCGGCGATGAGAGAAAGAAGGGAACCTGTTGATAAGTTGTTCGTCCTTGGTGCTGGGGCTTCTCACAGCACAACGCTAAAGAAAAAGGCGGAAAACAGATCGCCTCTCGATAAAGATTTCTGTGAGCGGATCGAGGCTCTAAAGAAGCTGCAACGGCCAGGATGGGTAAAACCAACTTCTGAACGAGTCGAGAAAGGATGGTTAGATGCCGCTGAGTTTAAAAAATGCGGACTCGAGGAAGCCATTGTCAAACAAGTGAGCCATCTTGAGTTTATTCAAAATTTTCATTCGAGACGTCTAAAGGGAAAACGTTCTGCTGACGAATTTCTCAATGACATTGCACATCTCATTCTATGCGGTCTCAAGAGTATCAGCGAGGACCATCGCGAAACCTACAAAAAGTTCGCGAAGCACGTTTTTCCAAAGGACAAATCGAGTACGTGGAAAAACCGCGTCATTTCCTTCAACTATGACTGCATGTTCGAAAGGCATTTACTTAAACAAAACATCGGTTGCGCTCGCATATATGGAGAAGATGTCCGTACCAATCAAACCAAAAAAAAGAATCCGCGGAACAAGAACACACCGCTGGTGGTCAAATTGCATGGATCCACTAACTGGCGCTCAAACACTGAGGAATTCAAAAAGGTAATTCAAACCGCGACCGAGACTGAACCCAATGAGTCACAAAAGGAAAACCAAACAAAAATAGACGAACCCAAAAAGGCAATTCAAACCGGGTCCAAGCCTGAACTCAATGATTCGCAAAGGGAAAACGAGGCAAAAACAAAGGCCCAAATCCAAATGACAGTCTGGGTTGAAAACGGAATGGCGATCCCGGCCCCAGACGACAAAATTTCTCCGTGCATAGTTCCGCCTCTACCGCGCAAACCGGTGGCAAAAATAGAGGTATTTAGAAAACTGTGGGATTGGGCCTATGAGTATCTGCACGAGGCTAAGGAATTGGTTATCTGTGGTTATTCGCTTCCTGATTCAGACGATATGGCAAAAGCAATGTTTGGCAATTTCAAAAACAGCAAACTAAAGAAAGTAACAATTGTTGATCCTGATGCGGCGATCATAAAGAAATGGCGCGACCTTCTCCGTCGCAAAGGTGTGGCCGATGCCTCATGGGAATACCACGATGATTTCGCGCAATATGTTGAAAGCTTATCACGTTAGAATAGGGTAAAAACGGTTGTTTGAGTTTGCTTTGATAGCAGTTTAATCTTTATAAAGTATCTGCGAACCATTCCAAACTCCGGGCCAAACATTATCATGTTCTTTCGTCCACATCATTCTGTGATCTTGGTCCAATCGTGCAATCGTGCCAAACTTCGGGAGCTCAACTGGAGGTCCAGTGTAGTTGGGGTTTTCGTAGGCAATGAAAGCGTAATGTGTCTTGTCTATGTACCTACATAGGTTCAAAACCATCACGAACGCCAGATTCTCATCGACTTCGGTGAAGAACACTCCGTGACGTTCGTGTGGGATATAAATGTGTTTATCTCTCTGAACTGTTTCCCCAAAAAGCCGAAAACCGACGATGTCATCATGGTACGCTAGGTTTAAATTGCGTTGTGGACAAAGCACGATACCGTGCGGGTGAGCGATTGGTCTCGTTTGCGCGCGCCTTGTCTAGAGCTGTGATGATTCGATCGTCATATTCGCCCTCAACAATTTTATGATTCACAACCTTTCCAGGTTGATCTGGTGCTTTTACCTGGAGAAAAAAGGATTCGCCGTAAGCGTTTTTCAGACGTAAATCCGCATCTGTGTTTTGAGCACACGTCGTGGGTTCATATTCGCCAAACTGCCAACCCGTTTTGCAAAGGACGTAGGCAGTTTGAGCTTCAGCCAATCGCGATTGAAGGTTTAGATGTGCCAAGTCGTTCGGATTCGGTGGTTGTTGGGAAGACCCATTTAGCCGTCTGAAATTTATACCGATCGGTTTTAGAACCTCATCCAGGAAACCATTTTGACTGGCGAAATGTAGCCAGCGACCCACCTCCGCCAACCAGTCGCGTTGAAACTCGCTTTCAAGTCGGTAAGTCACTAGGCTGGAATGCCAATCTTGGCCCAAGGTTTCCTGGGCAAATTTGACGGCTTCTCGTTCTCTGATATCGGCAATGTCGTTAACGTGTACGTAAATATTCTTCATACTAATGATAAAATGGTTGCAAAACCCTAAATTCAAGCCCGATCATTCGATGGTGACCCGCAGGGGTTGATTCCGCACCGTAGATCAAGGGTGATTTCAACGCAGTTTGAACAGAATCGCACGCCATGAACTTTGGAGAGCATTTCGTTTTGTTCAAGTTTCTTCCGAATAGCCCTAAAAGCCACGGGCGAAGTGATTCCCTGCGTGTCACCCAAAGAGTCGGCTCAGTAGAATCCCGAATTGCTGAAAACACTAGCTTTTTTTCGTCCGTAGTCCTAAAACTTGATATTTTATCAAGTTTTGTCTATACTTGAATATGACCCATGCACGCATCGATAAACAAGGAGGAGGCTCGAGCGGCAATCAGAAGGATTATCCAAACCGGAACGGTGACCTTTACTGGGCATGCGAGAAAGGAAATGAGCAATGACCATTTGGGAGAAATCGATGTGCTCAATGTATTGCGTGGTGGATGGGTCGAGGGGCCAGAATGGGAAAATGGCGGATGGCGCTACAAAGTATGCACTCAGAAAATTACCGTAGTTGTTGAGTTTGAGTGCGAAGACGACATGAGTATTGAACAAGAGTTAGACGAGGTAGTGATCATTACGGCGTGGAGGTTATGATGAAGAGGTGTAGAAATTGCGGTTCTCGAACGCTTGTACAAAGTGTGCAAGACCGTCAGCTTGACTCGCTTCCGTCGGTGCGCGTCTGTGGGTTGAAAGTTAGCCGTTGCCAAGAGTGCGGCGAAGAAGCGGTTTCTATTCCTCGGCTCGAACAGCTTCACCGCGTTGTTGCGCATACGCTGGTCAAAAAGCCGGGCCTCTTGAGTGGCCCCCAAGTGAGATACCTGCGGAAGTGGTTGGGTTGGGCCGCTCAGGATCTCGCTCGCCGTTTTGATCTCACGCCGGAACACGTTTCAAGAATCGAAAACGGTCACCTTCGGATATCGGTAACTGCCGATCGTCTACTTCGAATGCTCGTGCTAACAAAAGATCCTGTCGAAAAGTACTCCCCAGAGGAGTTGCTAGACACCCCAGTCTCCGAGCATCCGTTTGATCTCACAATCCGGTCTTCTGACCACGAATGGGATGCGGTTGCGTGAGATCGCAAACCCGGGGAGATGAGACTTATTTCTGAGACAAGGACAGCGACCGCCGGGGATGAGTCACGTGTCTCTCGATTTAATTTTTTTCGCTTGATTTGGGACCCTAGGTGCTCACCATTTTTCGGATTCTTTCAAGCACGATGCGGTCGCGTCCTTCTTCGACGTGTCCGGGAAGCGCGTTGATGAACTCATCGTTGCGTAGGTATGCTTTAAGGTCGTCTTTATGAAACGCTGCGCTTCATGGTCGAGGCAACGCTCCAGTTCTTCAACCAGCTCTCTCCCTGCCGTCGATGACGGCAATGATGTCCTCTATATCGTGGCTCGCGTAGAAATCGTTGTTGCCTCTTGAAGCGAAGGCTTCGAGTTTTGTGGCAATGAAAAGTGGCGCCGTGACCATGCGGATTGAATGCGTACCGAGAGTTTGCGTTGCGGCGTGGCTCAGCACGCTTGGGTACCATCGGTTGGTAAACCCAAGGACATTTTTCTGACATGGGCATGATGTCAAAACGCATGCCGTTTTTTGTCCAAGCGCAAAGCGGCGCTTTGTTTTCTGGATCTTGATACTCGTGAAAGCCGTGTTCTTTGAGTTTTGGATACAACACGTTGTAGTAGTCAGCCCGTGTTGTGATCTCTACGACGACGTCAATGTCGTCGGTTTGCCGTACGGGCGGCGCTGCTTTGTCGGTCAAAAAAAGGTCGACGAGGGTGCCTCCAACAAATACCACTTCATGGACAAGATCACCCAGTGCTTCGGCAGCGCGGATCAAAAGCATGCGGTTGGGAAGGTCTTTTTTCATGCGCTAAGGAGTTCTTCCCATTTCTTTGTCGCAAGGCTTCGTTCCCGAGCCCTTCCGACCCGCAGTGCATCGAGCAATGCCAGTCGCTGGTAGAGTTCGGGATCGTCTTTGACGATTTTAGGTATGGATCTATAAAGCGGTTCGATGCTCTCGCCTCGTTCTGAACCCTGTTCATCAGCCCAAACGAGGGGAACACCCGAGTTTCGTATTTGTTCAGAGAGTGGTTTAGCCGAAGCGGCTGTTGGGACGCCCCGCTTAAGCGCTCCTCGCTCTGCGGGAAATGCATACTTGGCCCCATGAATAATAAACTCTTTGAGCGCACGCTTATCGACATCTAGCGAGTTTGCGCGAAGAAGCTTTGCTCGCTGCAATCGTTTCACAGAATTGTACGCCTGAGATGGACTTAGCAACAGTGCCTTCCCAAGTTGCGCATAGGTCGGCTCTTCACTCATCGCACTGAGCTTAAGTCCAACCAACAAATCTAAGGGTAGCAGCCTCATACCTATATTCTATATTCTAAAAAATAGAATGCAAATTAAAATAGGCCTTTTGTGGAGACGCGCATAATATCAATGACTTAGAGACCTGCTTTTAGCGAAGGGTAGGTATCTTCGCCTGTAATTTCTTGTCGCGGGTTGCCGACCGACAGTTTATAGTAATGTAAGTATTACTACTATTAGTAGTAAACCATGCACTAACACCAACCATCTGTCGCAAAAGTTTGAAATTATGTTATTATTACTACTATGAGTAGTGGACACAACACTAAAATAAACCAAGTTCTCAAGGAGTGGCGACCTGGAATGGTAGCCACTCAAAGGTGGCTAGACAGTCGTGGTGTGTACTACCAACTCGCTGATCGCTATGTTCGAGGTGGTTGGTTTCAAAAGCTGGCGGTCGGTGTGTATTGCCGCGCGGGTGATCGACCTTCCTGGGCGGGCGCTGTTCACGCTCTGCAGGTGCACGATGAGCATTGTGTTTATCCCGGCGGTAAAGCCGCACTCGTGATGTTGGGTCACGGTCATTTTGTGCAGCGTGGCGAATCGAAGCTCACTCTTTTCGGTCCTCCAGCAAGTCGGTTGCCAAAGTGGTTTGCCGAGCATGATTGGGGTCTGAAAGTCGAATATAGGACGAACGTTCTTTTCGATGATGCAGCGCTTGGCTTGAGCAAACGAGATATCGACGGATTTCAGATGCAACTGTCGGGCGCAGAGCGAGCCATGCTGGAGATGTTGCTGGATGTCCCAGGTGAGATAAGCGTTGGGGATGCATCGGCCATCGCAAGGGGGGCTTACCACCCTGCGCCCCTATGTACTGCAACGGCTTTTGGAGTCTTGTTCGGTCCGTTAAGTAAAGCGCCTCGCGCTCTTGCTCGGCGATCATTCAGAACACCGTTGGATGGGCAAGCTTTCCCTTGAGCGCGTGGATTTGGGTTCTGGCAAGCGAGTGCTAGGCGGCGGCGGTCACTATTACTCCGCCTATCAGCTCTCGCTTCCCGAGAGCTTGGAGTCAGCGGGAGATTAATCGAAGCCCGTAACGAAAGCCTAAATGGTATTTGTACTGCGTTGAAACGCATCAAAAAAGGTATTCAGCAATCGATTCCTGAAGCAAAAGTCAAAGGAATCGCAGCTAGTGGCGTGGATGTGGCTCGACTGATGGTACGCCGCGATGGCGCTACCGTTAAGATCGAGCCTAATTTTATCCTTCGAGGCACGGTCTTTTCGCCGATAGAAATGGAACTGTGCCAAACTGCGCAAAGGGAATTTGAGCTGTTCACTACGGCCCTTGTGGTGAGCCACGCAGATCTCTATGGAGGGAAGCTTTGTGCGGCGCTCGATCGTCAACATCCTCGTGACCTTTTTGATGTAAAGTTGTTGCTAGAGACGGAAGGTCTCAGCGATTCAGTACGTAAAGCCTTTGTTGTGTACCTTGCAAGTCACAACCGGCCAATGCACGAATTGCTTAGTCCAAACTTTTTAGATCTTCGCAGCGCGTACGAGGGCGAGTTTATGGGTATGGTCGATAACGTTTCGCCGTTACAGGAGCTTGAAGCAGTTCGAAAAGATCTAGTGAGGCGAATTCAACAAAGCCTAACCGACAAAGAGCGTGCATTTCTATTGTCCGTAAAACGTGGCAACCCTGATTGGAATGCGCTCGATGTTTCCGGTATCGAAAGACTGCCCGGCATACAATGGAAGCTTGCTAACATCCAACGAATGAGCAAATCCAAACAGAAAGAACATCAAGCAAAGCTTGAAAAGGTATTGAATATATAAACCCTACAGGAATCCGCCAATAACATCGAAAACCATGAAAACAACGCTTAATTTACGGAAATGAATGCAGAGGGTAAATTGACGACACACATCCGGCAATGGAGGCAACGTGGCGATACCGAAGTTCGACGAAATCACAAAACCACTGTTGGAAATGTCGCTGATGGAAAAGTGCGCACACTTGCTGAAGCCACTGAAGAAGTAGCGAACCACTTTGGTTTGAGCGAAGAGGAGCGAAACCGCAAACTCCCTTCAAGGACACGCAGCTATATCTTGGACCGCACTGGCTGGGCGCGTTCCTATCTGAAAATGGCTGGTCTTGTCGATTATCCACGACGGGGTACCTTGCGGATTACCGAGCTTGGCCGTCGGCTTGTCAAAGATCTTCCTGAAAAAATCGATAAGAAGTTCCTTGCTGAAAACTATCCTGACTACAAAGCACACCGTGAGCGGATGAGACAATTGCGGCGCGAAAAAACAGGCTCTAGCGATGATAGCGACAATGGGAGCGATGACGAGCTCACTCCCGAGGAGCAAATTCAGTTGGCCCACGAGTCCATCGAACAAGCGCTTTCTGATGAACTGCTGGATTTGATTCTTCATCAATCGCCTGAATTCTTCGAAAAGCTTGTGGTCGATCTCATGTTGAAGATGGGCTACGGCGGCTCCCGTGAAGAAGCCGGCCAGTCGTTGGGGAAAAGCGGCGATGAAGGCATCGACGGCACCATCAAAGAAGACCGACTCGGGCTCGATGTGATCTACCTTCAGGCGAAACGTTGGCGGGACGGCACGGTGGGTCGCCCTGAGGTACAGAAGTTTGCGGGTGCACTGCAAGGCAAACGCGCAAAGAAGGGCGTCTTTATTACGACATCTAGCTTTGCATCTTCGGCCTATGACTACGCCGAATCAATCGATTCCAAAATTATTCTGATTGACGGAAGACGCCTTAGCGAGTTGATGCTCGAACACGGCGTTGGTCTCAATGTCACCGCAAGCTATGACATCAAAAGCATCGATTCAGACTACTTCGACGAACAGTAATTGGAACTCTGAAGCTTGGGGCCATGATCGCTGGGTTCAAGCCAATGAAATTACTTCCTAACTGGAACAAAGCGCGGAAGTTCGCCGTGCGTTCCCAGCCCTGTCAGAAAGCCCGCCCATTGGCTGAGATCCGCAGTCAAAGCAACAACTTGCGTCTGCCGATCGCGGCCCCAAATTAAAACAAATTAAGGACCAAGTTTGTCGATGAGCTTTAGACAGAGAATGCATCCTTTGCCTTTCCCGGCATAAAGATTGACTTTAGCAAAGCGAAGCGACTTGCGTGACGCAATGTTAGCTCAATGTCTAGGCGACGCGTTTCTCATCTGAGGCAGGTTCAAAACGGATGCGGATACCGAGTTGGGCTAGGATGGCGCCGAGGCTGGATAGGCGAGGGTTGCCTTGCTCTGAGAGCATGCGGTAGAGAGACTCGCGGTTGAGTTCAGTTTCTTGAGACAGTTTATCGACGCCGCCTAAAGCTTTGGCTACGTGCCGCAGACCAAGAAGAAAAACTTCTTCGGATTCTTCTAAACACGCAGTGAGATACTCAGCGGCCTCTTCAGGATCTTGCAGTTGTTGGTGCAGCAACTCATTGTACTTAACTGTTTTCATCTTTGTACTCTTTCCAGTAAAGCTTTGCTTTCTCGATGTCCCTGGCTTGTGAGCTCTTGTCACCGCCACACAGCAAGACGACTACGGTCTGACCATCTCTTCCAAAATAAACCCGGTAGCCTGGGCCAAAGCTGATGCGTAGCTCTGAGACGCCTCCACCGACTGATTTGCAGTCGCCAAAGTTCCCGAGTTCCAATCGGTTGATTCTTGCTCTAATTTTTGCTCTTGCACGTTTGTCCTTTAGAGCGCCAAGCCACTCAACAAATGGAACACTAGCTACGATCTGTTGAACAACTGGCTCCATAGCTTATTGTAGCTTATAAACTACAGGCGTCAAGAAGGAGATTTACATGCAAGTTGAACCATTTATCGGGCCAATTTCGGGCCACGGTGAGGCAAGGAAGAGGCAACAAAGCTGACAACGCATTTTGTTTTCTAGGCAACGCAACTTTGAAGTGTGTTGGCCGATAACAACGGCATGAAATCTTATATCTGCGTTTGGCAAACGGGCTTGTTGCGATTCACGAATCCCAAAGCCGTTTCGATTGCCTCAGGGCGTGTGCATGAAACAGAAACAAGCGCCTTTTTGGATAAAAAACCCAATAAAATCAGCTGCAAATGCTGTTTGACTTACAGCATTTATGCTGTATACTGATTAATGCCGGTCTCTGGAAAACAAGTCATCAGGCGTTTGTTGGCTCAGGGTTGGCAGCGAAAAGGCCAGCAAGGCTCGCATGTGAAAATGATCAAGGGAGACACTATTGTTGTGGTTCCGGTCCATGGAAACAAAGACCTCGGAAAGGGATTGCTCAAAGCGATCGAAAAGCAGTCAGGAGTGAAGCTTCGATGAAGTACCAAGCAAAGATTTCCCAAGACGGCGATGGCTATTCTGTGGAGTTTCCGGATCTGCCTGGTTGCTTTAGTGCCGGCGACACCTTGGAGCAAGCAAAGGTGAACGCAGCCGAAGCGCTCAGCCTATATCTGCAAGAAGCGCAGGATCCAGACTGGCAGCTCCCGGAAGCGAGGCGTCGCAAAGGCAAAGATTTGTATTGGCTTGAACCCAGTGATGAGGTGCGGATTGCCTTGCGTATACGAAGTTTGCGCATGCGTGCTGGGCTAAATCAATCACGTTTTGCTAGGCGCCTGGGAATGCCGGTTCAACAGCTCCAAAAACTGGAAACACCGGGCAAATCCAATCCCACCTATAAAATGCTCACGCGCATTTACCGCGAGGCCGGCGAAGAACTTCCATTTTGATACCGTAGTTTTTGCGAAGACGACATGGAATAGGTGTCGAATAGGTGTCGGGTCGCTTCATGTAGACAACTTGGTTTATCTCTGGTTTTGCATCGACGCTGTTGTCCAACTTCAAAGCGGGTTAGGTTGTCTACATGAAGCGACCCGACACCTGACACGACACCTGACACAAGACGGTTGCTGACACCTTTTTGACACCTTTCTCGTCACAGGCACGAACTGGGCTCTGGCAATTAATTGGACTCACTGTCCTGCATGCCATCATAGTGCACAGAAATGCACACGGGCAACCCACGCAAGGCAAAGTTGTGGTTAGTTGTTATCGGAATCGTTACGGTTGCTATCGCCGCGATAGCCTTTCCTGGTGGTCGTTTCTGGCTGCCGTAATCTTGCTTGAATCGGCATACTGCTGGGCACCAAAAATAGCAGCGCGGTGGGAACGGCGGGAGTGGTTTGCTGTCCGTATAGCAAGTGTGGGAGTGGGTTTTCTATTATTGGCGATTTGCGGCATTGGTATAAGAGTGACCGTTGAGAAGCGAGCTGAACGTCGAGCAGCAGCAGCGGAACAAAAAAAAAGGGAAAATGCTAGAATAGCTCGCCAACTTGAGATTGAGCGAACAGCTCCTCAAAGAGAAGCTGCACTCAAGGCATGGCTTAAAGAGTGGCAACAGGCCGAACACGCCTTGATTCAGTCAGGGGAGTGGGAGCTTGCGCAAAGTGCACCAGCGACTTTCGATAAACACGAACAGCTAAAGCCCTTGTGCCAGATCATCCCACCCGAGTGTGGCCGCTTTCAGGCACAGTACATCGCTCCGATCAGCACACGTGTTGATCGATGAGCCACGTATGCGCGGACAGCAGACATTTCAGAGGAATATCTTCGACAACTGTTTGGTTCAAAAATGGGTTCATATGCTGCATGGATGTTGTGGACAGCGTTAGAAGAAGAGCAGCAGCTACCACAGAATTGTCCTGCAAACGTTTGCACTGTGAAACGAAAACGAAACCTGCAAAGTGCGCATCGTAAGTCTCGCCGCCTGCGCAACGCCGCCCGAGCGTGGATGAGACGTTTTGCACGGGACTACCGGCGAGAAGTAGCGGCGATGTTTGATCGATCCTTAGCCCCGTCGAGAATCCCAGGGACGGTCCGGGCCTGGCGGCCCAATAGTGACATTTTTGTGATCACGACAGACTTTTGTAGTCCGTCACTATTGAACAAGCTGTTTCGTGAACGTAGTGATCCGAAGTGTTTGAATCTCAAGGGTTCAAGTGGGTGGGTTGTAAGAGCGCTTCGCGCCGACACGGCTACGATCTCGAGCCGCCACCCTGGGACAAGCAACCAATTCCGCCTACCTATGAAGACGTGAAATCACATTTTCGGACCACTGCGAAGTAGAGAATTCTGGCTCAAAAAGGAAGTTAGAGTTTGTTTTGCACTCGACGCAGGTGTTGGTGGTGGTATCGCAGACGGGGGTTGGGCCTTCACAATCTGCATCGGAGGTGCAGACGAAGCAGCCGGCGGGTTGGTTGCCGCTTTGGCAGAAGTCTTCTGTTGAGCGGTTGCAGGCAAAAAGACTGGAAGAGAAAATGGCGAACATAAAAGAAAAATGAATTATCGAAGCATTCGGCGTTGCGTCGTGTTTCTCAAAAATCCGTAGAATTTTTAACAAGAAAAATTAAGGCGCTCCACAATAACCGTTGCAGCCTAGTGTGCCAGTGCATTCGAAATCGTCTGCACAAGGATAACTGCAGAGTGGGCCGGTTATGCCAACTGTATCGCATACAGCGTCTCCAGGCACGGACCCACACTCGGTCGCACTTGAGCATGGGTCGTTTGCTTTTAGCACGGCTTCGCAAGTTGTTTTTGATTCGTTAATTCCACAATATTGTTGTCCTTCCACAGAACTATCGTCGGTGATGGTTTGCCGAATGATGCCGAAGCCGTAAGGTCGAGAGCAGTTACCATCTTCCGATTTTAAGCAGTAAGCACCATGGTCGTCGCCTTTATGCACCATCGGAATGCATTGTAACCCGTTTTGCATTGGTGTTGGTAATGCATACTTCGCATGCATCGGCACTCTGTTTCTCGTCCGTGTTGGAGCATTCATTGGTATCTGGAACACAAACAAAAGTGCCGCATGCTGTTTCATTATCGACGGTGCATTGTTTGCAGGTGTTGTCGGTAGTTGTTGGTGCAATGAGCCTCTTCCAAGCATTCCGCGCACTTGTTTGTGTTCAAGTCGCAGTGAGGAAGCGCATCAGAACAATTCCCGTCTTGGAAACAAGAAAGGCAGCCGTCGGGGTTATCGCAAACGATGCAGATGTTGTTGGTGGTGTCGCAGTAGGGTCTGTCTGTTGGGCAGGCGTCGCTGCTTGTGCAGTAAAAGCAGTCGATGGGTTGATTGTCGCCTTTACAGAGACTTTCGGTGGTGCGGTTACAGCTTGATAGACCGAGAAAAAAAGAAAAGAGGATGGAAGAAAGTATGATGTATCTTTTCATTTAAAATGTCCCCCGAAGTTCAATGGATGTGGGTGAGAGCTTAACTTGAATGTCGTTGGAGCTTTGCGTCTCGGTCGGAGCACGTGTTTGATATTGTCCTAAGAAAAACCAAACGATGCCTGCGGTAATGGAGGCTGCGCCGAGTCCAACTTCGGCCCAGGCAATCGCATTGCGAGGTTTGTCTTCTTCAAGACAAGCACCCGTCAGTTGTCCTCGTGTTGCGCACGTTGTTCCCTGCGCAAGCCCAATGGCGCCAATCGTTGCAAGCACCGCGCCCGCTCCCACGAGCACACCCGAGACGAGCCACGGGTAGTGCGTTTCCATGATGGGCTGAGGTTGGCTGATACAGTGCGCTCGAAGCTTTTGTCTTTGGGGATGGTGAGGGTTGTGTTGTAGGTATCAAAGCCGTTGAGCTCTACGGTGATGTGGTGCTCGCCGGGCTCGATGCGTTTGTGATAGGGGAGGATGCCGGTGGGGACGGTGTCTATTAAGAGGCGGGCGCCTTGTGTGCCTTCGACTTTGAGGAAGGGGCCTGAGCCTTTTTGGTATTTGGTTAGGGCCTCTTTACAGGCTTCTCGGGCTGCTGATTTGAGGTCGTTTGCTTGGATGTCTTGTTTGACGGAGTAGTTGTTCGCCGATGGGGTGGTGAGGTTCAAAGCAATGGAAGTGGGCACAGCTTCTTCAGACCAAAGGGTCCAGGTGATGGCGGCATCGGCCCTGGCATGCTTTGCAGCATCATCGGCGCACAGGACGGAGGTGCAGCGCTTATCCGTTTCGCTTAGTTTGTGTTTGATGCGGCGGTGCTCAAGAGTGAGGACCGTATGACCGTAAGAGGCGAGGGTCGCTACGATGGAGGTTTTGGCTTTTTGGTAGTGCTCGGAGCTGATTTGAGGATTGTTGAGCGGCTCAAGGACTAGCACGGTATCAGCATAAGCGCTTTGCGCGAAAAAGCAAAAGCTGAGCGCTGCAAAAAGCTAAGCCCTCTCATGACTAAAACCTGCCTGAAAGTGAAAGCATAAAACCATCACGGCTGGCGCGAGCAGAAGGCAGCGGCGCATCGTCGCTCTCATCAAAGAGCGCGCGAATGGCGTAGATGAAGGGCACCGAAAGAAGCGGGACAGCATGCTCCATGAGCAAACCGCCTAAGGCTTGGCTGTCGCGCGTATTGGTGCACACGCGGCCATCGCAATCTTCTGAAAGCATCACCACAGCGCCTGTGGCGGCAAGGGCAGCGCCCGCCCCAAGGAAAGCAAAACTCCACCACGGAAGCGACTCATCGCTGGGCAAAACATCGGCAGCGCAAAGGTCGTGAGCAGCGCGCCAGAGCCGCCAATCAACAACGGCGGGAGCACAGAGTTATTGGCGCTGTCTTGCAAGGATAAGTATCCGTATCCGATGGCAGAGCTTTCTCAAAGTCGCTGACTTTGGAGGCGGCGATGCCGTAAAAACACCCAGCTTGTGCCGAGCGCAGCCAAGCCAAGGCCGCCGAGCACATAGCCAAGCACGCCTGGAGAACGAGTCGTCTTCCGCAAGCGAGCCATCCTCACTTAGCTCCGAGAACTCAAGCGGCCCATTGGGGCTGCCAGGTCGCCGTCTCTTTGGGCGAGGGGCCGGTAAAGTCCATCGAGACTTCGTCTTTCAGAGCCTTAGCGACTTGGCTCAGCGAAGGCTCGAAGTATCCGAAGTTCGAAGGCCACCGAGGCCAAGACCTTGGCCTCATTAACATCAATCCGGTCAATGCGAATCACCGTCGGCGTAAGCAAAGTGGCAATGAAGACTTCTTTGGCTTCAAGCGAGCGGCCCAAGGAAAGCGCATCGAGCATCCGCATCTCATCTTCTTCGTTCACATTATCGTAAGTCAGATGAAGGTCACCGCGCGTGCGCACGTGCGCATCCACACGCGTGTCAATATGCACCGTCATATTCTCCGCCGCCAAAAGCACCCGATGCACCCGGCCGACCTTGCCCTCTTCACACTCGACTTGAAGGCGATTGCTCTACTATAAGGAAGCAGAGGCTAGAGGCGGCATGACAGAAATGGCATGAAATACACTGAAAACAAGACAGGAGTGGCATGAAAAGTGCCTAAAAAACGTCAGAGTCACATGGACACGGGTTTGAGGGCACTAAGGTTGGTGTTGAAGATGGTGGTGGGCTTTAGGACGTGTGTTGTCAGCTTTTCAGGGCAATAAGCGTGATTGGACTTCCAAAAAGTTGCACACATGCGACGACTCGACACCTCTTTCGGATCCTGCAGTGAAACATGTGCGGTGGAGTAAGCCGGTCTAGCTCTGCTAAATTATGAAGCGTTCTCAGATTTCTTAAAAGGATAGAAGCATGGTTACATTATCGCTCGTCAGAGCTCGTCGTTCACTTATTTTAGTAACGCTTTTGTTTTTCTTTCTTGCAAATGCAGCAGTTGCAGAACAAACGAGTGTTGTGCGCGCTTATAATTTTCGTTTGAAAAATCTCAACTAGTAGGCAATATGTTTACGTGTAGATTTGACAGCAGTGTGATCGCGAGTTTGAGTAAACGTGTACCAAACTCAGCGGAGTACATGTTAGGAGAAGATAAAAACCCTAACATCATGCGATTTTTGATTATCGATGAAGATCGTGCTGCGATCTTCGGAAACGCCGGACAGCAGGAAGTTGTCGTTATCCGCAATGCTGATGGACAGGTAGTGTTTGTTGAACAAAATGGCGAGGGAAATGTCTTCACCTATACCATCAACAGAAATGACGGCACCGCCATATGGAACAAAGCGTACTTTGCGATGGACACGCCCATTGCACTAATGGCACTGGGGAGGTGTTCAACAACTCGTGGACCCGATTTGTGAAGAAACATACGATCCTTTCCAAGCTAGGTGACTTGGTTCATAGGAGCCCAAAAGACGCGTTAGTGACCTACAATGCTCGTATTGCTCAGAATCGCGGGCTGGATATTTCAGAAGATGCGCCGGAACTCGCTGATGTCTTCGTAGGGTAGATGCAAATCGCCTCGCGTGCGCACATGCGCATCGATGCGCGTATCAATGCACCGTCATATTCTCTGCGGCCAGAATCACCTGATGCACCCGGCCCACCTTGCCCTCTTCACACTCGACCTGAAGGCGGCACGCTCTACTATAAGGAAGCAGGCACTAGAGGCGGCATGACAGAAATGGCATGAAAGGCACTGAAAACAAGACAGGAGTGGCATGAAAAGTGCCTGAAAAACGTCAGGAGTCACATGGACACGGGTTTGAAGGCACTAAGGTTGGTGTTGATGATAAGTTGTATCCATGAAGCGATCCGACATCTTTTCCAAACCAACGACTCCACCTGTATCCAAACCCCAATCCCTCTACACCGATCAAAGCAACGATTTCCAAACCCACACTCTCGACCATTTATTCAAACTCAACACCCAAAGATCAAACCGATGAGCACCTTCGCCAATAAAATAAAGTCTGCCGCCTTAGGACACTATGGTTGGATTATAGTGCTCGGTGTTATTTTGATCGTGGGTTCATTGTCCTGGGTGTTGTTTGCTCAAACTGCAAGCGACGAAAGGTGTGAGTATTTCATCGGCAATCTTTATCCAGAAATCTTTGGCTTTCTTCTCGAGCTTATAATTCTGGTCTGCTTAGTTGGGCTCTTTCGGCAATCAGAAAAGAAAAAACAAAAGAAAAAGTTTCACTCCGATTGCAGCAGGATATTGGGTTTCTTGGTCGAATCTATCCAAGGAAATTCTTTCCATTGGAGTAAGCTTTCTGTGCACTGCCAACCAACTGTTGAGACGCTCGAAATGATTCAGAAAACATTTGAAGATATAAAATCGAAAAACCTTTGGCTAACGCCGCTTCAAAAAAAAGTAATAATCGAAACTGCGCACGAGGCAGAGTCTCCTATCCGAGCCATGACACCTTGCGCCTACGATATATCATCAGAACACGGCGTCATCTGGCTTTCGATCCTGGCCTCAGTTAAGCACCTCGCCGAGCTTTATCCCTATAAGCATGAAGGTGATATCCCGCAACAGATACAAGTAGTTTTAGGAGCAGACGAGTTCTGCTTATATTTCCCAGAGTTACTCGAGCAAATTATCGAGTTTGAAAAACTTGATTACGAGGCGGCCTTTTAATGAATGACAAAGAACAGAACAGTGACCAACGTTTTGCGTTTCTAGGTACTTTTTGTGGTGGCCAGGGTGGTTGGGTGGTGTTGTGGTGTTTGGTTTTGTCGTTTGGGTAAAACTACCCGGCGACATCGACCTGGAGGCAATGCACGAAATACTAAAAGAGACGTGGTTTCATGGCCCTTTAGGTTTATTTTGTTTGGTCTGGATAACGATCTTCCCGGGGGCGCTCGTTTCCCCTCATCCACTTCGTGACTTCTGCTCCCTTAAACGAGTGGCCAGAACTAACGGTGCTCCAGTCTTTTTTCAGTCTGCAAATAGTTTACGAAGGCCTCAAACCTATATTGGGGTAGGAACTTGCATCGGTTTGCTGGTCGCATTGTTGGTTATCGATTCGCCGTGCACGTTGCCGATTTTTGCAAGGAGCAACTATCTGTGTTGGCTCCCTTTAGGCGTCGTTGTTTGGTTATCACTTCCCTGGATTACAGCTGGCCTTGGTCGATGTTTACGGCGAATCGAAAACTTCACAATCAAAAATACCAACTTAATAGCTGACCGGCCCGTGAAACGTGCCAACGAAGATAGGTTTAACCGTGAACCACAGATCAAGAAGTTGTATGAACTGATAATGGCGCATCCTCAAGAAAGCATTTCAATTGGTGTTGAAGGGGCATGGGGAACTGGAAAGACTTCTTTCAAGAATTTGTTGGTCGAATATCACAAGAACTCATCAGTAAAGAATCAAGGAGATGTTTTCGGCTTTCGTCCTGCTATTTTTGAGTTCAAGCCTTGGCATTACCCTTCCTCGCCGCGTCTCATGGCAGCATTTTTTGAGGATTTAGGCAGTGAGCTAGAATATAATATTCAAGATGTACGCGCGCAACTTGCTCCGCTACTTGCTATCGCTCGGAAACTATCTTTGCCTGATGTAATTGGTGAAAAGAGATCCCATCATTAAGGCATGATTTGTTGAATCGCCTTCAGCCGCTTCTCGAACAACACCGAGTAAGGCTTTGGGTAATGATCGACGAAATCGATAGATTGAGCCCTGAAAGCGCTCGCTTAGTGATGGCGCTGATCAACACCTCGCGGACGTCGACAATGTGATCGTGGTAGCTTTCTTTGATCGAGAAGAGGTTGTTCGTCTACTGACAAAGGCAGGTATAGACAGACCAGAAGGCCGGGACGGATGGTTGTCGAAATTTTCCGGTAACGTTTTCGCTGTCAAAAGGTCACGAATTGAGCTTGGAGATCCAGCGCACAATATTTGAAACTATACAAAGTATTTCTCGACGTGGATGGATATCCCCTATCGAACAAGAGAACCAAGACCATCATCCTGTTATTGAAAGTGTTTTCAAAACGATCAAAACAACGCGTTATGCAAAGCGGCTCTCCAACCTTCTAATAGTGAAATTACCACTGGTTCAACGGGATACGAATCAAAATATGCGACTATCAGGCACGGACGCTCTTGTGGCAAGTGCGCTTTGGCTATCTTGGCCGGAGTTGGGTGACCTTATCGCCAGGCGACCGCGTTCTTTTACCGACGGCGGCCCTGGATTTGAGGAGCTTCAGCTACAGGATATACTCGCCCTTTCGACGGTTGAAGGAGATGAGCTAGCAAGAATCAATGATCTCACTACATACCGCCGTGACGAGTTAAAATGGTTTGTTTTTCTTTTTCCTCGAACGCGTCCGCTTCTTAATGAGCCTTTCGGACACCAATACAATCAGCAAGACGGTGTGGAACCCAATGGAACAAGACGTTTGCGCGAGTTTGGTGTGCTTTCTGCGTGGTTGGAGGGAAGCACTTCACCTGAGGATGTCGACCCTGAACCGTTAAATCGGGAGATCGAAGGTCTGCTCTAATGGAAACAGCTATTATGAACGAAAAGTTTGAGAATATTCTTTCTCGGACTTTTTTAGGAAGCAATCGAAAATGGTCAGAACAAGCAAAAGAAGCTCAAAGAGGCGACGCGCGTCTCGATAGAACAGAACGATCACGGCTTTATAGTGTACTCAACGAGCTTGAAGAAAAATACCTTAAGAGACTGCTGGATAAAGATGGTCTAGTAGAAAAGGACAAAGAATCGTTGCGAGAGTTGATTAACAAGCTCTTAGCGGCAACTGCCTTGTTAGTGCCAAATTCTGAAACAGAAATTTTAGGACCTTTGCGTTCGTCAGTGACGTGCGCAGGCGTTGCGATCGCATTGTTGTCCCGTGAAGAACGAAAAGATCGAAATGATTTACTGAAGGAGTTGGTGTTTGAAAATTTGTCCACTAAATATGACATGGTGTGGCTTGCTGAGGTTGCTCGCATGTTAGTTGGCAACACAGAGAAGGAGGAAAGCGCCACACGTCATCGTGACACGCTACATGATTTACTATACAAAGATTGGTCTCGGGATAGAATTACTGAAAAATATCCGATCTCGCTAAGAGCAATTCTCCATTCTTTTCTGATCAAAGTTTGTCCTTTTCTCATGTTTCCAGTTGTTCTATATTGGACTCGCGACCCGAAAGTGATTTCAACGAGGTTTTGACATGCCTAAATTCTGCGCAAGAGCAAGATGAAAAATTGTTAGTTTTGCAACGATTTATGGGACTCTTTTTGGGCTACCAACCGACAACGCCGCCTGATCCAACCTTTTTACTAGTTGATGGTGAGAAACTTCCCGGTAATCTCCAAAAAGATCAGAAGCCATACTTTTTTGAAGCGGAGCATTGGTCACGACTTCGCGATATCGTTAATGGCTTTTTTAGCTCGGAATACACAGAAATCATGTCCTACGAACCTGCTTGGAACGCACTCCGAACTCTTATTGATAAACATGTAACCAAACTATCTAGAGTTTTATAACTTCACATTAGGTCTAGGGCGCAGGTGTTATTGGTTCAGTTGGATGTATAACCACAGAACCTATTTTCATCTTGCGGTGTACCCCCGCTGGATGGTGGGCAATCAACAGTGTCTTCACACTGCAGAGCAGATGAGCAATAGTATGTGCAAGTGTTTGGCGCTCCATTCACGCGGCGACAGATAGCGCCAATGACTTCTTCCCATCAACAACACAAATGCTCGAAGCATTGCATTCTGTGTTGAAAGCCAACATGGCGTCACAGGTATTGAGATCTTCATTAATACCACAGAACAATTCGGTCGTATCATTTTCCGCTGCCAGAACACTTTTTTTGCTGAGTATGACCTTATAAGGTTGTCCGCAGTTTGCACTTTCTAATTTCATGCAAAAGGTTCCGTAGTTGTTTTCTTGATAGAGCATGGGAACGCATTTGTGATCGGTAATGCATTCGGTGTCGGTGACGCAGGGTTCGCAGGTGGCTACGTCGTTTAGTTTTGTTGTGGTGCACTCGAAGGTGTTTGGATTGCAGCTGTTTCCGTTGCAGACGTCTTCGTTTTCTACTGTGCACTGGACGCAGGATTCGTTTTTGCAGAAGGGTTTACCGGTGATGCCGTCGCAGTCGGTGTTTTCGGTGCAGCCGGTGCATGTGTTTGTGGTGGTATCACAAACGGGGGCGGCGGCGTCGGTGCAGTGGGTGCTGTCGAGGCAGGCTACGCAGGTTTGGGATGTGGTGTTGCATTGCGGGGTTTCGCCTGAGCATTCGGCGTTTGTTTTACACTCGACGCAGGTGTTGTTGGGGATGTCGCAGACGGGAGTCTCACCCTCACAATCGTCGTCACTCGTGCAGACGAAGCAGCCGGCGGGAGGGTTGTCGCTTTGGCAGAGGTCTTCTGTTGAGCGGTTGCAGGCAAAAAGGCTGGAAGAGAAAAAGACGAACATAAAAGAAAAATGAATTACTTTAAGCATTTAGAAACTCCCCTGAAGCGATATGGATGTGGGTGAGAGGTTTACGTGCAATTGTTGTCTTCTTTTTCGGTTGGCGCACGTGTTTGGTATTGGCCGATAAAAAACCAAACTATGCCGGCCGTGATGGAAGCTGCACCTAAACCCATTTCCACCCATGCAATGGCATTTGGCTTTTCATTTTCAATGCAAGTGCCAGTGATAGGTTCCAAGGATGAACACGTTGTGCCCTGCGCAAGCCCAATGGCGCCAATCGTTGTGAGCGCAGCGCCCGCTCCCACGAGCACACCCGACATCAGCCACGGGTAGTGCGTCTGCATGATGGGCTCTAGGTTGGCTGATACAGTGCGCTCGAAGCTTTTGTCTTTGGGGATGATGAGGGTTGTGTTGTAGGTATCAAAGCCGTTGAGCTCGACGCTGATGTGGTGCTCTCCTGGTTCGATGCGTTTGTGATAGGGGAGGATGCCGGTGGGGATACCATCGATGAGCAGGCGTGCTCCCGGTGTGCCTTCGACTTTGAGGAAGGGGCCTGAGCCTTTTTGGTATTTGGTTAGGGCCTCTTTACAGGCTTCGCGGGCTGCTGATTTGAGGTCGTTTGCTTGGATGTCTTGTTTGACGGAGTAGTTGCTGGCCGATGGGGTGGTGAGGTTTAGCGCGATGGAAGTGGGCACAGCTTCTTCGGACCACAGGGTCCAGGTGATGGCGGCATCGGCCCTGGCATGCTTGGCAGCATCATCGGCGCACAGGACGGAGGTGCAGCGCTTATCCGTTTCGCTTAGTTTGTGTTTGATGCGGCGGTGCTCAAGAGTGAGGACCGTATGACCGTAAGAGGCGAGGGTCGCTACGATGGAGGTTTTGGCGGTGCGGTAGAGCTCGGAGCTGATTTGAGGATTGTTGAGCGGCTCAAGGACTAGCACAGTATCAGCATAAGCGCTTTGCGCGAAAAAGCAAAAGCTGAGCGCTGCAAAAAAGCTAAGCCCTCTCATGACTAAAACCTGCCTGAAAGCGAAAGCATAAAGCCGTCACGAGAAGCGCGAGCAGAAGGCAGCGGCGCATCGTCGCTCTCATCAAAGAGCGCGCGAATGGCGTAGATGAAGGGCACCGAAAGAAGCGGGACAGCATGCTCCATGAGCAAACCGCCTAAGGCTTGGCTGTCGCGCGTATTGGTGCACACGCGGCCATCGCAATCTTCTGAAAGCATCACCACAGCGCCTGTGGCGGCAAGGGCAGCGCCGGCTCCAAGGAAAGCAAAACTCCACCACGGAAGCGAGTCATCGCTGGGCAAAAACATCGGCAGCGCAAGAGTCGTGAGCAGCGCGCCAGAGCCGCCAATCAACAACGGCGGAAGCACAGAGTTATTGGCGCTGTCTTGCAAGGATAAGTAATTCGTATCCGATGGCAGAGCTTTCTCAAAGTCGCTGACTTTGGAGGCGGCGATGCCGTAAAACACCCAGCTTGTGCCGAGCGCAGCCAAGCCAAGGCCGCCGAGACATAGCCAAGCACGCCTGGAGACGAGTCGTCTTCCGCAAGCGAGCCATCCTCACTTAGCTCCGAGAACTCAAGCGGCCCATTGGGCTGCCAGGTCGCCGTCTCTTTGGGCGAGGGGCCGGTAAAGTCCATCGAGACTTCGTCTTTCAGAGCCTTAGCGACTTGGCTCAGCGAAGGCTCGGAAGTATCCGAAGTTCGAAAGGCCACCGAGGCCAAGACCTTGGCCTCATTAACATCAATCCGGTCAATGCGAATCACCGTCGGGGTAAGCAAAGTGGCAATGAAGACTTCTTTGGCCTCAAGCGAGCGGCCCAAGGAAAGCGCATCGAGCATGCGCATCTCATCTTCTTCGTTCACATTATCGTAAGTCAGATGAAGGTCACCGCGTGTCCGGACATGCGCATCCACACGCGTATCAATATGCACCGTCATATTCTCCGCGGCCAAAGCACCCGGTGCACCCTTCCGACCTTGCCCTCTTCACACTCGACTTGAAGGCGACACGTTCTACTATAAGGAAGCAGAGACTAGGGTGGGATAACAGAAGTGGCATGAAAATCGGTGTAAACAAGACAGAAGTGGCATGAAAAATGCCTTAAAAACGTCAGAAGTAGCATGGGCACGGGTTTGAAGGCACTAAGGTTAGTGTCGAAGATAAGTTGTCTACATGAAGCGACCCGACACCCTTTCCTTCCCGCAGGCTAATTTATTTCCTCAAGACGGTTGCTGACACCTTTTCTTGAACGCCATCTGTCGGGACCAGAATACTTGGAATCCTTCGCTTTTCTCTTTTTCCTAAGAACACGGTTGCTGGAAGCAATTTTTGGAGGCAAACGCCCCGGGACAGGAGAGTTCGATTCACATGGACCTTGCTAATCGTTCCGCAAAAAAGCATCTTCCACCTTATGACGACGCAAGCCACGGAGCCGTCCAATGAGTGGTGCTGAAGCTAGCACCTCCTTGTGCGGTTATCTCCTTGCCCCCTCGCCGGGTCATCAGGAGACAGCCTGATGTTGGTTGACAACAAAGCCCACGGGCGTGTCGTCGATGCCCTCCGGAAAGCCCTCGCAGACAGCTCCTCCGCGTCGTTCCTCACAAATGACCTCTCGATCTTCGCGTGGAACGAGCTCAAGCCTGACTTGTTGCGGTTGGAGTCCGCTCGGGTTCTGCTTTCGTTGCCGGCGCCAGGTCCTGCCGATGGAGTCCCGTCGCCAGGAGGGAGCCTACTCGGCGGCCCGGAGGAGCGTCGGTTTCGCAACACGATAACCGGCCCGGCCATCGCGCGCGAGTTTGCCGCGTGGCTTGCTGAAAAATGTGAGGTGCGTGCCGCCAACGCGACCGTGCCGCACAGCCTCTATTGCATGGAGGCTTCGGACGCCGGCGCTGTGCTGCAGGGGTAGCTCGACCTTCACATGCCCAGGTCTAGGACTAACCCCGTCCGCGCGATACGAGCTGAACACGCTCCTAACCGATGCAGCGGGTGTGCAAGGGCTCCGCGAGCTATTCGAAGCTCTGTGGTCGGATTCGTCGATCAGCCACGATGGCAAGGAGCGCCTTCTCGCCCGTCTGAACGAACTCTCATCGAATCGCTCTCCGCAAGACCTCTACTTCGCGACGCTGTTCCACCTATTTGCCGCCAACATCCAAGAACTGGACGAAGACCAAATCGTTAAGAGTCGAACGGGTATCCGAGAGACACTCGTCTGGCAGAAGCTCTACCGCTTTCAGCGCGACGGTGTGCTCGGAGCAATCGACAAGCTCGAGCGCTACAACGGGTGCATCATTGCCGACAGCGTCGGTCTCGGGAAGACCTTTGAAGCACTGGCTGTCATCAAGTATTATCAACTCCGCAACGACAGAGTTCTGGTCCTGGCGCCCAAGAAGCTGCGCGAAAACTGGTCCCTCTACACCATCAACGACACCCGCAACCTCTTCGCCTCGGACCGCTTCAACTTCGATGTTCTGAATCACACCGATCTCACCCGCCGCACGGGGCGCTCAGGCGAGATCAATCTGGAAACCTTGAACTGGGGCAACTACGACCTAGTGGTGATTGACGAATCACACAACTTCAGAAACACTCGCCGCACAAAGATGGGTTGACGCGATACCGGCGCCTCATGACGGACATCATCAGGGCCGGCGTGAAGACCAAGGTATTGATGCTTTCAGCTACGCCGGTCAACAGCAAGATGAATGACCTCAAAAACCAAGTAGCGTTCATCACGGAGGGCGCCGACGCTGCGCTCATTGATTCGGGAATCGTCAGCATCGAGCAGACGCTCAAGCGCGCCCAAACTCAATTCAACGCGTGGCTCAAGCTGGATTCCGCGCAGCGCACGACGAAGTCACTTCTCGACCAACTCGGCTTCGACTACTTCAAACTGCTCGATGTTCTGACGATCGCGCGCTCTCGCAAACACATCGAAAAATACTATGACGTCAGCGAGATTGGGAAGTTCCCGGTTGCCGAGTATAGCCAACGATATGACATGGAGTTAGCCGGTGGCAGGTCGTTCCGGCAGCTCGATCGCGAAGAGAGCCTCATCCATCTCATGCGCGTCAACCTGCTGAAACGTATGGAGAGCTCAATCAGCTCGTTCGCGCAGACCGTCGACAAGCTGCTCGGCAAGGTCCGCGATCTCATCGCTCGTATCGACGCGCAGGATGAAAAGGAAATCGAGGAGCTGAGCATCGAGGACATCGACCTAGAGAACGAGGAGTTGGACCCGTATCTCGTCGGCACCAAGATCAAGGTGCTGCTTCAGGATGCCGACAAGGTTCGCTGGCGTCAGGACCTAGAAGAGGACGAACAGCTGCTCGTCAAACTCCTGCAGGAGGGGCGACAGGTTGACGCAAAGCGCGACGACAAGCTTGCACACCTGAAGAAGCTGATAACCAACAAAGCATCTGACCCTCCGAATCCTGGAAACCGCAAGGCAATCGTGTTCACGGCCTTCGCCGACACTGCCGACTACCTCTATTCCGAGATCGCTGAGTGGGCTCATGACGAATTGGGGCTGCATTCCGCGATCGTTACCGGCCGGACCGGAAGAAACCGAACCACGCTACCCGGGGCGCGAACCGACCTCGGTTCCATTCTCGCCAACTTCTCCCCGGTCTCCAAGGAGCGAAACAAGACAGACTCAAAAGCGCACGACGAGATCGATTTGCTCATTGCGACCGACTGCATCTCCGAGGGGCAGAACCTTCAAGACTGCGACTACCTTGTCAACTACGACATCCATTGGAACCCCGTGCGCATCATTCAGCGCTTCGGTCGTGTCGATCGACTCGGGTCGAAAAACGAAACCATCCAGCTGGTCAATTTCTGGCCGAACATGGAGCTCGACGAGTACATCAATCTCGAAGCGCGCGTCTCCGGGCGCATGGTGCTGCTCGATATCTCCGCCACAGGCGAGGAGAACATTATCGAGGCCACCGCCCAAGACCAGATGAACGACCTCGAGTATCGGCGGCGCCAGTTTGAGCAGCTTCAGGACGACGTGCTCGACCTCGAGGACCTGTCTAGCGGCATCTCCATCACCGACTTGACGCTTAACGATTTCCGCATGGACCTATCCAGTCATTTAAAGGAGCACCGAGACCTTCTGGAAGGGCTGCCATTTGGAACGTTCGCGGTCACGTCGGTCGGCGAACTCGTCCACTCAGATCATGCGGCCGCCATAAACCTTGGCGCCTTTTTCTGTCTGCGCAGTGAGAACACCCGGGTCGCGCTCGATCCCGCGTATCCTCTCGCGCCGCACTATCTGACGTATGTGGGCGACAACGGAGAGGTGGGAAAGAACTTCAACCAGCCCCGCCACCTCCTGGAGATTCTAAAGAGGCTCGCGCGCGCCAACACGACCCCGAACGAGGCCGCCTTCGACCGCTTTCAGAAGGCGACTCGTGGCGGGGTCGACATGGCCCACTACCAGGGGCTCCTGGCCAAGGCGGTCACCGCGATCACCGGAAAGGCGGAGGAGCAGGGGGTCGAGAGCCTATTTCAGCGCGGCGGCACGGTGCTCAGCCGCGATAGTTTCCGCGGGGTCGATGACTTCGAGGTCGTCGCGTACCTGATCGTGCTTCCTTCCGGCAAGCCGACAACCGATCTGGATTCCTCAGTGGGAGCTCGTCGATGACGCCGGCTGACTTCTATAGAGCGATGGCCCTTCCCGACGAGTGCCTGCTCGCTAAGCGCGTGTTCAAGAAGTTGTTTTATGAGAACGCCAACCTTACTGCCGCCGACAAGCGCGCGCTAAGCAGCGACGTCGAGACCATCACCTGGCAGTACACACTCAAGCCATCCACGGTGCCCATCGCCGCCTACGAAGACGACGAACGAGAGTACCTCGAGATTGCGGTCATTGAGTGCGTTCTTAGTCAGCGCCGCAACGCGAACCGAATCGCGGAGATTGTTCACCGCGCAATTCCGTATCCTCTTCTGCTCTTGTTTCACCATCGCTCTGCTGATGAGGCTGAGGCTGTCGCCCTCAGCGTAGCGCACAAGCGGGCGAGCCGGGCGCAGCGAGGAGCTGTGGTGGCGGAGGGCCTCCTGCGCACCGAATGGTTTGAAGGAGAACCACGGTCGGATATCGAATCCGCGTTCCTCGCAAGCCTCAGTATCTTTGAGACAGGCGCCCAAGATTTTTGGGCGCTCTACAGCGCGCTCTTTGATCGTGTTATGTCGTATGTAGCCTCGTCACTGACCGGCGAGTTCGCGCTGCGAGAAAGCAAGCCACCCGCGGAACGCCGAAAGCTGCTCTCTGATTGCAGGAACTTGAGGCGAGAAATCGGCACCGTTCGTGCGGCGATCCGCGAAGAAACAAACTTTGGAAAACAAATTGAGATGAACAGCAAGCTCAAGCAGCTCACTGTCGAACTCGAAGAGATGATGAGAGATTTATGACGACGAGTGCACACGACGAACACGAAGGCCCAGAGCAACTCGACCCAATGGAATTTGGGAGCTCACCGGATGGTGTCCGGGAAAACATACAGCGGATGCAAGAAATTTTCCCAGAGGTTTTTGCAGAGGGCAAGGTCGACTTCGATGCGCTTCGCGAGACGCTTGGCGACTACGTCGACGACCGAGAGGAGAGATACAGCTTCACCTGGCACGGCAAGAGCCGAGCGCGCCACATTGCGCAAACTCCATCGACAGGAACGCTGCTGCCGTGCCCGGAACAATCAGTTGAGTGGGATACCACCCAGAATCTATTCATCGAGGGCGACAACCTCGAGGTGCTCAAGCTTCTGCAGAAGTCGTATCACCGCCGCGTGAAGATGATCTACATCGACCCGCCGTACAACACGGGCAAGGAGTTCATCTACCCAGACAAGTACCAGGACAATCTGGAAACCTACCTGAAGTACACGGGCCAGACTGACGGGCAGGGCTTCAAGGTTTCTGCCAACACGGAGGCGGACGGTCGCTACCACACCAACTGGCTCAACATGATGTACCCGCGATTGAAGCTGGCGCGAAACCTCCTTACCGACGACGGGTCCATTTGGATCTCCATTGACGACAATGAAGCGGCAAACCTTCGAAGCATCTGCAACGAGATTTTTGGCGAAGAGAATTTCGTAGCCACCTTTATTTGGCAAAAGCGCACCACGCGCGAAAACAGGCGCGTGTTTTCCTTCAACCATGACTTTGTGTTGTGCTTTGCGCGCGACAAAGATCGCTTTCAGGAGTCAAGAAACCTATTGCCACTCGGAGATGAAGCACTATCTCGGTACTCCAATCCCGATAACGATCCGCGAGGGGATTGGCAGTCTGTCGCGATTACCGCTCAGGCGGGCCACGCGACGCCATCACAGTTCTACACAATCTGCACACCCAGTGGTCGCGAAATCGACCCACCGCCCGGCAATTGTTGGCGGTACAACAAGGGGAAATTCGACGAGATGGTTGCCGAAGGCAGGATCTGGTTCGGAGCGAGCGGCAACAACGTTCCCCGGAAGAAACACTTTCTAACTGAAGGCAAGGACGGCCTTACTCCCCACACGCTTTGGCTCGCTGAGGAGGTAGGCACCAATGACTCGGCCAAGAGGAACCTAGTAGGCCTTTTCGATGGTGGCGACGCGTACGACACCCCCAAGCCCGTTCAACTGGTGGAGCGCATGCTTCAGATTGCTACGAGCCCCGGCGACACTGTCTTGGATTTCTTTGCTGGCTCGGGGACTACCGGTGAAGCGGTGTGGCGCCACCGAGACCCTGGCACCCAATCGCGGCGCTTCATCCTGGTTCAGCTCCCGGAGGTGACGGAGGACCAACGCTTTCCAACAGTCTCGGACTTCACTCGAGCGAGGCTTGCTGCCTCTGTCAAGGCGCTCGCAAACAACCCAGAGCTATCGACGGACGAGTCCCACGTCGACCTTGGTTTTCGCGTGCTCAAGTTGTCGAGCAGCAACATCAAGACCTGGGATGCGGATTTCGACTCGCTCGACGAGTCGCTCCTCAACGCTATCGAAAACATTAAACCCAGCCGTTCCGAGGATGACGTTCTCTACGAGATGTTGCTCAAATACGGGCTCGACCTGGCGATCCCGATCGAATCGCGCATTGTGAGTGGCAAGAAGGTCTACATCATTGGCGCGGGCGCTTTGGTGGTCTGCCTGGCCACAGGGGTCACGTTGGACGTCGTAGAGGGGATCGCGGCTCTTCGGAAGGAACTGAAGCCCGAGGTCATGCGGGTGGTCTTTCGGGACGCTGGCTTTGCCGACGACGTGGTCAAGACGAACACCGTCCAGATCTTGAAGCAGGCTGGAATCAACGACGTGAAGAGCCTGTAGGCCGGAGGCTGTCATGAAGATTCAGTTCAGCGCCGACCTCGACTTCCAACGCGATGCAATCGCATCGCTGGTCGACATCTTTGAGGGTCAGGAGACCTGCCAGACCAACTTCACCGTGGCTCGACTGGACACGGGTCCGCAGGCGGCCCTCTTTGAGTCGGATCTGGGCATCGGCAACCGCCTGAAGCTTCTGGACGACGACCTGCTGGCCAACGTCAACAAGATCCAGCTCCGCAACGGGCTCGCTCCGTCCAAGGAGCTCGACGGCATGAACTTCACGGTCGAGATGGAGACCGGCACCGGCAAGACCTACGTCTACCTGCGCACTGCCTTCGAGCTTCACAGGAAGTACGGGTTCACCAAGTACATCATCGTCGTGCCCTCGATCGCCATCAAGGAAGGCGTCTACAAGTCTCTTCAGATCACCGAGGAGCACCTCAAAGGGATCTACGACAACGTCCGCTACGACTACTTCATCTACGACTCTCAGAAGCTCGGCCAAGTGCGAAACTTCGCCACCAGCGACTGCGTCCAGATCATGGTGATCAACATCGACGCGTTCCGAAAGAGCTTCACGGACCCGGACAAGGAGGACAAGGCCAACATCATTCATCGCCCGCACGACCGGATGACGGGAGCGCGACCGATCGAGTTCATCCAGGCTACCAACCCCATCGTCATCATCGACGAGCCGCAGAGCGTCGCCAACACGGAGAAGAGTCGCGAGGCCATAGCGTCACTGAACCCGCTCTGCACTCTGAGGTACTCAGCAACACACAAGGACCGGCATAACCAGGTCTTCCGACTCGACGCCGTCGACGCCTACGAACGCAAGCTCGTCAAGCAGATCGAGGTTGCCGGCATTGACGTCGAGGGCAGCCACAATCGCGCCTACATCAAGCTCCTGAAGGTCGACAACAAGAAGAGCCCAATCACGGCACAGGTGGAGATCGACATCGTCGGGCGCGCCGGCACTGTGCAGCGAAAGAAGAAGACCGTCCGGCAGGGAAGCGACTTGCTCGAGGTGTCCCGCGGACGAGACCTCTACGACGGCTACATTCTGAACAACATCTACTGCGAGGAGGGGGAGGAGTACATCGACTTCACGAGCAAGCCCGACATCGTGAAGCTCGGTGAGGCCATCGGTGAGGTCAATCAGGACGACTACAAGCGGTTGCAGATCCGCAAAACGATCGAGGAACACCTCAACAAGGAGCTGCGCCTGCGGCCGCGCGGCATCAAGGTTCTCAGCCTCTTCTTCATTGACCGCGTGGCCAACTACCGAGACTACGACGAAGAAGGTAATCCGAGGTCGGGTAAGTACGCAGTCATGTTCGAGGAAGAGTACGCGAAGCTCATTCGCAAACCCAAGTACGCGGACCTCTTCAAGAGCGTCGATATCGAGACCGCTGCCGACGGTGTCCACGACGGCTACTTCGCGGTCGACAGGAAGAAGGACGCGACCGGCACCGAGCGCATGAAGGAATCTCGCGGCGAGGGCACCAGCATCGCGGACGAGAGCGCGTACCAGCTCATCATGCGCGACAAGGAGAAGCTTCTCAGCTTCGATTCGAAACTCAAGTTTATCTTTTCGCACTCGGCCCTGAGGGAGGGCTGGGACAACCCGAACGTTTTTCAGATCTGCACCCTGAATGAGACGACTTCGGTGATGAAGAAGCGCCAGGAGATTGGCCGCGGTTTGCGTATCGCGGTGAACCAAGAGGGCGAACGGGTGCATGGCTTCGACGTGAACACACTAACGGTCATGGCCAACGAGTCCTACGAGGACTTCGCCAAAAAGCTGCAGAAGGAGATCGAGGAAGACACCGGGATCCGCTTCGGGATCGTCGAAAAACATCTTTTCGCGAACATCCCGATCGAGACCGGCGACCACACGACGAAGCACCTCGGCATCGACGCATCAGAGGCTCTTTGGAAGCACCTGAAGGATGCCGGCTACATCGATGGTAAGGGTAAGGTTCAGGACAAACTACGGAGCGACCTGAAGAGCGGGCAGATTCAGCTGCCCGAGGATGCCGCGCAGCACTCGGCGGCCATCACAGCCGCCCTCACGAAGGTCGCCGGTAGCCTTAACGTCAAGAACGCGGACGAACGAGAACGCGTGCGCTTGAACAAGGGCGTCTACCTCGGAGCTGAGTTCAAGGAGCTGTGGGACCGCATCAAGCATCGCACCACGTTCCGCGTCGAGTTCGACCCCGAGAAGCTGATTCAGACGTGCGCCGACGAGATCAACAAGTCCTTGGTCGTCGGCCGCGCGCGGTTTGTCTTCCGCAAGAGCCAGGCCGAGATCAATCGCGGTGGCGTCCAGATGGGCGATGCCACCGAGCAGGCCTACACGTACGAGGCGACCGATTTTCAGCCGCCGGACGTCGTGTCCTTCCTGCAGAACGAGACCAATCTCACGCGCCGATCGATCGTCGAGATTCTGCGGCGAAGCGCAAAGCTCGAGCACTTCAAGCGCAATCCGCAGAAGTTCATCGAGCAGGCGGCAACGATCATCCAGCACCAGATGCGCCTGTTCATCGTGGATGGCATCAAGTACCAGCGCATCGGGGACCAAGAATATTACGCGCAGGAGCTGTTCGAGACCGAAGAGATCTACGGCTATCTCAGCAAGAACATGCTCGAGAGCCAGAAGTCCGTGTTCTCCCATGTCGTCTACGACTCAGACGTCGAGGCCGAGTTCGCCAAGTCCTTCGAGCTCAGCGAGGACGTGAAGGTCTACGCGAAGCTCCCGATGTGGTTCCAGATCGAGACCCCGCTCGGCAGCTACAACCCAGACTGGGCGGTGCTCATCGAGCGGGATGGTAAGAGTCGTCTCTACTTCGTCGTGGAATCAAAGGGCAGCCTATTCACGGATGCACTCCGACCTACCGAACAGGCGAAGATCGACTGTGGCCGCGCTCACTTCAAAGCTCTCGCGACGGACGTTCGTTTCCGAGTGTCGAATACCTTCCAGGCGTTCGATGCGACGATAGACGATGACGTGAGTGCCACGGCGGGTAGTGATGCTCGCGTGCTGCCGTTTCGGCGAATCGCTTCTGAGGACGCGCGCCCCTACGAGAACTGCGTGCCGCTCCTGGAACTGAAGGTTGCGGCCGGGGGCTTCTCGCCGCCGCAAAACGTCGATCATGGCGACCATGAATGGGTGGAGTTGACGGGTCGGCATCGTCCCTCGGAAGAGCTCTTCGTCGCGCAGGTCGTCGGCGAGTCCATGAACCGCCGCATTCCGAACGGTGCATGGTGCTTGTGGCGCTTGAGACCCGCGGGCACGCGGCAAGGCAAGGTCGTTCTCGCCCAACACCGCGACATCCAAGACCCGGAGCACGGCGGCAGCTACACCGTGAAGGTCTACGAGAGCGAGAAGGAGTCCGACGGCGACGGCGGGTGGCGCCACAGCCGCATCACCCTCAAGCCGGACTCCACCGAGTCGACCTTCGAGCCCATAGTCCTCGAGGATCTAGACGAGGGAGAGTTGAAGATTCTGGCCGAGCTCGTGGAGGTTCTTGGATGATGCCAGTCGGCGTGTTGCCCTAGTCGCGTAAGTTCGTCGCTGCCTGACAAATACCCCGTGTGAGGGTACAATCATTCGTACGATTACTCGGGTGGTACTTAGCGCCCGCGTGCAAAAGGCGCTGCGTAAAGCTCCTCCTCAGGTTGTGAGTAAGCTTAATCTATGGGTGGACATACCAGGATACCAGGCCAGCAAACATGAGTACTAAGAAGAAAAGGAAAAATCGATCGGGTGATGTGGATGCAACCGCATTTCTGAAAAAGCTCACGGGTGGACCCCTGACTTTAGGGGAGGCTCTGCTCGCGATACGCCGGTGCGAGGAGCGTAGCCAGGCGAGCTTTGCGACCTTGTTGCGCATCTCTCGTCAACATCTATGCGATCTTGAAAAAGGCCGTCGTCTATTGAGCCCGGGCCGCGCAGCGAAGTTTGCGAAGATCCTAGGGTACAGCGAATCTCAGTTTGTCCGGCTTGCTCTGCAAGATCAGCTCGCTGTAGCCGATCTTGACTATCGAGTTGAATTAAACGCAGCGTAGACATAGGGCTCCGCGCTCGGTCAGGTGGTGAGTTAGCTACTTGGCAATGGCCTCGAAGTTGACGCGTCGGGTAAGGCCACCGTACACGATGCCTTTAGACGTGCTGCTTCATCTCGATACGTCCGAAAAGCTGCCGACCCACAAGTTGCTTACAAAAACGCGTTGGCACATTCCTGGGACAAAAACCTTTTAGCCGGAGTAAAAACTATCAATATGCAGATAGCGGCTCAAAGTTTTGCTGCCATGGATTAAGCACTATAATGTTTTCGGAGCCATTGTTCTAGGTGGTGGGTTGCGGTCACGTCATCTTGATTATAGCTGAGAATGTCAGCCTTCAATTGATTCCGTCTAGCGATGTTGGTCTCCTCGAGATAGCGATGAAACTGCACCACAGACCATTGTGAGCCGGAATCTTCGTCTCTCCATTGATAGTTTACCAAGTTAGGGTGTTTGCAGATGTCTTTGAGCCCATAACCTTGGAGCGGCAACACCAATGCATCCAGTATTGGTTTTTGTAAATCAAATAATGGGCTCTGATCGCCAAGTAGATAACTTACGGTGGGTTGGTCTTCCATTTCGTAGCGTTGTGCATACTTTTGAATGGTTGTTTTCTCGTGGTGGGAATAGTGTGCCAAGTTCAGGTTTGGATATCTGCTCCGATAAAGGTCCACTCGCTTCAAGAATTCCAGCCAGCCTTGTTTGTCTTGCTCTTCATTGTCTGTCCACACAAATTCGAATTTGTTGCCTTCTGGCAACAGAAAACCCCAGAGGTAGACGTGTTTTTCGCCATCGTCGGTTAGCGGATTATCCTCAATATCGAAATGAACCCATTGGCCGGCTGGCAATGTGATCGATCGGAGCTGATAGGAATCGCCGGAGAGGTGAGCTTTTGCTTGAAGTACGGCGCGTTGTTTTTTCTTGAAACCTTTTAGGTGGGGAATATCAGGTATGTTCTTCGGATCGGAGCTTGCGAGTTGCGAAATCGTGCCGATGCCCTCTTTTTCCAAGCCCAAAGCTGCCTTCGCATTTAAACCATATAATAAAGAAGGATCCTCGGCAGCTTCAAACTTCGGCTTGCAGTAATCACAGTACGGACAAGCGCTACATTTACTATGGCTATAGCGAACGAACGGTTCCTCGTCGCTGGATAAAATCCTGCGCATGTCAGCGAGAAACTGTTCTGCTACAGAATCATCGCTATCCTCAACGAGGTATTCCTCGCCGTTGCCAAGGAATGCAATGGCAGGAAGACCATTGCCGAGCATGCGTCTATAGAGTCCGAGCTGAGCTCGAATTTCTTTTTTCGCACCATTCAGCGAAAGCTTAGCATCCGCTGCCTGATATTCACCGCTTTCATGAAGAATCAAGAAATCGGGATTCCCAATAATACCGTTCTTCTCGTCGTTGAGTTGAGCTTGATAGATAACCGGGATGCGTTTCGCGATTAGCTCGTTCGTGTGCTCGGGTGATTTAGCTGTACGACATTCAAGTGACTGGGAGAGCTGGTCCAACACTCGTCTCTCGTGCCGGATTCCCCGGTCAATGATCAACTGCTCAAAGGCATTTTCGACCTTGGTAAGGCCGAGCCCGGCCTTATTGTCTAGCCACACCCGACGGGCGCAAAGTGACCAAGATTTTGCATCGCTGGGCTTTATTATCGGTAGTGGTTTCGTTTTCATTCGGCCCGCCGCCCCTTAACGTTAGGCAAAAAAGCCCGGAGAACCAAAGAATTTGCAAGAACGCATTCTTCAAAAGCAGCAAGTCGTGATTTCGACGAGTGAGCGGGTCTTCCAGGATAGAATCGTTGGCCGATGTCGCAGAGACTTCCAGACGCGTCGGAGACCCCAAAGCTCCGACTGTTCGGCTATGTGGATCGCTCAATTACGGTTGACAGTAACCGTTTGTGCAGGCGGTACCGTCTTTGCATTGTACGACACCATCGCACGGATAAGTGCATTGATTTAACGCTAGCCCAAAATCTCGACAAAGGCCATCACTGAGACCTTCTGCTCCACACTCTTCATCGGTTCCATTCGGACAACCATTTTCGTTCACTAGTTCAAGGACAGCTTCGCAGGTCGTTAGGTTTTGCTTGATTCCACAATAATCATTTTCAGGTGCACCAGATAAACTAGCAGATGTAATGGTGTCGGCAGTCCATGGCTTTTCGCAACCGGCACTCACCAACTTAAGACAATAACCATTATCTCTAGGATCTTCATTGAATAACATCGCTATGCAATTGTGATCCATCTGACATTGTGTATCAGAAACACAGCTTTGACAGATGCCAGCGCTTCCTTGCTCAATAGTGTCTGAGCACGTGTTTGTTGATGGAACACAGATGTAGATGCCGCAGATGTCGTCTTCTTGTTCAGTGGTGCATTCGACGCACTTGTCGTTATGGCAGATGGTGTTGTTGGGGAATGCTTCGCAGTCGGTGTTTTCGGTGCAGCCGGTGCAGGTGAAGGTTGTGGTATCGCAGACTGGGGCTTCGGGAGTGGTGCACTGGGTTGAATCAAGGCAGGCTACGCAGGTTGATGAGGTGGTGTCGCAGTATTTGTTATCACCTGTGCACTGGGTACTCTCTAGGCATTCGACACAGGTGTTGTTGGGGATGTCGCAAACGGGTTTATCGCCCGAACAATCGTCGTTTGTGTAGCATGTGAAACAGCCGGCAGGAGGGTTGTCGCTTGTGCAGAGGTCGGTTTTTTCACATCCGATAAAGGTTGTTGCTGTCAGCGTTGCGAGAGAAAAAACAAAGGCGATGAAAAGTGTTTTGCTTTTATTTAGATTGTGAAGCATTAAAACGTTCCTGCTAGTTCGATAGATGTTGGGCTAAGACGCACTTGAATATCGTCCGTGGTTTGTTTTTCTGTTGGAGCACGTGTTTGGTATTGGCCGATGAAAAACCATACGATGCCTGCGGTAATGGAAGCTGCACCTAAACCGAGAGATGTCCAAGCAAGGGCAGAAATAGGTTTTGACGTTTCTAAACAATCTCCAGTAACAGCATCGCTTCGAGTGCAGCTGTCTCCCTTTGCAAGCCCGATAATTCCAAGTGTGCTCAACGCAGCCCCCGCCCCCACGAGCACGCCTGATGCAAGCCACGGATAGTGCGTCTCCATGATAGGTTCGAGCTTTGCTGATACAGTGCGCTCGAAGCTTTTGTCTTTGGGGATGGTGATGGTTGTGCTGAAAGTCTCGTAGCCGTTGAGCTCGACGGTGATGTGGTGCTCTCCTGGTTCGATGCGTTTGTGGTAGGGGAGGATGCCGGTGGGGAGGGTGTCGATGATGAGGCGGGCGCCGTGGGTGCCGTCGACTTTGAGGAAGGGGCCTGAGCCTTTTTGGAATTTGGAAAGGGCATCTTTACAGGCTTCGCGGGCTGCAGCGGCGATGTCGCTACCCGAGATGTCGTATCTTACGGCGTAGTTTGAAGCAGAGGGGGCGGTGAGATTTAGAGCGATGGAAGTGGGTACAGCTTCTTGGGACCAAAGGGTCCAGCTTAGAGCGGCATCGGCGCCTGCATGCTTGGCGGCATCATCAGCACAAAGGACTGCGGTGCAGCGCCTGTCCTCTTCGCTTAGCTTGCGCTTGAGGCGTCTGTCTGAGACGTGAAGGACGGTATGACCGTAAGAGCTTAGGGTCTTTTGGATGGACTCAAGCGCTTTTTGGTAGTGCGCTTCTGTGACTTGAGGATTATCGGCATGCTGAAGAACGAGCACGGTATCAGCATAAGCGCTTTGCGTGAAAAAGCAAAAGCTGAGCGCTACAAGAAAACCAAGCGCTCTCATGACTAAAACCTGCCTGACAGCGAAAACATAAAACCATCACGGCTGGCGCGCGCTGCTGGAAGCGGCGCATCTTCGCTGTCATCAAAGAGCGCGCGAATGGCGTAGATGAAGGGCACCGAAAGAAGCGGGACAGCATGCTCCATGAGCAAACCGCCTAAGGCTTGAGTGTCGCGCGTATTGGTGCAGACGCGGCCATCGCAATCTTCTGAAAGCATCACCACAGCGCCTGTGGCCGCAAGGGCTGCGCCGGCTCCAAGGAAAGCAAAACTCCACCACGGAAGCGAATCATCGCTGGGCAAAAACATAGGCAGCGCAAGAGTCGTGAGCAGCGCGCCAGAGCCGCCAATCAACAAAGGCGGAAGCACGGAGTTATTGGCGCTGTTTTGCAAGGATAAGTAATTCGTATCCGAAGGCAGAGCCTTTTCAAAGTCGCTGACTTTGGATGCGGCGATGCCGTAAAACACCCAACTTGTGCCGAGCGCAGCTAAGCCAAGGCCGCCGAGCACATAGCCAAGCACACCGGGCGAAGTGTTTTCTTCAGGAAGCGAGCCATCCTCACTAAGCTCCGAGAACTCAAGCGGACCATTGGGCTGCCAGGTCGCGGTTTCTTTCGGTACAGGACCAGTAAAGTCCATCGAGACTTCGTCTTTCAGAGCCTTGGCCACTTGGCTCAGTGAAGGCTCGGATGTATCCGAAGTTCGAAAGACCACCGAGGCCAAGACCTTGGCTTCATTCACATCAATCCGGTCAATGCGAATCACCGTCGGCGTAAGCAAGGTGGCAATGAAGACTTCTTTGGCCTCAAGCGAGCGGCCCAACGAAAGCGCATCAAGCATGCGCATCTCATCTTCTTCATGCACGTCTTTATAAGTCAGGTGCAAATCCCCCCGCGTCCGAACATGCGCATCAACCCGGCTATCGATGTGCACGGTCATATTCTCTGCAGCCAGAATCACCCGGTGCACCCTTCCGACTTTACCCTCTTCACACTCGACTTGAAGACGGTATTCGCCTGGCATCAGATTGGGCTCAGTCATCGGTGTTTTGCCAAAGCGGCGGCCATTGAGGTAAACAGAACAGCCCGAAGGCGTGCTCTCAACACTCAGCGTGCCATGCGGCTCGGCCGCAAGCTCAGCTTCGGCTTTTTTCAGCACCGCTAAAACTTCCGGAGGATGCTCAATGTAATCAGCTTCAACATCCGGCACCAAAGCGCGACACTTTTTCGACTGAGCAATCGCGCCACTTTCATCGTTGTTTTCAACCATCGTGCGCGTCAGATACATGCAGCTATTAAACACATGCCTTGGTTTTTCAAGCTGACGGTTTAACGACTCAAGCGTCAAATCCGCCTTATCTAAAATCTCTTGCACCTTCTCCCGAGCCCGCTCATAGCGCTGCATCGCCACAAGCTCCATCGCCTTTTGTGCATCCCGAGCAAGCTCATCCACCTCGGTCTTTTCAATCGGCATCGACTCGAAAGACTCCCGAAGCTCGTACTGCGCCCTGGCTTCATCGGGCTGCATGATGGCTACATTTTGGCGGCGCAAGACAATTGCAAGCTGATTGATGGCATTGGCCCCATCGAGATTCGATTCATGCGGCAAGGAACGCACAATAATCGAGCGGCCCTCCCGCTGCGCTTGGGCACTTAAAGGAAGCAGCGAAGCTGCACAAAGCAGCCCATAGGCCATCACCACAATCAGGCGTTTCATGGGCAGGGAGCATCGTAATTCGTAGCTTTTCTCTGGAAATAGATAAGTACTTGCCAAAGCACGATCTGAAACGTAAAAAGAAAATATGTTAACTGCAGTAACAGTTCGCACAGAGTCGACTGAAAGCCTGCTTGGTAGCCTCAATGATTTTGAGCGAAAAAATGCTCCTAAAACGTTGTACGTGGTTGGAGACGTAAACTTATTGAAACTACCGAGTGTGTCTATCGTTGGTTCTCGGGAAGCTTCGCCAGACGCTTTAAAACGAGCTCATAAGTTATGTCGTCTCCTGGCAGAAGATCAGATTGTGATTGTAAGCGGTTTAGCTCGCGGTATCGATGCGATGGCCCATAACACAGCCATGGAAGTAGGTGGGAAAACAATTGCCGTGCTTGGAACGCCGGTCGACGAGTATTACCCATCGGAACATAAGGATTTGCAGGATACCATCATGTCCAAACATCTTGTGCTTTCGCAGTTCGCTCCTGGCAGCCCAACGCGTCGAACAAATTTTCCTCAACGAAACCGTACCATGGCGCTGATTTCAGATGCCACTGTGATCGTAGAAGCGGGAGAATCAAGCGGCACGCTTTCTCAAGGCTGGGAAGCGCTTCGCTTAGGCAGGCCATTATTTATCATGCAGTCTGTTGTGAAGTCCGGTCGATACCAATGGGTCAAAGAAATGATAGACTATGGGGCTCGATCTTTAAACAATGTAAGCGATGTGCTTGAAGTCATTCCACCTGTCATGACTGAACAAGACTATGTGGCAGCCGCCGCTTTCTAGCATCAAATATGCTTCGTTCTGGGTTTACTCTCCTAGAGGTAAGTCACTGGAATCAGAAAAGTCGCAGTTGCTGGTGATCAATTACATCAAGAAGAGCAAGCCTTATCGGGATTATAAAACTATCTTTCATTATGGCGCTGAGTTAGTTGCTCGAGATTCACAGTACGCGTCCATCAAGAGTTTCTTCGGTCAGCACGATGTGTTGGTTCCAGTCCCCAATAGCGCCAAGCGAAGGGGAAATGAACTATGGCCGTCATTTGAGCTTGCTCAAGGCTTACTTGCGAATGGTTTGGGACAACGTGTCGAGCCATTGCTTGAACGCGGTATCACAGTTCAAAAGTCAGCAACTGCAGAGCTTGGTCAACGAACAACAGTGAAAGAACATTTTGATTCTTTGAAAGTAAAGGAGCTTTTAACTCCTCCAGAACGTATTATGCTTGTCGATGATGTCATCACCAAAGGACGAACTATTTTTGCAGCTGCATGCAAACTCAAGGCAGCGTTTCCCGAGACAGACATACGAGTGTTTGCCATAGTTAGAACCAAGGGATTAGTTCCAGAGATCGAATACATACGAGAACCGGCAGTTGGTGCTGTCACCTGGACCGGAATGGACGTGAGTCGAGAGCCGTAATGGAATAAGAAAGGCTTTTGTCGGTCATAGATCTTTTATTGCTCGAAATCCGGGGATGGATATTCGTCTCCCGGTTTCTGTCAAAGTCCCGATGAGTTCGTCTGACACATGTCTCCGTTTAGATAGATACTTTTTTGAATGCCAAGGCTAGTTGGGTTAGCATTGTTAGAACATCTTTGCGGGGGTTTCAGGAAATGAACCAATTTATCTACGCGATTACAGTTGTTTTCCTAGCCTTCGGGTGCGCGAGCGTTAGCGGTCGGTTTGAGCCGTCCTCGTCTAAATTTGAGCGCGGCATAAAACCTTCGGTGTACTGTGCGAAAGTGATCTATCAACAAGATATCAATGAAATCAGCCATTTTGATTTCGAAATACTTGGTACGTACCGTGCCTCTGGAAATAAGTGGGCCAATCACGAGGACGTTATAAAGGAAACACGTAGCAAGGCGGCGGAGTTAGGCGCAACACACGTGATACGAGCTTATTCTGACACTACGCAACGTGATACTCGGCCGACATATTATCATACTAGTTGTATTGGAAATACGTGCAATACCAATCCCATTGGCGGGGGAACGATTAGCCTACCAGAGGGTGGATTTGTTTTTGTTTGGGTGAAGCAAAACGAATGGCAAAACATGCCTGAACATCTGAGGCCAACAGTCGATGAGCTAGAGTGCCTATCGGTTGGGCGGCGAAAGGAAATTGAGCAGGGAAGAAAATCAAAAACGGGTAAAGGATAATGCCTTGATTTTCGAAAAGCTGCCAACGTGGTTTTAAAGAAGCCTAACTCTCGACAAAACCCATCATTTTTTTGGATATACGCAATGCGTGCATCTCCGAAACAAAGTTCCCCTAAACATTGTCGGTCAGTCAATCGACGAGTTGCTTACAAAAACGCGTTGGCACATTCCTACTCGTCCCCCGATTTTAGTAAAGAAGGAACTCGCAAAACTGCACATATCGGTCGAAAAGTTTTGTGCACATTTTTTCATTGTCATTGACCGCGAAAGACTTAATCAAGTTAGCGAAGCCTTCATAACCAGAATGCGCTTTTAGGTATTCGAAAACCTCTCTTTTGAATGACGGTTTTCGCAATAAAGCAGCCAGGCAGTAGTGAAGGTGCTTTGAGTTTTTTGAATGCCAAGATACGTGAGGATAATTATTTTCTTTTAAGAGGGAGAGTACCAATTTCGGACTCTTCATCACACATAGTGTGGTCTCGACGATTTTATCCCAACTTTCTTTTCGTTCTATGATAATGTTGTTATTAAAATCTTTGAGCTCATCAAACAGATTACTAATTTCGTTATGAGTAGTTGCATCGTTGAACTTATTTACAAAAATTTCATCTTCGTTTTCTGAGCTGTGATTCGCTTCGCGTTCTGAAGGAGCTTCCAAGTTAGGGGTTACCTTATATTTAGTGCACAACTCTAGGTAGCTAAGTATATACTCTCTAATGTCGTTGCTCGAAAAACCGTAGCGGATTTTCCTATTGCGGAACTCTTCCACGACTTGATAGGCTCTTTCGAAAGCAGTTTTTTTGTCACCTTCGTTGTAAAAGTGGCTTTTGCTATTGAAAGATAAACTACGAACTTTTCTTCGTATCCCTCAGATGATTCCATAGAATAGAGTCGTGGCTGATATTTTGAAAGCTCTTTTTCCATGACTGATAAAGGAACGTGAAGCGAAATTTTTTCTAAAAGAGTCGAAGTTAAAGCTTGGTTCCATAGACCATAGTCTTGTTGTTCTAGATTCCGCAATAGTTTTTCAGCCAGATCAATATCGAATTTGGCGATAGTTTTAACGAGAAATTTTGGCCCATATTTTGTTTCGTCACCATCACTAATTTTGAGAGCTCTGGTTGTAAGAACAAAAACCTTGTCCACGTAAGATTCGAGGTCTTTTCGATCAATAAAATTACTGGACAACATCGTATTCAAGGCATGCACAAGCCCCCAACTGACAATATGATCTTTGTGCCAAAGGTGACGTAGGGTTCCATGGTGAATTCCTTTCAAAAAAAGGTCTTTTGCTTTCTTATCGTTTTTGCCAGCGTTTAGAATAGAGAGTTCGAAATATTGATCCACGAGTTCGGGAAATCTGTCTTTTGGTGCATGGGACTCTTCCTCCAAACTCAACAAATCGGAACCACTTACGAGCCTCATAAAAGCGTTAGGACTGCGTAGACGAATTCTGTACAAAGATTGTAGTAAAGAAGGAACACGTGTCCGTTTGAAGAGTATTTCACGTATAAGTTGATTTTGATCCTGTGACCTATAGCCATCTGCGATGAGATAAGCCCATATCTCAGATAGTTCTTCTAAAACACTACCGTCTTTTATCTCCGTGGTATCTAGATAGTTTCGGAAACTGAGAAGAATATTCTCGAGCTTCTCTTCACCGCGTAACATTTCAGAATAAGATTTGAAAAGTGCTTGGTATATTGAGATATCAAATCCGATTCTATAGCCATCGTTTTGAAGTAGTCTTCCAATATCCGATTTATCTAATACGAAGCCCGTAAGTGCGAGGTGAAAGGCGATACAATAGAAGCGCCAGTCATGTCGGTCTCTCTTTATGTATTCGTCATGTTTGCCTTCAATGAAATCAACTTCTTTTTGGCATAAACTCATTGTGTAGAATTTTTTGATAAAGATTAGTTTCTCAGCGTATCGAGAAGTAGCTGGGTCTACTTCCTTCAAAAGCAGGTTTTCTGATGTTGGTTTAATTGTTGGTCCTAACAACAAATGTAGGTGTTCTAAGCACGTAAGGTGAGCCAAGAGCATTTCTATTTCCTGGTCTTCGAGTACATCAATCAGTTTTTCTACTAGATTGAGTTGTATACAAGCTTCGAAAAATGCGAAGAAAACTTTTTCTTCTTCTGTCAATTGACTCAGATGCTGACGCGCGTTTGGCAACTGCTCACAAGAGCATCGGATTTGCTTCAGAAGTTCATCCGGTTCAACTTTATCTATCTCGAGCAGAAGATAGAAGAAGTCTGTTAAATGCTTTTCGATTGGATCTACTAAACTCTGGTGTTTAAAGTTCGCAGAAAACTTGTACTTGTCAAAAAGTGCACGGGTGTTTTTGTAATTCGCGTAGATTTCTCCGCCAAGTCTATTTTTGTGATTTTCTGAAAGCCTTCGAGCGCAAGAAAGGCTATTACCTAGGACTTCTTCAAACACTCTTAGGAGGTCTCTTTCTGAAGCGTACCTTGTGTTTCTCTTCCAAGCCTCTAAATCTTCTTCGAGCTTGCAAGAATCAACAAAAAGTTTTCTTTCTAACTCCAGCTGAGGATCTAACATAAGCTCTTCGAAAGTATTGTCAGTTTGGAGCGCGAGAGCCAAAGCGAAATTCTTAGATTCAAGATAGTATGGTGAATCAGCGCCCCAAAGTGGATTTTTTCCTAGGTACAGTTCCAAGAGATTGATCTCGGTGATTCGACATATGTCTAACTTTTCTTCTGCACAGTGTTTCAGGTAAGGTATGAAGAGATTTTCGAGCAAATCTTTGCTTCCAAGAATCGTTGTGTCTCGAAGTATGCGAACCGACTTTTGGTAGCGTTCTTCCAAATGTTGTATGTAAAAATACTCTTGAAAGCGCCTGTGTCGATAAACATAGGTAGGCTCAGAGCCGTTCTCGCCCTCGCAGTCGAAAAACAGAGAGGCGATATAGGAGAGTACATCATTTGTAGAGCAGTAATCATTCCTCGGATATCTATCGAGAAGTATCTTTTGGATCTCGTACTGTGGAAATCGAAACTGATAGCTCTCTTGAAATTTAGTCGAGATTTGACGATTAATACCAAGAATTTCTTTTTCTTTAGGGTAAGGAAGACTCAAAGAGGCGAGTTGCTTATGGAGTTCGGTTGCATAGAGCAAATGCCGAATATGAATGTCTAACAGTTCAAAAGCGCTGCTACGCTCGTCGAGTTTTTGAATTTCTTCCCAAAACAAATTTAGAATCAACACATCTCTGATTTCGTCGACAAGATTTGGATTCGTTTCTTGCAACGATTTGAGCTTTTCTGTCTTCTCCTTGTTTTCTCTCTTCTCGAAAAATGTTGTCACATGGTCACGATTAAGCTGACCAATGTTGACCTCATTCAAATCCGGGAAATAAGTTCTGGCTCTTGTCTTATTGCGATTTCCCGTCCGGCACGAAATAAGAATCTTCGAGACATTATCTCTGTCGCAGAGCTCCTTAACAAAAGATAAAGTGCGATCAGCTACATCTTCTGCCAATTCGTCTAATCCGTCTAGCAAATAAAAGAAATTATATTTTGCACCTTGGATCTCACATTCATTTTGTCTTTGCGACAAAATTGTTTCGAGGCTAGATGAAATGCAGTTTTTTAAGTTTACGATAACTGGAACGCCATGATTCAACATTTGAGTGTTCCAGTTGGAGGACCCATCGGAAAATCCAGCTAGTTCTCGAAACAACTTATGAACAAGAACGCTTTTACCGGAGCCAGGGTGGCCTGTAAGCATCATAAGGGTAGACGAAGAACCTACCAATGAGTCCTTCAAATTTCTAATCACGCAATTATCTGCGCTAATCGGTAGATCGACAAAATGTTTGGATGCAACTAGAGTCTGGTATGGTGGATGAGTACTATTTTGGATAAATTTTAGGATATCTCCTTTTCCAAAGTACAAGCTTGCGAGGTCAAGGTTACTTGGTTTGTTCAGTAGGGATTGGAAGCAGCTCGGAACTATCCATATGATATCTATCTTGTGGTTTTTACCAAGTTTATCAACTTGTTTTTTTTTCTTATTCCTAAAGCTGTTTCCGGGAGCCCGATTCGTGTAGACCTCGATGTGATCTAGTTGTTTTGGGTATGCATTGATTGCTTTGCTTATCGAGTCCTGAATTTGATCGTAGTCGATCTTGGTGTCGAAAAACTTTGCTTGGAATCCGTACCACTCCCCATTTACACAGATCGGTTCGGTTTCTAGGCCAACCTGATTGAAATCCGCATAGATACCTTTACTTTGTCTATGTTCCCTGCAAAAAAGATGATAGCAAAGCTGCTCGAAAGCCGAATGGTAGGCTTTGTTTTTGGCTTTAAACGAATTCCAATCTATTTCGATCATTATGTTCTTTGGTGTCTGATGCTTACTCTCACTTCTAATGGCTGACTTTCCCTGAGGAATGAATTTGATTCTAGCGAAGAACCATTGATGGTATTGGTTTTTGCTATCAGAAGGAAAATGCTGCGGGACAATGATGTAATCAGTTCATTCGGTTCTGGACATTGAGGCAACAGTGTCTTGGCTGATGGCTTTATATAATGGCAGCAAACAGTTATTTTGCTAGTTGGAATTTAACCGTGTGTCCTAAGGCGAACAGCTAGCATTAATCTTCTTACAACTAGTTTTCTTTTTCCCCATCCTCCTTGAGTTTCGTTATCCGAGCCGGCACCCATTCTTTATCTAAGGCGCCAATTTCCAGCTTGGCTGGCGACTGAACAGCGTCTTTTGTCTGTCGGTTTTCCAAAAGCCGCATGAGCTCCTTCATTTCTTTTGCCGCACGCTCACGTTTACTTGGTTCTGGTATATTTCCTAGGTTTACGACCACTTTGTCTTTTTCCGGTTTTACAATTCCTGAGTTTAGGAAAAAGGAAGAAAACCGCCCTTTTATTTCGAATATTTCTTTGGTTAACTCGCGATTGTTCGCACGGATTTCTTTGTGGACACCATCCATGTGGAAATAAAGTCCAAAAAAGCCGGAAAGCAAAAAAAATCCAATAGAAACCACTTGTGCCCAGGACAGGCCAATTGTTTGTTTCATGTAAAAACCTCTCAATTGTTCTGACAAAATTCGTAAGTTAAGTTTGCTTATTCGCCACAATAACCACCGCCATTGGGACATGGGGCGCTTACTGTACATTGAAGGCTATCTCCACAAAGATAACTGCATCTTGTAGGTGCTCCATTCACAGTCCTACAAATTGCCGCCGTTGTGGGAGTCGGTGTGCCGTCAATGATGCACTCGCCATCTTGAGTACATGTTTTGTTGAATGCTAGCATAGCGTCGCAGGTATTTAGATCTTCACTAATCCCGCAGAACTGTTCTGGAGGATCATTTTCACTAGTGAGAACGCTTCTTTTAGTGATAGGTACTTGATAAGGTTCAGCACAACCTGCACTCAATAGCTTCATGCAAAACGTACCGTAGTCTGCATCTTGGTAGAGCAATGGTACACACTTGTGGTTGGCAATGCATTCGGTGTCGGTGACGCAGGGTTCGCAGGTTCCTACGTCGTTTAGTTTTGTGGTGGTGCAGGCGAAGGTGTTGGGGTTGCAGCTGTTGCCGTCGCAGACGTCTTCGTTTTCGACGGTACACTCTACGCAGGTTTCGTTTTTGCAGAAGGGTTTGCCGGTGATGCCATCGCAGTCGGCGTTTTCGGCGCAGCCGGTGCAGGTGAAGGTTGTGGTGTCGCAGACTGGGGCTTCGGGGGTGGTGCAGTGGGTTGAATCAATGCACTGGACGCACGTTGATGAAGCGGTGTCGCAGTATTTGTCATCGCCCATGCATTGGGCGCTTTCTAGGCATTCGACACAGGTGTTGTTGGGGATGTCGCAAACGGGTTTATCGCCCGAACAATCGTCGTTTGTGTAGCATGTGAAACAGCCGGCAGGAGGGTTATCGCTTGTGCACAGGTCGGTTTTTTCACATCCGATAAAGGTTGTTGCTGTCAGCGTTGCGAGAGAAAAAACAAAGGCGATAAAAAATGTTTTGCTTTTATTTAGACTGTTAAGCATTAAAACGTTCCTGCTAGTTCGATAGATGTTGGGCTAAGACGCACTTGAATATCGTTCGTGGTTTGTTTTTCTGTTGGAGCACGTGTTTGGTATTGGCCGATGAAAAACCATACGATGCCTGCGGTAATGGAAGCTGCACCTAAACCGAGAGATGTCCAAGCAAGAGCAGGAATAGGTTTTGACGTTTCTAAACAATCTCCAGTAACAGCATCGCTTCGAGTGCAGCTGTCTCCCTTTGCAAGCCCGATAATTCCAAGTGTGCTCAATGCTGCACCCGCTCCCACGAGCACGCCCGACATCAGCCACGGATAGTGCGTCTCCATGATGGGCTCTAGTTTGGCTGATACAGTGCGCTCGAAGCTTTTGTCTTTGGGGATGGTGAGGGTTGTGCTGAAAGTCTCGTAGCCGTTGAGCTCGACGGTGATGTGGTGCTCTCCTGGCTCGATGTGTTTGTGATACGGGAGGATGCCGGTGGGTATGGTGTCTATTAAGAGGCGGGCGCCGTGGGTGCCATCGACTTTGATGAAGGGGCCTGAGCCTTTTTGGAATTTGCTTAGGGCCTCTTTACAGGCTTCGCGAGCTGCAGTAGCGATGTCGCTACCCGAGATGTCGTATCTTACGGCGTAGTTTGAAGCTGAGGGGGCGGTGAGATTTAGCGCGATGGAAGTGGGCACAGCTTCTTGGGACCAAAGGGTCCAGCTTAGAGCGGCATCGGCGCCTGCATGCTTGGCTGCATCATCGGCGCAAAGCACCGCGGTGCAGCGCCTGTCCTCTTCACTTAGCTTGCGCTTGAGGCGTCTGTCTGAGACGTGAAGGACGGTATGGCCGTAAGAGCTTAGGGTCTTTTGGATGGACTCAAGCGCTTTTTGATAGTGCGCTTCTGTGACTTGAGGATTATCGGCATGCTGAAGAACAAGCACGGTATCAGCATAAGCGCTTTGCGTGAAAAAGCAAAAGCCAAGGAAAAGACAAAAGGTAGCGCTGTGAAGCTTCAGCATAAAGCTTGGAATGAATCGCTGCGGCAGCTCCGTTTTCGGACATAACTTTGCGCGAGGTTTTCGTAGCTTCGAGCGCACGTGAAGAGCGAGGAGGCACGTACGACTGTACTTGCCGACGAGCGATGAGCCTGAAAGCCGAAGATGCGGAAACCTCGCGTAAAGCCCTGGCATGACTAAAACCTGCCCGACAAAGACAACATAAAACCATCACGGCTGGCGCGCGCTGCTGGAAGAGGGGCATCGTCGCTATCATCAAAGAGCGCCCGAATAGCGTAGATGAAGGGCACGGAAAGAAGCGGGACGGCGTGCTCCATGAGTAAACCGCCTAAGGCTTGAGTGTCGCGCGTATTGGTGCAGACGCGTCCAACGCAATCTTCAGACAGCATCACCACAGCGCCCGTGGCCGCAAGGGCAGCTCCTGCTCCAAGAAAAGCAAAACTCCACCACGGAAGCGAGTCATCGCTGGGCAAAAACATAGGCAGCGCAAGAGTCGTGAGCAGCGCGCCCGAGCCGCCAATCAACAAAGGCGGAAGCACGGAGTTATTGGCGCTGTTTTGCAAGGATAAGTAATTCGTATCCGACGGCAGAGCTTTTTCAAAGTCGCTGACTTTGGATGCGGCGATGCCGTAAAACACCCAGCTGCTTGCAAGCGCAGCTAAGCCAAGGCCTCCAAGCACATAGCCAAGCACACCGGGCGAAGAGTCGTCTTCAGGAAGCGAGCCATCCTCACTAAGCTCCGAGAACTCAAGCGGGCCATTCGGCTGCCAGGTCGCGGTCTCTTTGGGCGAGGGGCCGGTAAAGTCCATCGAGACTTCGTCTTTCAGAGCCTTGGCCACTTGGCTAAGCGAAGGCTCGGAAGTATCCGAAGTTCGAAAGACCACCGAGGCCAAGACCTTGGCATCACTGACATCAATGCGGTCAATGCGAATCACCGTCGGTGTAAGCAAGGTCGCAATGAAGACTTCTTTGGCCTCAAGCGAGCGGCCCAAAGAAAGCGCATCGAGCATACGCATCTCATCTTCTTCGTTCACATTATCGTAAGTCAGATGAAGGTCACCGCGTGTGCGCACATGCGCATCCACACGCGTATCAATGTGCACCGTCATATTCTCTGCCGCCAAAAGCACCCGATGCACCCGGCCCACCTTGCCCTCTTCACACTCGACTTGAAGGCGGTATTCACCCGGCATCAGATTTGGCTCGGTCATCGGCGTTTTGCCAAATCGGCGGCCATTGAGATAAGCATCGCAGCCCGATGGGGTGCTCTCGATGCTCAGGGTGCCATGCGGCTCTGCGGCAAGCTCGGCCTCGGCCTTTTTCAGCACCTCCAAGACTTCCGGCGGATGCTCAATGTAATCGGCTTCAACATCCGGCACCAAGGTCCTGCACTTTTTCGCCTGAACAATCGCGCCGCCCTCATCGCCGTTTTCCACCATCGCGCGCGTGAGATACATGCAGCTATTAAACACATTGCGAGCGTTTTCAAGCTGACGGTTCAGCGACTCAAGCGTCAGGTCTGCCTTGCTCAAAATCTCCAGGACCATTTCCCGGGCGCGGTCATAGCGCTGCATCGCCACAAGCTCCATGGCTTTATTGGCATCGCGCGCAAGCTGGTCGACCTCGGTCTTTTCAATCGGTGTCGATTCGAACGATTCGCGAAGCTCGTACTGCGCCCGCACTTCATCGGGCTGCATGATGGCCACGTTTTGGCGGCGCAAAACAATCGCGAGCTTGTTGATGGCGTCGGCGCCATCCAGGTTTGATTCATGCGGCAAGGAGCGCACAATAATCGAGCGGCCAAAGCGCTGCGCTTGGGCACTTAAAGGAAGCAGCCAGGCGACGCAAAGCAGCCCACAAGCCATAACCACAATCAGGCGTTTCATGAGTGCAAATGCGGAGGGGGCCCATGCAGCTGGGGCTTTTGGCCGGGTTTTCCGGCGGTGGGCCGCGGCGCCGCGCGGGGGGACGGGGGCCCTCGGGCCCGAAAAACCGGTGGGGCGCCACCGCCGGAGGGGGGGGGGAGGAGCATCGTACGGTTAGGGCGTAAAAACAAGGGTATACTGCATAAAGCATACCCGGTTATCGGTGTTTCCATTGGAATGTTGCGGACAGAATAGGGGGCGGGGTCTCAAAGGCTGGCGAATTCCGAACGATCCAAGGAAATAGAGGCAATTGGCTGGTACGCTCCCGTCAGCTGGGGCTCTTAGGCAGTGTTTGGCTTGGCGGTCAGCTACGCCATCTTGTCGTCAGAACTCGCGATCGAAGCTGCCGTCGTGCCTGTTGTGCTGGGTTGGCTGGACGATGCACGATACCTGGCATCTGACTGCGTGAATAGGTGGGGAGTTCTTTGCCTGCCAGCAACCAACTTTGTTTGGCTAGGGGCCACATCATGGCGAGCCGCTGCTCGGCGGTGTTTGTGCTGCAGGCGGGCAGGTCGGGCTCCTCGCCGAGACGATAACGCCGAATGGGCCAGTTGCCTCGTTTCTTACGCCGCGCGTTGCTATCCATCTGTTAACCATAGCGCATCTTTTTTAATTGAAACCAATCGACTGCTCAAAAACGCTGGGATTTCGGCACTCGTAAGCGTTGATGTGGCATGACGCTATTTTAGCGTGTTGTTCAGAGTCCAGCGGCAGCGTTTGCTGATGCTTTTTTCGAAGTCATCGTAGACTTGGTTGTCGGCAAAGTGCTCGGTGAACTGGGCGCGTGCTTGCTTGGCTAAGCTGGGCAGCTCGTCGGCCATATGGCGAAGTGTTTCAAGCAGTGTTTTGGCGGGAACCTGGATGGATTTTGCAAAAAGCAGCCAATCTTCTTTTGAGATTTGTTCAGGCTCGGCATGCTCGCCTATCAAAAAAGCAAGCGAGCGATCAAAACTAGTCACGCCAATGAAGTTTAGAAACTCGATGCAAACCAAGTCGTAAAAAGGAGCAAGTTCGGGCGTGCTGCGATTCGGTCGATAGAGCAGTGAAAGGTTTTTGGCGTGACCATCGGAGTTGCCCACTAAGTAGTTGAAGATCTGCCATGTGCTAAGCCGCACGATGTCGCGTGCGGGCTGATCACAGTGCTCACGAATGACAGTGGCGATTTGAGCAAGTGATGGTCCACCATCTTGCTCGTATTTTGTCTGGCTCGGATACCCCATCGCTTGTGCGAGGTCTTCTTGATGCAAGCGCTTTATGTTTCCAGAGGATGGATGTTCGCGATCGTAGCGTGAAATGCGTAGATAGGGCATCTTCTCGTGTTCGCAGTAGGTGATTTCGGCTGTGGTAAGTTTCAGGGACCGTGCGAGTTGATGGGCCATGTATTCAGCAAAGCACACCCATCGGATCGTTTCGAACTTAATAATGTGGGTGGATGGTTGATAGGCATTGGGCGTGAACAAGCCGTTGTTGTTGATGATTACCGCTATTTTATCTTGCGCTCCTGCGATTGAAAAACGCTGCGGCGCAGCAGAAATAGAGCTTTGTCCGCGGCTTTGCAGCAAGCGTTCAAGATCATCGAGGCTGATGGGCTGAGCTTTGAGCTCTTTGGTTGATGGCGACTGTTCAGTCGGAAGAACGCTGAGCGCTCCTGCGCAATCACCACCGATTCTGAGAAGCAAACCAAGTACATCGTGCGTTGAGAGTTTGTACTGCCGCGATAAGCGTTGCCGAGTTGCACCTTCGGGGAGTAAGCCTTCAAAAAAAGCATGGGCCGCAGAAGTGTGTTCCTCACGATCAAGCGGTAGGTTAAGCGAAATTGGAAAACCACTTTCTAACCAGCTTGCATCATATGAAAAGCAGAGCTGGCCTCTGGCGTTTTCGCTTAGTTCCCCAACCAGCTTTGTTTCATGCCAGACTTTTGCTTCTCGTTTTCTCATGGCTTGCTTTTGGAAGTGTCATGAGGCTCAGAAGAATGCTTCCATAGACGAAGCAGTTGTTGCGCCTCGTTGCGCGGGAAGACCAACACGTCAAGACCCAAGCTTTGAAGGGCAAGCAGGGCCTTACTGAGTGAGACGTGCTCTTTGCCGTGCTCGAACTCAGAAAGGAAGCGCGTGCTTAGGGCAGAGCTTGTATAGAGGTCGACTTGGGTAAGACCTTGGCGTTTTCGCTCAGCGCGACACAACTGACCCGCATCTTTGGCAGATCGGATTTGACCATAGTGAGGAAGTTTGGAGCTGGCTTTCATAAATTTTACCAATTCGTAAATTACTGGCTTTGATGAGCTATTTCAAGAAAATTTTACCGATTCGTAAGTACATGCATTTTGACAGCTTTATCTATAAATTTACGAATCGGTAAAATTTTACTCCTCGAAGCGCGTTGACGCAACTTGCTTGGCGGCTGGTCGATACAGGTGCATGGCGCAAAGAAAAGAGCAGTCGGCTGAGCCCCGGGCGAGGCTTTATCAACATACTTCGCCGGCCGAAGTGCATCTTTGGCGCTTGCTTCGCAAAGGACAACTGGGTGGCGTGCTCTTTCGTCGCCGGCAGCCGATTGGCCCGTACATTGTTGATTTCTATTGCCCGGGCGCTTCATTGGTGATCGAGATTGATCTGAGCGATGCAAGTTCGGCGCTTGCGGTGCAGCGTGCGGCGCTCCGACAGCATGCACTTGAAAAACGTGGCTTTGCGGTGCTGCGTATCAAAGCGGCCGATGTTTTTTTTCGCACATCCTATGTGCTCGAGCAGATTGCAGAGGCTGCCGGCATCGAATCGAGCGGCTTGCACAAGCGCTGAGCTTTGAGCTTTTTCAAGACCGTTGCTAGGACGAGCGGTGGGCCGCTTTTCGTGGTTTCGAAGCGCTTTTGCCCTTGGGGCGTGGGGGTTTGCCGCCACCGACTGGTTTTTTCCTTGGACCGCCCTGGCCTGGCCGAGGGCCACTGCCGGGTTTTTTGCTTCCGCTTCGCCTGGGGCGATCATCGGGGCCGCCAGCGCGACGTGGAGGTCCTGATCTGCCCGGTCCGCTTCGGCGTCCGCGGGGTCGTTCTGAACGTGGTTCGGCTTCAAGCTCGCCGATTTCTTCAATCGGACGTTCGTGCTCTTCTTTGCGCGCTAGCCATAGCGCTGCGGCAGCAACATCTTCTGCGCTGTGCCCGTCGTGCATGAGTTTTTCAACGAGGCCTTTTTCAAGTGGCACGTCGCCATCGTTGAGGATGGCGCTGATTTTGTCTTGCCAAAGTTTGTTGCGGTGCTTGCGAATGGCTTTGACGGTCGGCAGGCTGCCTTGTTCAAGCTCGCCTTTGGTGTAGCGCTCAATCATCATCAATCGACGTCGCTCACCCGGCGTGAAAAGCGAAATAGCAATGCCGGCGCCGCCTGCACGGCCGGTGCGACCGATGCGATGCACGTAGATTTCTGGATCGCGCGGTACATCAAAGTTGATGACGTGTGAGACGCCATCGATGTGAAGACCACGCGCTGCAACGTCGGTGGCCACAAGGATTGAAATGCGCTTGTCGCGAAAGCCTTGCAGCACGTATTCGCGCTGGGCTTGTGATAAATCGCCGTTGATGGGGGCGGCCGAAAAACCGCGTGTGTTTAGACCATCGGCGATTTGTGTGGTGGCTGCGCGCGTATCGCAAAAGATCATGGCGCGATCGAGGTTTTCCATTTCAAGCACACGCACCAAGGCGCGCTTTTTGTCGCGGCTGGGCACGACCACGTAGCGCTGCTCAACGTTCTCGGCAGTCAGCTCGTTTGCTTTGACTTTGATCATTTCTGGATCGGTCAAATAGTTTTTCGCGAGCCGTTGAATCTCTTTGGGCAAGGTGGCCGAGAAAAGCGCCGAGACTCGTTCTTTGGGCGCGCCTTTGAGGATCTCTTCGATGTCTTCGATGAAACCAAGGCTTAGCATTTGGTCGGCTTCATCCAGCACCAAAAAGCGCAACGCTTCGAGTTTGATGACTTTGCGATTCACCAAGTCCAAAATACGACCGGGGGTTCCGACGACAACATCAACGCCGGAGCGAAGCTCACGCAGCTGCGGTCCGTAGGCTTGCCCGCCGTACACGGCTGCGACGCGTATTTTGAGAAAAGCTGCGAGATTCGTAAAAGAATCGGCGACTTGTAGCGCAAGCTCGCGCGTTGGGGCCAAGATTAAAGCTTGCGGTGGTGGATGGCCTTTTTCAAGAAGCTGTAAAATCGGAAGTGCAAAGGCAGCTGTTTTTCCGGTGCCGGTTTGTGCTTGGGCGATCACGTCGCGTCCGTCACAAAGCAGAGGAATGACCGAAGTTTGCACTGGGGTGGCTTCGGTGAAGCCAAGTTTATCGATAGCCTTTATCAGCGCGGGCTGTAGACCAAATGTGGAAAAATCCTGAGGCATGAACGGCAGCACTGTGACACAGAAACGCGCCAATGCATGCCCCATTTTTCAATTTTAGCAAAAAACAACGAAACAATGGGTAAATGCCCGAGAATGCAACGTTCAAGCCCAAGAGAAAATGGATAAAAAGACATTGAACGGGAATATGACATCGTAAATCGCTCCGATTAGACTCAAAACGCATGCGTCGTAACTCTGTCTTACTGTTCTTCCTACTACTTTGCTTGAGCGCTGTATTTGTGTTCTCGCTCTACCTTCGGGACAACTATGTCCTTGATGATGCCTTTATCTATCAAAACTACCTGCGTTCGATCTTAAATGGTCATGGCATTCAGTATGGTCCGGGAACGGTAGCCGAGGGCTACAGTTCGCCGCTCTGGCTTTTTGTGTTGGTTGCCTTTGGATGCTTGGGTGCATCGGGAATTCTCTGGGCGAAGGCTTTGAGTGCACTTGTGGGTTTGGCGACGGTGCTGCTGCTTAGCGTCTGGCTCTATCGCCGGTGTGGGCTTTGGCAAAGTGCTTTGCTTGGCTTTTTGTGCGTGCTTCAGCCGGCGCTGCTTTGGGTTTCTTTCACGGGCATGGAAAGTGCGCTTTTCATGTTTTTGCTTACCGCTTTTGCAATCGCACTTTTGGATCGTTCGCAAATCGGGGTGGTGCTGAGTGCAGGCTTGCTTGCGGTGGTGCGCCCAGAAGGGCCAATGTTTCTTTTGCCAGCGTTGCTTTTTGCGTACCGTGAATACAAAGCTGGAAGGCTAAAGCTTGATCGCTTTGTTGGTCTTGGGTTGCTTGCTTGTTTGCCTTTGCTGAGTTGGCAATTGTTTCGTTGGGTTCACTATGATGCACTGATTGCCAATAGTGCATACGCCAAGATGGGCCCGATTATGAGTCGGGTAAGCCGCTTTCGTGGCGTGCTGTACATTGTACACTCTGTCCTTCTCATGCCAGCTGCATGGATTTTGCTTGTCGCAGGACTTGCTGCAGTCATCGAAAAGCGCAGCCATCTATTTAAAGATGTGAATAGTGCACTTGTATCTTTTTTTGTTCTGCCTTTGATCTTTATTGTCTCTGCGAAGGGCGATTGGATGCCGTGGCTGCGCTTTTTGGTGCCGCTTCTGCCCGCTGCGATGTTGGTTGGTTTCGTGTTGTTGCATGAGCAATGGCCTCAGCAAAAGAGCTGGATCATCGCGTTCTTTGTGCTTTGCTTTTTAAGTACGCTGACTTTGCAGGCGCGTGACTGGGAAGAAATTTATGCAGTGCATTGGCCGAGCCATCACAAGTTGCAGGCCAAATGGCCCAGCAAAGATCAGCCTTTTGTGCATGCTGTTGAAGCCGACCGTGGGGCTCATTTTTATGCGCGGAATATCTATCGCTATACCAAGCCAGGGGAAGCTGTGGTGCATATTGATATTGGACAATCCGGATATTTGGCCGGTGACATCCATCTGATGGACTCCTACGGTCTTGTTTCGCGTTTTGAATGTGAATACATGCACGGTCGGTACAGTGACCAAGCGATGCTGGAGCACTTTCGTCAGCAAAATCCAAGCTTGGTATTTTTCCTCTGGGACGAGGAAGAAAAGCGTGCGGTCATGCCTGCGCAAAGACCTTTGGTAAAAGAAATTAACGCGCGTTATCAAGAAGTGGAGCATGAGATTTGGTGGGGCGATTACACCATGCGCGCGATGGTGAGACGCGAGCTGTTGGAGCGCAAAGGCGATCCTGAACGTCGAAAGAGCTGGGAGGCTGCTGCTCCTGGACTGCACTTTAGCCCAGACTGGTGTCACAAAGCCGAAAAAAAATTGGAAGGCTCGGTATGCAACACGCCGTAACATTGCCTTTTCAGCTTGGCAGTTGTTCATTGTCTAAAATGGTGTTGCTGGCACCCTATTCCGGCCCACTATCGTCCGCCGTGGACATTTCACATGCCAACGACAGGATAAACTTGTGCGCGGGGTAAATTTGACCCCACCCAGTGCGTAGTACAACCACCGATATCGCGCTTATTGCATACTTTGTCATGAAATATTGATCCCGAAATCCCCGTCTTTTTTTGTCCAAAATGGAGAGAGCTCTACCTTGTAGACGATGGCACTTAAATTGCAATTGAACAAAAGATGCACGCAGCGTTACAGAGAAAGTTGGTTCTATTCGCAACATGTGTGCTCACCGGTTGCATTCCTTTGCTCGGCGAGGATGTGAGCGACGATGGTTCTGCCTCGCAGTATAAGCAATACCCCGCGTGCGAGATGGGTATGCATTCGCAGTGTGCCGCGCTGCGCGAAGGCGAAGCGCCAAGCGTGTGCACGCTGGTTTCCGAAGATCCCGAAGCACCAGAGTATCGCTGCCTTCCAGGAGATGGTAGCGCCGCGCAAATCGTCTTCAAAGATGCTTCAGAACTTCGCGCTGAGCTTGCACCGCCACCATTGCACCCTGTGGCGATTGAAGCGGGCATCGTCGATGAGCAAGAAGTCATCCTCAAAGAAATAAACGATATCAATCAACGTGAGGACCAAAGTGAGTGGAAGATGGGCGCCACGATGCGCTATGTCGAGTTAACGGCTCGCTTTGCGCTGCCCCTGCTTGCCAAAGAAAAAGAAGCAACCGCGCGTTTCGAGCAAGAGCTTGCCTATGCGGCGCGCGAACGATATGAGCCCTATTTTGAAGATATCGCCGAGCGGATGATGCAACAGTACCATGCGCAGCAAAAGCACGATGCGTTTTTGCAGCCAGTGGTAAGTAGTCTCGAGGAGCAAAGCACAAACGGCAGTAGGTTGCAGCAGTGCGCCGATGCTTTTGAGATGGACGCCATCAATATTGGCTCAGCGGAGCTTCAGCGCTGCAGCGACTTTTTCACCAGGCTGCTGCCTAGGCTTCAGAACATCAACGCCAAGCGCGGTTACTTTGAGCTCGGGGTGCTTGACCACTTGTATGAAAGCGCTTTTTGGCTCAGAGAACGCACATCCAGGCTTGAGGATGATTATAGCATCCCCAACACACAAACTGCACTGTATGCACACCTGCGGCAGCTCGCTGCCGAAGTGCTCGCAGTGTACCACACCATCATCGACTCAGAGCTAGCAGGAGCAAACATGTACCCGCACCTGCGCATGCACGTCAGCCAAGACATTCCGCGCAGCCCCGATGAAGGCGCCATGACACAGCCCACCATTTGGTCGCTCGGCATGTGGGCGGAAATAGCCGTCTCGGCGGTGGACTATAACGGTCATCCCAAATCAGTGCGCGTGAGCTGGTTTAAAAAGGCATTGGCGGACGTCATCGCGCAGCTCAAACTCAACAACGCCGAAGCCGCCAAACTGGTCACGCCAATTTATACGGATGTCCCTGAAACCATGGAAAAGGCGTGGAAGCTTTCCTACATCATCGAGCAGAGCGGACTGCTCTCGGTCTTTGGCGGCTACGACGAAGAAGGAAACCCCAAAGGTTTTCAGCGCATTCATGATGAGCTTATTGCTGAAGCCAGAGCCAAAGAGTTTGCGGCGCCTTGGGCAGGCTTGATTTCAGCGGGCGCGTGTATTGGCGCTACTTGGTACCTTGGGCCCACAGCTTTTCCTGCGCTTTTCGCCTGTGGTCTTGCAACCGGAGTGGGCATCTACCAGTACATGCGCCTTGCCACGCTCTCTGCCGCCATGAACACCTTTGCCTATGTGGGCATGGACGATGCCTTAGTGCCCCCAAGAGAAGCGAAGCGCCTTTCAGCGCTCACTTCACTCACAGGAACCCTTGTGGTCATCGATGTGCTGTTTTTCGCCATCGATGTTGGCACCAAGCTTTCCGAAGTCTACGATGCGGCCAAAGCAGCAGGCCTGCTCGATGAAGGTGTTGACCTTGGGCGCATCCGCAGAGCTTTGAACGATCATGTGCGCAGCATCCTGCGCTCGGGTGATATTCCGGTGGCATACGCAAGAGAGACAGATTTGCTTTTGCGCGATACCAAGCTGCGGCAATTCGTCATGGAGTGGGAACAATCAAAAGTCCCGTTTTATTTTGAACAGATTCCTAACTCAGCAGAAATACTCGCGGAGGGAATTTGGAAGAGTGCGGGTGAACTAAGTGGAACGCAAGTTCGCGATATATTCACGAATGCACGCGCGGAACTCAATGTGGTTGAATACCTCGACGAAGCCGCAAACTACGATAACATCGACCACTTTGAAGCTGCTTCCGCACTACTGGATCGTCACGGAATCGCAAATATCCATACTGCGACGAACCTTGGTGATGGAGTTTTTGTGTCGGTGCCGCGCAGACTTCCAAGCGATCTCTCCGTGGAATTGATTGTTGATGGTAATGAGCGGCTCCTTATCACGGGCTATTATGCGCATCCCGATATTCATATGCAGTATTGGGACGCCTTAGCTGAAATCTTAAATGAACTTGTTGATATCAAGCGTTCCGGTGCACGGGATTTAGATAGGATTTATGATCTGCTAGCGGATTACACACTGATAGCTACCGGGTTTGATCCCTATCTCAGCTTAAATTTTGGCTTATTCTATCAAATCAATCTCCAAGCACACCAGCTCTTTGGACTTCCGCTCCAGTATACCTATGCACTTGACCACCTTATGTGGGCCAGTCTGGACGTCGATACTGGCCGGCAGATCTACCGAGCCTGGGCAACAAACCCAGATTTTTTGGAGGACGTCAAAAACACGCCTGTTTTGTTTTCAAGATACAGCCAATAATTCCTTCTTCAGTTGAAACATGGGGATACTTTGGATTGAAACCGATGAGGTTGACAACACATTTTCTACGACTTGTGTTTTCTTTGAAACTATTCCAAGTTTTCTCTTGGACTCTGATTGAAACGCCTTTTCAATAGTTCCCTGATTTGGTGGGGTGATTACACCATGCGCGCGATGGTGAGACGCGAGCTGTTGGAGCGCAAAGGCGATCCTGAACGTCGAAAGAGCTGGGAGGCTGCTGCTCCTGGACTGCACTTTAGCCCAGACTGGTGTCACAAAGCAGAAAAGAAGTTGGAAGGCTCGGTGTGCAGCGCCTCTTGGCGTTCAGCAGGTTCTCGTCGCGGCGAACGCTAGAATTCATTGCATATATCAAGTATCTGCGAGCTTCCTTGAAAACGCCTTGGCACAAATTCCCGGCACAAATTACCTTGAAAACGCCTTGGCACTGAGGTAGGCACTGAGGTAGAACCATTATCCACCGAACCATGAAACGTGCACTCGTCACTGGCGCCTCAAGCGGTATCGGAAAAGTTTTTGCGCAGAAGCTCGCTGAGCAAGGCTCAGCGCTTACCTTAGTTGCCCGGACTCAAACAAAACTCGAAGAGCTTAAGACAACTTTGACCGGAGAAGGCCATGAAGTTTTGACCACGGATTTATCCAAGCCAAATGAAGTCACAGCGCTTTGCAAGCATATCGAGCAACGCAGGCCTGGGCGTTTATGGCGATTTCCCGGAAAGCAGCCTCGATGATCTCATGTTCATGCAACGGGTTAACTGTGATGCGCTGCTTTAGTTAACGCACGCTTATTTGCGTAGCGCTGGGCGCGGCGGCGCGCTGATCAATGTAGCATCGGTGCTAGCGTTTTTGCCCTTCCCCCACGGTGGCGCCCTTTATGCTGCCACCAAAGCTTTTGTTAGCTCCCTTTTACTTGCCCTTTGGGAAGAGCAGCGCGCGCGGGGGGTGTATGTGATGGGCCTTTGCCCGGGCGCGACCTCTACTGAGTTTTTTGACCGCGCAGGCGGCGATCCAAACGAGCCGCCACCCGAGGCCATCATGCAAACTCCGCAGCAGGTGGTTTCCGAAGCGCTCCATGCACTTCACCGGCGAAAAAAACCGATTGTGGTCACCGGCGGGATGAATCGTGTCTTTGTATTTCTCTCCCGACTCATGAGCTTCCGCACCCAAACCAAAATCATGAAGAAAACAGCACCCAAAAAGCGTTAGAAAGCAGATTTTGGAGGGGAAAGAAATCCCAGGAAAAGCAATCTTTGCCCATGGTGCAAAGCGAAATGGTGTTTTCGCACGTGCCCAGTGCAGAGTTGGGTCAACGGCTCATCGAAGCAATTGCATCAAAAAACATCTTGAGGCCTGAAACAGTCAATGGTCGTCTCGATTCGGAAATTGGACTCCACCAAAAACCGCTCGGCGTGAAACACATCTAGGTTGTATTCATTTCCTGACTCGATCCCAAGGTTTGCGGCTTGCGCATCAAAATCGATCGTGCGCTCCAGCGCCTCATGCAAGCCGCCAAGGTCAAGCGCAAGCTTTCCATTCACGAAAACCCACACATCGTCATCGCCACGGAAGGTGAAAATCTCTCCACCATTGTAGTCAAACTTTGTGTGTATCTCGGTGGTGAAATGATAATTGTGCTGGTTTCCTTCCTTGCCGAAACCTTCGTCATCGAGCGGAAAGAAACTGGCGCTATCGAAGGTGTAGGTGCCTGCATTGCTCTCATTCAACGTGAGCTCGCTTTCGACGCGGATATTTACGCCGTCAACATCCTTGTACCACTGGGCAAAGGCATCCGGACCCGTGGTTGAATCCGTCGCGCCAGCATGCGCATAAACCGGTTTGTTGTCTTCGCCCAGATTGGCTTGCACAATCCCGGAGTACACCTCGTCCGCAGGAGTCACTAGATCCGGATTCTGAAAATCTGGATGGTTTTTTTAAAAATCACGGAAAATCACAGGAATTTGCGTGCAGTTTTCCGTGGTTGAGCCCCCTCCGTTGCCTGCTGAACCGTTTCCGGATCCGGCGCCCCCGGCATCGTCCGTGCCTTCTTGCGTCGAGCCTGAACGATCTGCTTCTTGAGGATCGGGCCCGCATGCGCCAGCCAGCGCAAAAAGCATTCCAAGACCGACTAAATATATAAAAATCTTTGCCGATTTCATGCTTAAATTATGACGGACTTTTCAAGAAAAGCAAAAAGAAAAAAAGAAGACCTCTCGCCGGATAGAGCGCACACGCACCCACAATGTAAACCGATAAAAGGCATATTTCAGAGCGAACAAGGGTTTTGCGTAGATCAGGACGAAACCGGAAACGAACATGGTCCTTGCGACCTAGGGTCCGAACACCTGAGCGCTTAGCAAAAAAGCGAATTTGGGCGTGCAAAACGCGCACATGCTTGCAAGGCCGTATTCTTTCCCTCCAAGCACCGAGCAACAAAAACAAATTTAGGCTTGTAAGCCTATGAAAACAAAATGCTTTTAGAGGCAGATCCTGTCCCGCTTTTAGTGGGGGAGGATGCGGAACTCGACCCGGCGGTTTGCAAGGCGCCCTTCGGGAGTGTCGTTGGAAAGGCCACCGGCGATAGTTTTGAGCGTGAATACAAAGTGGGCGACGGGCGTTTCATTGTAGGTATCGGTTTAAGGATGAGCTCCCATGATATCGCTGGCCTAAAAGTGGTCTCACAACGTTGGGAACTAAGCCGCTAATGCTAGGCGGAAATAGCTTCGTCCCTGGCAATGCTTCCAAGGCGTTTCTTTAATTACCCTATCGGGTGCTAGAGCGTTCTATGGGGCTCGTGCTCCTGAGCTTTCAAGTCTACTTGCTCAGCGCATAATCCAAGCTTCTCTTAACAATTTTTCATCCTATAGCGCTCTAGGCAGATGCTCATACGCACGAGCCCCATAGAACGCCGCTCAAAACCGCCTCGCAAAAAAATCCCTAAAAATGTGCTTGGCACCTTGTTGCCTTTTTGGCCATGACACCAGATTTCCCACGCTTGCCGAGCATAAAGAATATGCTAAGTTGGTCGGCTCGAGGGAAAAATGAAACGACCCGTTGTAAAAACGTTGTTGTGCACAAGGCCACAGATCCATTGCCTGTCTATTTTTTGTGCTCTTTGGGTGATACCAGCGTGCGCTGAAAATAACGCGGAACCCCAAGTGCCCTTTAGTGGCGATGCGGGAGACGCTTCTAGTGCAACCGATCAGGACGGCAGCCTTGGGGATACGGGCGTGGAAAGTGAAAACACACCGCAGGTTTCCCTGAGTGATACACAAATCTTTATTAGCAAGGATAAAGAAGGCAGCCCTGAAAACATTGAAGCCGAATACACCTGCCCGGAAGGAAGCATTGTGACAGGATTTGGTGCTCGCGCCTGGGCTGAAAACATCACAACATTGCGCGTGCGCTGCCAAGACGTTAATCCGGATGGGACGCTAGGAAGTCCCACGGAACATCGCGCCGGTAGTGAGCCGGATGAAGGGCTCGAAGCCAACCTTGATCTCGGCGAAGCCCAGGCGATGACCGGGGTGGGTGCACGCGGAATTGAATTTTACGATGTTGGAAAAATTGGAGCCTGGGCACGTCGCATTGAAACCAACGGAACACTTGGCACAGAAGAAATAATAACCGACGGAAAGGCCACCGGCGATAGTTTTGAGCGTGAATACAAAGTGGACGACGGGCGTGTCATTGTAGGTCTCGGTTTAAGGATGAGCTCCCATGATATCGCCGGCCTAAAAGTGGTCTCACAACGTTGGGAACTAAGCCGCTAATGCTAGGCGGAAATAGCTTCGTCCCCGGCAACCTCGCAATATCCAAGTTCCGATCCACTCAAGCAGGTTGTGTTCCTGCACTGCTTTTTTTTGTAGCCGGTGTGGTCCTAGCTTTGTCGGCTTGTACCGCATCCGAGTTTGATCTGCTTGACCATGATCACACGGCCCAAACCGACGATGCAAGTCCTTGGCAAGGTATTATAACCACCACAACCCGTGAGGCATCAGTTTACCAGTTGCACCTTGATAGCTGGCAGTTACAGCCCATCGACATTTATCCACAAGGCAAATCCGTGCAGCTGCTCGGACAAAGTGGACTTGATGCAAGCGGTATCAGTGACGATTGGGCGCAGCTTTGGGATGCCGACGCGAATGAATTCAGATTCATCGCTCTTGACGCTCTTGCCACAACCGTCGATACGAGCTCATCTGTAGCCACGTCGGCTTTCACACAGATGAATTGCAACATCTATACACTCTCTGCCCAAGGAGGACGCCATCGGATTGGGACGGTTGAAGCGGGCACACAAGTTGCCATATTCCATCGGGACAAAAACTACGTTCAAATAAGCCAATGGCTGCACTGGGTTCCTCTGAGCTGTTTAGAAGGCGAAGCTGTCGAGGACTATGCCACCTTTGAACCGGTGGGTGTCGCCGGAAACGCCGCGATTTCTTTTACTGTGTATGGCAATTCCCTCGAGGAATCGAATCTGTTTTTCCTCGATCCTCATGCTGAGAAAGTTATTGCTTTTGATCTCGACATAAGTGCGACTGGCAAAAGAACTGCACAACGCTACGAGCTAGATATTCCAAAAGAGTTAAGAGGACTCCCGATTGTAGGAGCAAGTGGAGAGGCCGATGATTTGATGGGCAAGGTGCTGCACTCGAATTTGTTCTTTCAAAAAGACGAACACACTATCGTCGGAGTAGATTATAGATATTCGATATGCGCATCGTTGGTAGAATGCATCAACGCACCGAAACAAGTCGAATTTTCCATCCCAGAAAACTTGGTAGGCCTTTATGTTGTTGGCGCAAGTGGGGCTGCTAACGATATCCAGGCAAAATTTGAGCGCTCAAACCTGTTTTTTCTAAAAGACGACCATACGGTGATTGGCGTGGATTACAGCAGCCAATGCAAGTGGATAGTCGCTGGATGCGAGTCAACTCAAACTCAGTTGGAATTCGAGATCCCAGAGCGACTGCAAGGTCTTGATGTAATCGGTGCCAGCGGCGAATCAGACAATCCACCTATAAAATTTGAGGAGTCTAACCTTTTCATCTTTTCCGATAACCAAATCACGGTGCTCGACTACGCTTGCAGCATTAGTTCGGGTTGTAATGAGCCGCCAACAGCATACGACATCTCATTTCCGAAATTGACTCAGTAACCGGAAATTGCTTCCAACGCATTTTCTACGACTTGTGTTTTCTCTTGGACTTTGATTGAAAATGCTTTGTCAGCAATTCCCGGGTTGCTGATTTCGTTGAGCTAACGCTATTGAAGTACAAACTCGAGTGTGCCACCGCAATTGCTATCCCAAGGATATACTCCCGGACCTGAGCATGAGCCGCCATTGCCACCGATTTGTACAATGACATTTCTAAACGCATCGTAAGCGATGCCTGACGAGTCACGGGCGCCGGGTGTGGACGCAGCGCTTAGAGACCAGCTTCCTTGATATTCCCAAGTGCCAGCGATTTCTGTGTAGCCTATCCAGCCACCGGTTAGTGCCACACGGCCACTGGCTGGATCATAGACTAATGCCGCCATCGATCGCGCATCGCCAGTGCAGTTGTTACAAATTTGAGTCCAGGTCTGGTTTATTCCGTCCCAGGCCCAAAAATCATCGTTTAGGGTTGTCGGAGGATCGCCAAAGTCTCTGGCTCCTCCAAAGATCACGAACTTGTCTCGCAACGCTGGATCAAGGGCTTGATGATTTACAAAAGCTGCAGCGCTGCCGCCGTCCCATCGTGTATTGGGCCTTGTGCTTGGTGAGTAGGGGCCGTACCAGCTGCTTCCATCGTATTCATAGACTGTTGAGAAGGCCTGATTGCTGTTGCTTTTGCCGCCGAACAATATCACCCTGCCTCGCGTATCATCAAAGGCCATGTATGCGCCATTTCTACCGACGGGTGCATCGCTCAGTTGCTGCCATACGCTGCCGTCCCATTCCCATAAGGCAGCTGAAGCGTTGTCATCCGAATAGAGCAGCACGCGATCTCGCCAACTATCGTAGACAAAACCATGCCCTTCGGTGCGAGCCCCCGGTGCACATGAACTGCAGATCGTCGTCCACGTGCTACCCTCGTACTCCCACATCGATGCGATAGAATTGCCATTTTGATCGACACCGCCGTAGGCGAGAATGCTGTTCCGCGTAGCGTGATAGAGTAATTTGATACTGTGAACGCGACCGGGTGGTGAACTAGTGGCTGTTTGCCAGCCTCGTGACGCTCCTGAATCGGCGCAGAGCAAACAGGTGCTGCCTCCACAATCAATATCTGTTTCGTCTTGGTTTTGAAGATTGTCTGAGCAAGTGGGCGACTGACATAGATTGCTTGTGCAGATGCCCGAGTCACAATCGGTACCGACAAGACATGCGCCTCCCGGCGGGCATGGCGAGCAAATACTGCCTCCACAATCGGTTGTGGTTTCATCTTGGTTCCAAACGCCATCTGCACAGGTGGCTGCTTGACAGACGTTCGTGGTGCATACAAAACTGGTACAGTCGCTACCTATTGCGCAGCTCTGACCTGTTGAGCAATTTCCGCAGACACTTCCACCGCAATCGACATCGGTCTCATCGAAGTTTTGCGCGCTGTCGCTGCAGGTGGGTGCTTGGCAAATGTTGCCTGTGCATACGCCTGAGTCGCAATCTCCTGCTGTTGAGCAACCTTGTCCCGTTGTACACATCCCACAGGTGCTGCCGCCACAATCAACATCAGTTTCATCCTGATTCCAGGTGCCATCGGCGCAAGTCGCTACTTGGCAGACGTTGGTGGTGCATACGCTGGATTGGCAGTCGGTGGCGATGGAGCAACTTTTTCCATCGGTGCATGCCCCGCAGATCGCGCCGCCACAGTCGACATCGGTCTCGTCTTGATTTAAAGCGCTGTCGGAACAAGAGGGTGCTTGGCAAATGTTGGTGGTGCATACGCTGGATTGACAGTCGGTGGCGATGGAGCAACTTTTTCCATCGGTGCATGCCCCGCAGATCGCGCCGCCACAGTCGACATCGGTCTCGTCTTGATTCAGAGCGCCATCGGAACAGGAGGGTGCTTGGCAAATGTTGCCTGTGCACATAGCGGAGCTGCAATCTTCAGGTAACTGGCAGTTTTTACCATTTGCGCAAACGGCGCAACTGCCACCACAGTCCACGTCGGTTTCATCCCCGTTCCGTTTTCCATCACTGCATCCTGTTGGCATGCATGTCTTGTTGTCGCCACAGATCAACGACTGGCAATCGTTGTTGTTCATACAGCTTGCTCCGTCGGAACAAAGAGGGCAGCTTCCACCGCCACAATCGACGTCGCTCTCCGCAAAATTGCTTCGCCCATCCGAGCAATAGGTATCGGTATCTTCACTGTCTGGAATTCCGTCTCCGTCACTATCGGTGTCTAAAAAGTTAGGTATGCCATCGCCGTCCAGATCTTCAGCAAGTTCTTCGGCATCTAACAAACCATCGCCATCGGAATCCAAATCCAGATACGCAAAGAGGCCATCGCTATCGATATCTTCGCCAAGCAGATTTTCTTGCGCCAATTCGACAGAAGTCGGAAGGCTATCGCCATCGTCATCCGGATCAAATACGTTTAACAATCCATCACCGTCGGTGTCTTGCAATAACTCTAGCGAATCGGGCACACCATCGCCGTCGGAATCCAGTGCGCTTTGATTCTCGGGTGAATCACTTGGATCGTAACCCAGGCGACCGCACGCTGTAGAAGCGACAAGCGCAAAAGTAAGCAGGTAACGAGCATGCATGTAACACGACCTCAACATGTTAAATGTAGCATGTTTTATAATAAAGAAAAATTACAGTATTTTTGTATTTTGTCGAAGGAAGTACCGTTTAGGACGCAATACGCTGCCAAGAAAGCCTTCAAACTGAGCAATATTGTACCCAACGAGGATTGACGATTTGCACACGAAATAACGTTGGGCTGCCCTTTGGGTGTGAGCGAGCGCAGCTTTTGAACGACCACCAGCTTGACCCAAGACCTTAGCGTGCTAGCCCTTCGTTGCGACCACCGAAGGGAATTCATATGCGATTTTCATGTTGTGTCTTGTTTTCAATGCTCGTGTTTGCTTGTTCGCTCCAAGCATCGCCTGAATTGAATAGTTCAGCGCAGAATGCAAAGTCACAGCCGACTAAGCTCGAGGAGCTTTCGACGCGGCTTCAGCTGGATGCGGAACCCATTGGGGTTGATGAGATTCGCACAAAGGTGTTGTTGGAAGGCCAGCAATACGAGCTGTTTGCCTTGCGTGAAGGTGCGGACTCGCTCGAGGAAATTCAACTTCAGGTTCCGGACGGATCGGACTTGGATTTGCTGGTGTTTGACGCAGATGAAACCTTGATTGCATCGTCTGCTCTTTTTGGAAGCTTAAATGAAGGCATTCGGCTTTCGGAGCACGGAATCACGGACGAGGTGAAATACCTCATGGTTTTTAGAAACTCAAGCGACGCTGAAGCGACCTATACTCTCTCTACCTTTGCTCATGTGCAAACACCAATCGGTGGCGAGGATATCGGCGCCATCGATGAGTTTGGCATTAGTCAGATTCGTTTCCAGCGTTTGCCCCTGCACTTTGCCTTGCTTGGACGTTTCAATCAGGATCAAACAGAGGCGTCAGATGATATCGGCGTTCCTGCGGCAAAAGGCTATCTCCTTGAAGTGCCGCCGAACACAGGTTTTGAACTCGAGCTCAAGATGTCTCGTCCAGAGTCTTCTTTGCAACTTGTGGTTATTCCTGTTCTCGATTTTCGTTCCGAGAGTTTGGTGTTCTCCGCAGAAGCAGGCAACCCGCAAGTCATTGGGTCCAATGCGGTTCCACAATTTCAGTACTACGAAGTCTACGTGCGCAAGCTAGTCTACTATCCCACAGAAGATCCCGAGCTTGGTGTTTTCCGCATTCAAGCACGTCGCCTCTAACCTATTGAAATCAATAAAGTCTGAGCGATGAGAGCGTGCTGTATGCTTTGCTTGTCTACTCGATGGGGATCCGGAAACGGAAGGCGTCGGTTTGGACGAAGTTGCGGATCAGGTCTTTGAAGTTATGGCCACTGTTTTCAAAGTCAGCGTTGAGTGCATCCAAGGTGCAGCTATCAGCCACGGTGTCTTGCAAGCGTCCAAGCGACCAGTGAAAGAAGTACTCGACCATGCAAGCCGGGGTCTCAGGTGCTGCAGCGAGTTTTGATCCAAGCTCGGCCACATTTTGGAAATCCGGTTCATCGAAGCCATCAATGTAACCAGCGCCGGGTAAGGGGCTGTCGTCCGGATAAGCGTCTCGTTTTTGAGCGAGCTGATCGAACATTTCTAAACCGTTGCCGATTGGATCCATCATCGTGTGGCATCCAGCGCAGACCGGGTCAGCCAAGCGATCGGCCTCTGGCGAGACCTGCAGATCGGCTGGCACTGGCGGGGGCGGATCACACAGCACCACGTCTCGGATGTATTTACCGCGGTGAACGACTGGAGGTTTGCCCACCGGAGCGGACATGATCAAAAAGGAAGCTGTGCCAAAGAAGCCACCACGGCCGCTTGCGACAAGCTCGGTTTTCTCAAAACCGGATGCGCCCACGCCGCTTAGACCGTATTGATTGGCCAAGGTGCTATCGACGTAACCGTAGCTGGCATTGAAAAGTCCAATGGCGTCGGTTTCGTTCCAAAGAAAATCTTCGATGAGTCGTGAGGCTTCTTCGTGGGCTGCGCTCTTGAGAGTCGGATCGATATCAACTTCGCCAGGCGTTGCGTTGTCCGCAAGGGGCAAGCGCAGCCACTGATCGGCAAAGACGTGCATGGAGTTTTTGGCGCGTTCATCGGCAAGCATCTGCTCAGCGTAGCTGGTCACACCTTCTTTTGTATCAAGTTCACCGGCTTCGGCCGCATCAAGCAAAGCATCATCGGGGCTGCTTTGCCAGAGCATAAAGGAAAGGCGCGAGGCCATTTCGTAACCGGTGATTTTTAGCAAATCAGGTCGCTCGGTGTTGTTTTCTCCGAGCTCGGTGCGGAAAAGAAAACGAGAAGATTGCAGCATTCCTTCGATGATCAAGCGAATTGCGCCATTGGCATCGGCAGGGTCGTGGGTTTGTCCAAGGGCTATCAAAGGCGCCAGATCATTGTGCTGCTCATCTTCTCGCAGTGGGCGACGGTAGACTTTTCGGCCAAGGCTGCGAGCGGCTTGCTCTTGGCAACTTTGCTCAGCGACATTGCATCCACCGGTAAGTTCGGCAAGCTTGTCGGGCGAACTTAGCACTTGCTCAGCAACATATTCGGCAATGCTTTGGTAGGTGGCTGCTTGATCCACGCTGATGGTCAAAAGCGTAGCGTTGTTGCGAAAACCTTTCATGACGGGATCCAAAGGAAACTCTTCGGCCATGCTTGAGACATCCACTCCGAAAATGTCGGCAATGCTGTTGATGTACTCGCGTTTGGTGAGTCGGCGAATGGGCGCGGGTCCGGGGCTGTGTTTGTCTGCGGTGCAGGTCAACGCTGCGGCCACGCTGCTAGTTCCACTTGTGTTCGTGTTGGCACCGATCGAACCGCTGCAGCTTGTACTAAGTAGAGTAACCGACAGGATCGCTAAGCTAAGGTATCTCATATCCAAAGTCCTCCAATCGTGCCCGTGGAGTTTCCGATACTGGCTTCGTCGGATGCCGAAACACCTACGGCGCGCATGGCGGTGAGCCAAAGATTTGAGATTTGCGTTCCGGAAGGCGCAGCGACTGTGCCGCCGCCGGTCATGCCGCCGAGGTTTCCAGCGACAAGAACAGGGAGCACATCGTCGCGGTGATTGACGTCGCCCATTTCGCTGGTGCCGACCACTGCGCAATGATCCAACAAAGTCGTATCATCCCCCAAAGGTACATTAAGTTTTTCAATAAAGTGTGCAAAGCGAGAGACACGCCAGCGGGCGAGTTCGGCAAACTGAGCGTATTCTGCAGGAGAGTTTACGGGGCTTGAGTGTGATAGGCCGTGCTCGTTGCTCGTGTGTCCGAGAAATGAATAAAGGTAGCTGTCCGAAGAGCTGCACAGCGAAACATACATCACTCGCGTCAAATCGCAGATAAACGCCATTTGATGGAGCGTGAGCAAATCTTCAACGCGGTTTTGATACTCGATCGCTTCGTTGTTTGAGGGCGTGCTTGCTGCAGGTGTTGCGGGCGACTCGCAACTTCGTGGTCCTGTGCTTAATCGAAGCTCAAGTTCACGAATGCTTGTGAGGTGTTCTTCTAGTTTTTCGCGATCGGATTGTCCGAGTTCATTTTGCAAGGTTTGGATATCGGTGTCGACGTAGTCCAAGACGCTGCCGCGCTTTGCTTTGAGCTTTTCAAGCTCGGGATCCGGCTCGCCGGTGTTTCCGCTAAACTGCGTGAAGATGTCATCGAAAAACTTTCGAGGATCGACGAAGTAGTCTTGGAACTGACCGCCCTCTCCGAAGGAATAGGCCCGGCGTACAATGGTGATGTCGCTTGCGCCGCCAATGTTGCGTGCGCAGGAATTGATGGAGCCATAGGGAGCATCACCACGGATGTGTTTGGCGATGGCTTGGTCTACTGAGATGCCTTGTGCGCCTTTGACTTCAGCTTCGAATTTACCTCGAAAGGTTCCGCTCTCGGTTTTTGCAGGCAGACCAGTTGAGAAACTAAAGCCACAAGCAGTGTGGCGCTCGAGGCTTTGTGTTGTCGAAGCGACATCGTTTCCAATGTTTGTGATGGCATTGATCAAGGGGGTTACGTCGCTAGCGACTGGTGCGACCATGGGAGGCGCCGAGACCAAGCCGTCCATCCCACCGACACGCAGCCCATTGAGAATCGAGTCGTTTGCAAGATTGCTAAGCGATCCGGTTTTCCAATAATCCATCGCTGCGCCATCGCCCCAATGAAACAAAACGAAACGCTTTGGTTGATCGACGTTTTCACTACGTGCAACGCGATGAAACTGCCCCTTGCTGTTGAGCATGGCCTCCAGTGGTGGCAGAGCAATCGCGATGCCTGCGATACCCATGCCGCGAAGCACTGCACGGCGATTAAGTTTAAGCTTCTTATGTGGTCCCTTTCTCACAAGCCCTCCCTCATGAAGATGGTAGTTTGCAACACTCATGCCAGCTATAAAAAGGAGCGGTTCTTGATGTAGCGATCTAAAAAAACCGGACAAAATTGTCGTATTGCTCGGAGCATGGAGCGTGTCATGCGCCGAAAATCGGCCAATTTTACGCAATATTTGCAGGATATTTCCAAGGACGGAGCCATCCAAACGCACTGCATATAAAGGCGGATCACGCCTCCAAGGGATGTTACACTGCTGTTATGCCTTGTCTTACACGTTTGGGAGGCCCCGAGGGCAGTCAGCAGTTCGCTGTGTTTAAAGCGATTACTTCTATTGGTAGCGCACCATCAAACGATGTTGTGTTAAACGACGGCAGTGTTGCTGAGTATCATGCGCAGTTGGTGTTCGATGGCAAACACTTCAACTTGGCCGAAATAGATGGCGAAGCGGAGCTGAAAATCAATGGTAAACGAAAACGACGTGCTCGTTTAGTTCATAACGATCGGCTTCATGTCGGAGATGTTGAGCTGGTCTTCTCATTGCTTGACGGTACCGGTGTAGGTGATGAACGCGAAGACTCCAATGCTCCGAATGGCAGCGAACTCTCCGGGCTTGCACGCCTGCATGAGTTTAGCATGCGTTTGATGGAGATACGTTCGGTAGATACCTTGCTCGAGTCATTGCTTGACGCCGTCATTGAAATCACCCACGCCGATAAAGGCTTTGTGATTTTGCTTGAGGATACGCGACCCAAAATAACGGTGGCACGTAATTTACGCGGCGAAAACCTTAGCGATGGGATTCGGCATCTGTCCGACAGCATCATTGCCAAAGTGATCGAAAACAAGCGAGCAGTGATTGTTAGCGATGCACTAAAAGATGAAGTGTTTAGCAAGAGTGAGAGCGTGATGAGCCTCAAACTGTGCTCGGTGATGTGTGCACCTTTGATGTCCCAGGGACAGTTGTTGGGTGTGCTTTACGTGGGCAACGATAGCGTGGCCAATTTGTTTGTGGAATCATCGCTGGATGTGATGAGTGTGTTTGCGGGTCAGGCCTCGCTCATTTTACAAAATGCACTTTTGTTGGATCAATTGCGCACCGATCGCGATCAGCTGGCCGAACAACTTGAAAACAAGCGTTTTGGCGACATCATTGGAAGCTCGCCCTCGCTGCTCGAAGTCTTTGCGCAAATTGAAAAAGTCGCGCCGATTGACATCAGTGTGCTCGTTACCGGTGAAACCGGTACGGGCAAAGAACTGATTGCTGCTGAGATTCATCGGCGCAGCGGGCGCGGGGCGGGGCCCTTCGTTGCGGTCAATTGTGGGGCGATTCCAGAGAATCTGATGGAAAGCGAGCTTTTCGGGCATGTAAAGGGCGCATTCACAGGTGCGATTGCTACCCATCAGGGACGTTTTCAGCAAGCCAATGGTGGCACCTTGTTTTTAGACGAAATAGGTGAGTTACCACTTTCGCTCCAGGTAAAACTATTGAGAGCTTTGCAAGAACATGAAGTCAGCAAGGTGGGCGATAGTCAAAAGGAGAAAGTAGACATCCGGGTGATTGCGGCAACGCATCGTGACCTTCAAGAAGAGATTAAGAAAAGCCGCTTTCGAGAAGATCTTTATTATCGTCTCAACGTGGTTCACTTGCATCTGCCTCCGCTGCGTGAACGCGGAGAAGATGTGATCGTGCTTGCTAAATACTTGCTTGAAAAGTTTGTTCAAGAATTTAAAAGCGAGGTTCGAGGCTTTACACCTAATGCGATAATCGCATTGCGCAAATATCCATGGCCAGGAAATGTCCGGCAGCTTGAGAACCGCATCAAAAAAGCGATTGTACTCTGTGATAAGACTCTTGTTGGCCCTGAAGATCTTGAACTTGGCGAAAAAGCACTTGAGCCCATCAAGACCTTGGCGCAGGCGCGTGAGGATTTTCAGCGCAGCTACATCCACGAGGTGTTGGAGCTCAACGGCGGCAACCGCACCAAAACTGCCCAGGACTTAGGGGTCGATCCACGCACCGTCTTTCGCTACCTAGAAAAGGGTGGTCCCGACATCGAATAGGCGGTATGTATGGGCGGGTGCGGTCAATTCTCATCAGACTACAAAGTGCGTGGATGACATGCAAAAGCTGACAGGATTGTCAGGGTAAAAGAGCTCACAGGGTCTTTAGCGACATGCGGCAAAGCTATAATTTCAAACGCTTAGCGAGAAGTCACCGAGTTGGCCCGGCCTTTGCTTCATGGATAAGCATGTGCGCTTTAATTTCCATTTTTAACAGCGGCTGCTTGGTTTTGGAGCGCGAAAAAGGGGCGGAGGAGAAAAACTTTCCGCCCTCGATTGTGAGCCCTGACAGCGCGCAACATCCGCTAGGCAAACTTGTGCGATTGGATTTGCCCCAACTGACCCAGAGAGCACTGAAGAAGTGTTTGAATTTATAGTACGCGATCCCAACGTTGAGCAGGTTTTGCAATACCGCGTGTTTTTAGATCGTGTGAGTGGTTTTGGGGAAAACAGTTTGATCGACCAAGATGAGCTTCAGCCCATTGGGCAGACCAATCGACCTTGGGAGTTTCGAGTTGAGCGTGAACAGTTGCTAGCAAAGCCCTGCAGAAAGCTTGAATTAATCGTGGTAGGACAGTTTGATTTTCCAGACCTAAAGCCTGTGGAAGAAAATGATATTGACGTTGCCAATTGGTGGGTTGTCTCGAGCGACTCCGTTAACCCTGCGGAGTGCCCCCCATGATACTACGTCGATGGTATAGTCTTTTTGTTTTTGTTGCGGCATGTTCATTTTCTGGAGACGCCTCGCAGTCTGCTGTGAATTTTTGTGACGAAGACACCGACTGCCCAAGTCAGCAATGCGATCTTGAAAAACAGGTGTGTGTCGCATCGAGCAGTGCAGATAGTTTTCAACTTGTCATTGAGACCATGCGTTCAGCCGGTGTCGAAGGAGCCGGGAGCTCCGTTTTTTCAGAAGTGCTTTCTTTGGGGGAGCTTGATACTAGAGATTTTCAAATTGCCAATCCTGTTGATGTCTTTGGCACGGTGCGCGGAAAAGATAACAACGATCAACCGATTCGCGTATTGGGTTCACTGCGTTTTGTGCGTTATGGCCCTATCGAAGGCTTAGAATCGTCGGTCACAACGCAGATATTCACCGAGGCGCAAAAGACAGAGAGTGGCCAGGAGTTTGATTTCTCAGTCAAACTTCTTCCTGGTAGCTATTCGGTGTTTCTTACGCTTGATAGCAATCAGAGCAAAGAACTTCCTCCAATACGTTTTTCGTTGGAAGTTGCCGGTGCGCTAAGCGAGCCGATTGATTTTCCGTATCCAGCGGTTAATGAGCTGTGTCGTTTAAGAGGTGTGCTCAAGAGTATTGCGGGTAATGGTATTAATCGTTTGGAGGTTCAGGCCGTAGACCGGCAGACCGAGCAACCTCTGTCGACGATCGATGTGACAGCTAACGTGGCTGGCATCAACGGAAAATTCGAAATTAGATTGCCACAAGGCTTAAGTGATTACGTGCTTAATGTCGTTCCCAATTCGGAGGCGCTCGTATATCCAGCAGTGGTGATCGATCCCGATTATTTGTTTCCCAACGACAACTGCCAGGACGTTCACGAAATCGATGTGCCTGCGCCCCAAAGCGCGGTACAAATTAGTTATGTCGTGAAAAAATGGACGAAACCTCCACGGGAGAGGTTGTTGTGCAGGAGGCTACCGTGCGCTTGTTGGGCGAGGTCAATACCGACGAGCCTGGAATTCGTACGGAGCTTCGACGTTCCGTCGTAACAGACGCTGTTGGTAAGGCGGTGATTGATATCTTGCCTGGAAGCTATACCGTGGTTGTGATTCCCCCTGCAGGAGAGTCGTCGTTAACGATATTTACGGAACAGATTGAAATCGATGCTGACGGTATTGTTGGGGTGGGCTCAGAAAAGTCCGTCCTGCTTAATGAACGCGTGCAGTATTCAGGCTTTGTCTCAGGCGCCGGAGGTCAGGCTATGCGTGGCGCTACTGTGCAAGCTCAGGCGCAAAAAAGCGATGAGGGGCTAACGGACCTTTTAAGTGCATTGTTTAATCGTTCGGTTCAAAGCCAAACCGATACCGACGGTATTTTTTATTTGGATTTGGACTACGGTCGCTATGATATTGTGGTGCAGAGTCGAGAAGACAGTGGTTTCCCTTGGGTGGTTTTGAAAAACCAAGTTGTTTACACTGACTTTGATGCATCGGCATTCAAGACGATTGAGTTGCCAGAGCCGCAAGTGATTTCGGGCACGGTGTTTAATGCCGAAGATGTCGGGATTTCCGCTGCAGCGCTTGTTGTGCACGGCGTTGTTATGGATGGAGAGAAGCAGCGCTTGATTCAGGTCGGAAGCGCTAGTAGTGATGAAAATGGGGGAGTTTAGTTTGCTGCTTGCGCCGCCTCAGGAATAAGAGCGAGCACAGGCAACGCTGAGGTAATTTGGCTTAGCCGGGGTTGATGTAAATGCATTGGCTTTCTACTTTACCGCAGTAGGTAATGCTGTCAGCGGGATGAAGGAGATCTTGTTCAATGCTGAGAAGGACCGTGTCTGGGTTTATTTCTGCTTGCTCCAATTGACGTACCGCGTATTGGAAAAAGGCATCCGCAGCGTCGCTCCCTTCTTGCGCAGCGATTATGTTGTAGAAAAGAGCGAGCCAGGCCCGTACGCGCGCTTCATTTGCTGACCAATTTGAGCGACCCCAGCCAATGAAGGGAAAGCGTCCAAAGCGAGCTACAATGCTTTGTGTACCGTCGTTCATCATAAGGTATGGACGATCGTCTTGCACCCAAGAAGATGGAATGCACCATGCAATGCATTGGTATTCACTTGGCCAGTCGTTGTGCTGTTTCGTTCTAAAACGGCTTATGTTCAACGGAAGACCCGAAGCTTGACCACCGCGCATGACTTCTTCGGTAAAAACAGCCCCTGTGCTCCACTCAATTTCAGGTGCAATACTCAGTGATAGTTCCGGCGCTGGGAAAAGCGCGGACCAATCGATGCGACTGAGTGCGGGAATCAGTACGTATATACTGAGTGCGGTTAGCGCTGCGACTGCGAAGGCTAGTGCTGTTGTGCCGATCAGCAGTGAGGCGCCTCCATCCTTTGCAAGAGGATGAGCCGACAGTGCGCCCTCAGCAAAACTGGTACTGTTAACGGAAGTTAAGGCATCGGGTGACGAACTCGTCCAGGTTTCAGTCCAGGCTGCTAGCTTGGGCCAGCTTCCCCAAAAACCTTGCTCGCTTGCCTCACAGAGCGCCTCTTCAAGTTCAAAATAAGCTTGCTTGGGCAGCGCGGTGTTCCCGAGCTCGGCAAGACCGCTCTTCATGTGCTGTCCGATGCGCAACTGAAAAGCCCAGTCCCAGCCCGCTGGCGTGCTTAGGCAACTGTCTTGTTGCTCGACGTTTTGGGCTTTTTGCGCTTCGATATATTCTGCAAAGCATTGTTGCTCAGGGCTTCCAAACCATTCGGGCCGCAGCAAACCGATATTGCTTTTAAGTGTGTCGAGATTAAGACTCTCGGCAAAACTTTCGGGTCGAGTAAGAAAATCAGCTGCCCCTTGCTGACACAGCTCGATTTTTTGCTCGTCAGTCGCGTAGTGCTGAGCGATGCTGGCTTGGACCAGTTCGAGAAACGAGAGTTGCTGGGATGTGCTTGCGCCGTCTGCCTCGTTGAAAGTTGGCGCCTGTCCGAGGCAGCCCGGCAAGCAAAGCAGGTAGATAAGAACAAAGCAGGTGAATTTTTTTCTCATACAGCAACGGCAAAACAAGCAAAAGTTGTGCCAGTGCTGCTTTACTCTTTTTTGCTGACAGCGCTAGGCTTTTTTGCAGAACATGAGCGTTTTTCATGGGGCTCTACAGGCCCCATGGGGTTAGTTAGCGCTTACTTCTAGGCCTCAGGAAAAAGGCGGCAAGTAGGAGGCTTAGCCAGCCGGGCCACTCGCCCGCATAGCTGTAAAGGCTGCGGCCTTGTAGCATGGCGACTTGGTTTTGGATGGCTTGTTCTTTGAAGAGCTCGGTGTGTTTGATGAGTCGGCCGACCGGATCGACAAAAGCGCTGATGCCACTGTTGGTAGAGCGCACAAGAAACCGTCGGTGCTCAATGGCGCGAAACTTGGCCAGAGCCAAATGCTCCCAGGGCTCGGTGGTTTTGCCAAACCAGGCGTCGTTGGAGATATTAACCAGCAGGTGCGGATTGTCAGCGTTCACGAGTTTACGTACAAAACTCGGTAAGATGTCTTCGTAGCAAATCAAGGTGCCAATGCGCCATTTGCCAAAGGGCAAAGAGTGCAAGCTTGAGCCTTTGGTAAAGTGCCCGCTGTTGGGCGACCATTTATAGAGAATGGGAAAGGTATCGCCAAAAGGAAGGTATTCGCCAAAGGCAAGCAAGTAAGTCTTATCGTAGCTACCGAGGATGTCGCCCTCTTGATTGGTAATAAAAGCGGTGTTGAAAACCTGTTGTTCATCCGCGCTGCTGCGTCGTGAAACCGCTCCGAAAAGCATGGGAGTGTCAATCGAGCCCATTACTGCGCGTTTGACGTTATGCATGTTTTCAGGAATTGAAAAAGCATAGGCGGATTCGGGCCATACGAGCAGATCCAGTTTGCTTTGTTCTTCAAGCTTTTCAGAAAGACGATGATGGCGCCGTAAGCCTTCGAAAGGATCGTTGCGTTTGCTGAGCAAACCCATGTTGCCTTGCACCATGCCTACGTTGATTTTAGGTGCCTTGGCTACCAGAGCGTCATTTTGTTGGATGCGCACAGCTCCATAGACAAGGAAAAGAGCAACGAGTCCACCTTGCAATGCGAGCCGTTGCCATGCTGAGGCGTCTTTATTCTTTAGACGTTTCAGCGTTTCGTAGAGCGTGCCGTTAATCAAAAAACACAAGCCTGAAACGAGCAATGGACCGCCAATATCCGCGCTTTGCATCAGCAAAGGAACGCTGTGGAAACTGGCGGAGTAGTAGTAAGGAAAAAGCAGTGGATAAATAAACTCTGCACTGATCCCGGAAATAAGCAGCGCAGCGGTGGCGCTTAGTCCACGCTGCACTAAGCGTGCATAAAGCCAAGCCAGCAAAACAAACAAGCCAGCCATCTGAACAACAAGAATGGATGCGAGCAAAACACATAGGGGTAGCGGAAAACCTGAGAAGCGTTGCAGGACGTGAATCAACCAGTAGTAGCCGCCAAAGATGGCGACAAAGCCGTTCACGAGACCGATCTTGATGATGGCGAGATGGCCTTTGGGCGCTTCGTGCTCAAAGGCAAAGAGCAAAGGCACAAAAGCCACCAACGCAAAAGGCCATAGATCGATGCCGGCAAAGCCTACGAACATTAATACCGAGGACAAAAGGGCTAGAGCGTAGGATGACAAAAATGGCTTATTTTTAGCTTTTTTCATGACAGAAATGGCGTGTTTTTAGGTAATTTCATGCCAGTTCTGGCATGTCAGCAAAGTCCCCGGATCGTGGGCGCTCAGGACCATGGCGCTTTTTCATAGGCGGCGTCAATGGAGGCGGCGATGGTCGCAAGCAGCTCTTCTAATTCATCGTTGCCGATGACAAGTGGCGGAGCAATGTAGACGGTGTTGCCCAAGGGGCGAAGGTAGACACCTCGCGCTTTGGCTTCTTCGTAGACAAGCCAGCCAGCGTTGCCGTAGTAGTTATTTTTGCCGAGGTCGGCGGCGGCGACCAGACCCAGATGACGCGTGCGCGTGACCCCTGGATGTGCACCAAGATCGTCGAAGGCTTGGGCGAGCAGAGGCGCTTTTTGATTGACCTGTTCGATGATCTTTTCGTCGCGATAGACGGCGAGCACTTCACGCGCAATTGAGGCGCCTAGCGGATTACCATAGAAAGTATGCCCGTACATGAGCGCGCGTTCTTTGCCGCCTTTGAAGCCATCGTAGATGCGATCGGTGGCCAAGGTTGCAGCCATGGGAAAGGCCCCGGCGGAAAATGCTTTGGCGGTGCAAAGAATGTCGGGCGTGATCGTGGCGTGATCGCAGGCCCACATTTTGCCAGTGCGGCCGTAACCGGTGAAGACTTCATCGGCGATCAAAAATACATCATGCTTTTTGCATAGCGAGTGCAGACGGGCAAGCAAGGATGCGGGCCAGATTTGCATGCCGGCTGCACCTTGAATCAAGGGCTCGACAATCACGGCCGCAAAGCTTGTTGCGTTTTGTTTGAGTTCGACTTCGATAGCGTCGATGGCTTTTTCCCAGCCTTGTGCATCGTCGGCTTCGGGTGTGCGTAGAACGTCAAACAAAATGGGACCGAATACTTTACGAAAAGCCTGCACACCGCCAAGGCTGGTGGCGCCGAGGGTATCGCCGTGAAAAGCATTACTTAGACTAATAAAGCGCGTGCGCTTGGGTTGACTGTTTTGCTGCCAATATTGAAAGGCCATTTTGATGGCGACTTCGATCGAGGTTGAGCCATCGTCGGAAAAGAACACGCGCGATAACCCCTTGGGAGCAACATCGAGCAAATCTTTTGCAAGCAGCACGGCGGGTTCATGGCTGATGCCCGCAAAGGCGCAATGCATGAGCGATTGAGTTTGTTTTACGAGCGCTGCTTTGATGCGCGGATGCCCATGACCCAAAGTATTGGTCCACCACGAGCCGTTGGCATCGATATAACTTTGACCATTTACGTCATAAAGGCGCACACCCTCGGCACGCTCAATGACAAGAGGCTCTTGCTCTTGATGATCTTCAAAAGCAGTGTAAGGCCGCCAAAGAAGCTTACGATCCAATTCAATTAAGCGCCGTCGTTCCATAACGGCCACTTTACACCAAATTGGGGACATGCTTTATCGAAAATTTGCAAATATTTCCAATCATTTACAGTTGCGATCGCGGAACCGTTCTAAAGGGCGCTGGATCGGTCGGGTCGCTCAAAGCGCCGACCAACTCGTCCGTTTTCTAGCTTCCAACGGGCTTCGAGTTTTTGGAGATAGCCGATTCCTTTTTTATGTTCCAAATACTCGCGTGCAAAGCTTTCGTAGGCGCTTTGTCGATTTGCTTGCGTCGTGCCAAGACTGGTGTACCAATCTGAGGGTGTCCAAATCTCTGGATCAACGCGAAAGAGAGAGTTTCGTCCAGTGTGAATGCCAAAGGTCGACCAACGATGCCACAGGCCGTCTTCAGGGTATCCATCTTTTACGGCGTTCAGATCAATGTATGCTGTGACGATGGCAAGGTGTTCGTCGCTCTGTATTGGAACGGAGAAAAAACGTTCTTCAAACAATTTGCCATGACTTTGACGACGGATATTACGATGTCGAGCATAGCGCTGACTGACATCCTTGATGCAATTGCTTAGCGATGGAGCGTCGAGGGGTGTTCCGAGCAAGTGAACATGATTGGGCAAAAGGCCAAGACTGTGGATTTTGATGCGGGTCTTTTCAATGGCTTTACGTAAAAATTCGACAAACAAACGGCACTCGTTTTCGTAGGAGAACAGTCGGCGACGGTTGTTTCCACGAAGGATGACATGGTGTGGAACGCCTGCAATGATTTGTTGTGCACGGGGGATTCTGGCCACCTTGGGGTATCGGCCAAATGTGAGTGGAGTTTCTAAGAAGCTTGAGTTTTTACACGGTCCCGCGATCGCATCCGTATCACATTAGAATTATTTAGAAAATTTTGAGGAAGCATGTCCCCAAATAATGGAGCTTGCTACGAGCCTGACGCGATCGGGGTGTCATAGTGCTTTTGGGAAAACATCTCGTTTCTTCAGTGTTTTACCGTTGGTACATCTTTTGCTTCTGTACTTAAGTATGACGAGTTCAATGGGTCAGGCAACTTACTATCCTATTGTCCAGGTGCTCCTGGGGCTGTTTTTGGGAGCGTGCAACTCGGGCAATGTGGGCGGCAATGATCCGAATGGCAGTGATGGAGGCGTGAACAATTCGGATGGGGGAGATTTGCTTTCCGATGGCGGTGTTATCGGCGATGGAGGCAATACCTTACCGCCTGTATCTATTGATGGTTGCGAGCCGGTCGATTTGTCCAATCGAGTTCCAGCGAGTGAAAATGAAGTAGTTCTGCCAGCGGGCTGCTATGGACCGACCTGCAGTTCGATCGGTTTTACACCGCTCATTGATCTTGGCGTTGACACCTACCGCGATCTTCAAGGCGGGCTTTATTGCGGAGGGAGCAATCTGCGGCCTCCGGAGCACGAGCAAGCGGGTCTTGCTATTGCTGAGCAGATCCAGCCTCTCAATAGCCAAGGTAATGCAGATAGTGGCGGTAAAGTGGTATTGATCTCGATTGGGATGTCGAACACCACGGGGATGTCTCAGCAGTTTATTTCGGCCTTTGATGCGCAACGAGATGGTCTTGGGGTTCGTTCCGAGATGGTAGTGGTTGACGGTGCGCAAGGTGGCAACGCAACTCAGGAATGGACGGACAGCGGTGATGCTCCGTGGAGTGTGCTTTTGGATCGTTTAGACAATAGCGGTGTTACGGCGGAGCAGGTGCAAGTTGCTTGGATCAAGCTTGCGCGCAAGAATCCTGACTTAAGTTGTCGTCCAGTTGTGGGCAGCAATGCACATTGCTTTCCTGCCGATGCAAAACAACTTGCCGATGATATTCGCATCGTTATCGACAAAGCCATGGGCTACTTTCCAAATCTCAAAATGGCCTATCTGACCAGTCGTGTGTATGCAGGTTGGGCGACCGGCCCTCTCAATCCTGAACCCTATGCGTATCAAAGTGCTTTTGCAGTCAAACATCTTATTGTCGCGCAGATGACAGGTGATACATCCCTGAACTACGATCCAGAGCGCGGCGCAGTGAACGCTCCTTGGCTGGCTTGGGGTCCTTATCTTTGGGCCGATGGGACGACACCTCGTAGCGATGGGCTGACGTGGCCAAAAGACTATTTCATTTCCGATGGAACCCATCCAAGTGCGGCCGGCTACGAACGCAACGGTCAGGCTTTGCTGGATTTCTTTGCAGAAGACAGTACTGCTCAGGCATGGTTTTTGGAATAAGGTTTTTTTGGTAGGCTACTAGCATCTCCAACGGTGCACCCTTTGGTATCGCGTCACAGACTGCCTCTTATTGCAGACACGGAGAGGTGGAGTCACCGAGTTCTTCTCGGATCCAATCTGCAGCCTCTTGGGTGTCGCTAAAGAGACTAAGCTCGCGCACAAAGCGGTAGGCTTTGATATCCAATCGTAGGTCTTCAAGGCTGTTGCCATGCTTCCAGTCGCAGAGGCATGGATCCGTAGCGCAGTCGATACGATTGCACTCTTCTGACGTGTAGCCTGCGCTTGCAAGGATCTTAAGCAGTTCTGTATCGCGCTCGCTGCCTTGATTTTCGGTATCGTAGTCCAAGGCTCGTTCAAAGGCTTCGATGTCTTCTGCGCTCGCGCTTTTGTATTGCTCGATGTAACTGCCAATTTTTTGAGCGAAACTCACATCGCCAGGATCCGGTATTTTTTCGTGCCCTACCATCAAACGCAGTACGGTTGTTTCTGGATCTTCATTGTTCGGAATGGGAAGCAGAGTGCGAAGTGCGAGATTCTTGGCGAGGCTGGGATCGAAAGCAAAGTGCACGCCGGTGAGAAAATGGCCGATTTGTCTGTATGCAAAATCCGCTCCGCCTGCGTCCCAGAGATCGTCGTAGAGCCAGGTATCGTTGAAGGCTTCGGCAATGTCGTCCGTCCCGAATTCGATAGCGTAGTGCACGCCGGGAATGTCCCAGCCGGGCCTACCGGCCGTGATATCGAGCACAAAGTCTAGACGCGATTCGGGCGTATCGCCGACAAAACGAAGCCAGCGACTCAACGTTGGATGATCAAAGAGACGCGCCAAAGCTTCAACGCCGCATTGGATATCATCACTGTAATCACGCGCGTAGGAGACAAGACAATTGGCGATATTTTTGGCGAGCCCGCGGGTTTTTAGGATTGGATCGTATGCTTCCCAGTCATAGTAAAGACAGTCTGTTTTGGGTCCGCGGCCACCGATAACCGCATCCTGCTTAGCATCCACGTCCTTTGTCTGCTCCGACCCACAATGGATGCACAAGGTTAGAAGCAAGCTTATCAACGAAAAACTAAAACGATGCCGCACGATGCTAGCCTAGCAGCTGCGTTTTACTAGGGACAGGTTTAGACGGCTGACTTTCCTTCGTTAAATGACATATGAATTGCTCGATTTTTACTCGGTTTCGCGGTCGCCTCTGTATAACGTCGGAATCACAGAGAAATTTTGGAGGAAGCATGTCCCCGATCAGTCCCCGATCAGGAGGCCCCAAGAAACGACTAATCGAGTTGCCATGCACATCAATAGAAAATATCTATTATTAGATAATTATAATCTATTTCACAAATCGTTGCTGGGGGCTTAGTTTGCCTAAAAGGGAGGTTGTGATGAACAACGCTATGGAAGGAAAAGAAGTTCCTGAGGTTACTTTTCGGGTTAAGAACGAAAAGGGTGAATGGCAGGACCTAAAGAGTAAAGAGATTTTTTCGGGCAAGACGGTGGCGGTGTTTTCGTTGCCGGGAGCGTTTACGCCGACCTGCTCGACGGCTCACGTGCCACGTTACAACGAGCTTGCGCCGGTGTTTAAAGAACATGGGGTGGATGATATTGTTTGCGTTTCAGTGAATGATACTTTCGTAATGAATGCATGGAAGCACGATCAAGGCGCGGACCGCGTACGATTTATTCCGGACGGTAATGGTGAGTTTACCAAGGCGATGGGCATGCTTGTGGATAAGCGTGAACTTGGTTTTGGGCCGCGCTCTTGGCGTTATTCCATGCTTGTTAAAAATGGCAAGATCGAAAAGATGTTTGTTGAGCCGGAAGTGCCAGGGGATCCCTACAAAGTCTCCGATGCCGATACGATGTTGAACTATATCGCGCCGAATGCGAGCAAAACCAAAGATGTTTTACTGTTCACCAAACCAGGTTGCAGTTTTTGCACCAAGGCAAAAGCGATGCTCAAGGAAAAAGGCTGGGAGTACTCGGAAGTCACAGCTTCACCAAGAATGCTACGTGCGGTTTCTGAGAAGGCCACGACACCCCAGGTATTTATCGACGGCAAATACATCGGTGACTCGGTCGCACTTGAGGCTTACCTTAAGAACAACTAAATTTTGAGCGTATAGGCACTCGATAGCCCTGGGTCTGCCGGAACAGACCCAGGGCTATCGATGCTTAAATAACCTTGGAATCGAATTGTATTTTCTGCCAATAGCCGTGGCAAAGGAGCCATGGGAAGCATACGTAATCGTCGCTCCAATACGATTGCAGATGATTTAAGCGTCTAAGCTAGTAGGTCTGCGCAGGCGGACCTACTAGCTTAGAGCGCCTATTCGTGCACAACATGCTGAAATTAATACGATTGAACAAGGACTTCGCGTCGGCCGCCGGCTTTGCCGCTGGGCGGACCTACGACGCCGTCTTTTTCCATGCGTTCAACAATCAAAGCCGCTTTGTTGTAGCCGACGCCAAGTTGGCGTTGGATGTGACTGATGGAGCAGTAGCCGGCTTCAGCGACAATCGCTACAGCGCGATCGTACTTTTCATCGTCGCCTTTGCGCGCCGGACCGCCGCCTCCGCCGTCTGCGTCTTCTTCGCGTGGCTTCAAGATGCGTTCGTCGTAAACGGGATTGCCTTGATCGCGCAAAAAGTCACACATGTTACGCAGTTCATCTTCGCTGATGAATGCGCTGTGTACGCGTTTGAGTTCACCTGAGCCAGGCGGAAGCATGAGCATATCACCCATGCCAAGCAAATGCTCTGCTCCACTGCGCCCCAAAATAGTTTTTGAGTCTTCGCGCTGAGAGACTTTGTAGCCAATGCGCGTGGGGAAGTTGGCTTTGATGACGCCGGTGATGACATCAACACTGGGACGCTGCGTGGCAAGAATAACGTGCATACCCGCTGCTCGGGCTTTTTGGGCCAAACGGGTGATGGCTGCTTCGACGTCTTTGGCGGAGACCATGATCAAATCGGCAAACTCGTCGACGACGATGACAACGTAAGGAAGCTTTTCAGGCTTGAACGGCTCTGGGTTCTTGCCTTCATCAAGCTCTAGCTGAAGCTGTTTCATTTTCTTCGGAGCGAGTTTTTCAAGGGAGAGTTCACCGCGTTCTACTTTTTCGACGCGTTCGTTGTAGCTTTGCACGTTACGTGCACCAGCATCGGCGAAGAGCTGATAGCGTCGCTCCATTTCATCCACGGCCCAGCGCAATGCAAGTGCTGCTTTTTTCATGTCGGTGACCACAGGCAACAGCATGTGCGGTATGCCATCGTAAGCAGCAAGCTCAACGACTTTGGGATCGATCATGAGCAAACGCAGCTCTTCTGGCGTTTTCTTAAACAGAAGGGATGAAAGCATCACGTTGAGCCCGACGCTCTTACCAGCTCCCGTTGCACCTGCGACAAGCAAATGAGGCATGCGAGATAGATCGGCATAGACAGGTTGCCCGGCGATGTCTTTACCAAGCGCGATGGGTAGTGCTGCTTCCATGTCTTGCCAACGACTGTCTTCAAGGATGTCGCGAATGCTGACAGTCTGGCGTTTTTTGTTGGGCAGCTCGAAGCCGACACGTGCTTTGCCCACGATAGGCGCGACGATACGCACTTTTTGTGCGGCTAGAGCCATGGCGAGATCGTCCGCCAACGAAGCGATCTTGGAGACTTTGGTGCCGCTGGCAGGCTCAAACTCGTACATAGTGACTACTGGACCAGGGTGAATTTCATCCACGCGCCCTTCCACACCATAGGCTTTGAGTTTTTGTACCAAACGCTCGGCGTAGTTTTTGAGGGTTTTTTCGTCCACACGTATGGAGGTGCTCGGAATCTCATCAAGCAGCGTGGTCGAAGGCAATGCAAAAGGCTTACCGGTTTTGCTGCGGGGTGCTTTTTGAGTAGGGCTTATACTACTGCTTTTACCGTTCGTTCGAGGACTTAACTTGGGAGGAACGATAATTGGGCCTCCGGGTGCATCGGTTTTTGCTTTGGCAGCAGAGCGGGTTGGTGGAGTGCTTTCTGAGCGACTGGGTTCTTCCTCGGTTTCGAGTTCCTCGGGAATGGCCTCGTCATGAACGGGGGGATTAGGCTTTTTGCTAACTTTGATAACCGGCGCCTCTTCTGCCTCAAACTCGGCCTGCTCCAAGCGACGTGCTTCTTCAAGGCGCTTGGCCTCTTCCCAGGCGGCAGCAACGCGAGCCTTGACCTTGCTTAGCTGAGCGTTGCTCCAGCGCATGGTCGATGCGATCGAAAAGGGCGTGCGAAGAAGAATGGTGACGATCAAGATCGTCGTGCAAACGATGTACGTTCCAATGGTGCCCAAGAGGGAACGGAGCACTTCACCGGTGATTTCGCCAAGCAGCCCGCCACCCGTGTGACCACCAAAAAACAGGGTCTCCCCGAAGGCAAGATGCATCATGGCGCAGCTGATTAGTACGATGACCAGCACCGAAGCTGCCCGCGCAGCACCGAGCTGAACGCCGACTCGTCCAAAGAGGCGCAGGGTAAATAAAAACAGTTCCAGAGGAATAAGCCAGGCTGCGACACCCAAAAGCCCACTAAAATGCCTGAAAGGCCGTGGCCGACCGGACCAATCCAGTTTTCACCGCCTCGGTAGTCATAGGATAGAAGGGCGAGCGTAATTAATATGCCGGCCGCGGCGATGAGTACGCCAGCAACTTCGTGTTTGCTCCCAGAGTTTGTTACTGCTTCCGTTGAGTCCATAGAGGTGGTTTTAGGTAAACGTCTACCCACTTTGTCTTACCTTGGGTTAGAATAGGCGAGGCATGGCAAATTCGTCAAAAATTAGGCCTCTTGCGAGGCTTGGGGAATTATCTACACTGCGAATCCTGGCTATCCCAATTAATTCAGAGGAAAGGTTTCATATGCGTTTACGCTTATCTACGATCGGGTTTTTGCCGCTGTTGGTGTTTCTTATAGGGTGCCGTGTTAATTCCGGAGATATCGAAACCTGGAAAGGGACAGTCAAAGGGCCTGCCAAAATCGTCGCTGTGGCCTTGGCCAAAAAGTACGATATGGATCTTAGGGTGGAAGCCGCATTGGCTCTTGTTGAGATGGACCGACAAGATGTAGATGGCGTAGCTGAACTCGAGTCTGTGTTGCGAGCTCTTGATGAAGAGGATCGCGCAATGATTTCCGATGGTGTTGCTCAGGGACTTGAAAAGATCTTGTCGGGCGAGACGGCTTCGAGCGCCAAGCAGGGTGACACAGAAGGGCCTGCGCTGCTCGAGGTGCGAGCAAAAGATGCTTCGTACATGCTCTTTTCGCAAGCTGCTGCCGCGACTCGCGAACGTCTATCAAAAGCGATTGTGAGTTGGTTTGCGCGTGACTTTAATGGTCGAAACTTGGCCGGTAATTATAGTGCCGAGCAAGTGATTCAGAAGCTTGGATCGGCGGCTGCTCACCAGCTGATTGCCGCACTCGACCCGCGTATGCCGCAGGTCGCTTTGGTTAAGCTTGCAGGTCTTATTGGGCAAACGGGTGACGATAAAACCAAAGCAGAAGCTGCAACACGTTTGGTTGAAATTGAGAAGGAAATGGAGGGCCCCAAATTCGTAGCTTGGCTTGAGCAACGCATCCAAGAGCAGGCGAAAGAAAGCAAGCAGGATGTTAAGCCTGAAGCCCTAAAGCGGGCTGCCCTACTGCATCAAGAAAACTTTATTAATACAGGGGCCATACCGGCCATGGGGCAGCTTGCCGATCAAAAAATTATTGCGGATCGCTTGCTCAAGATCGCTGCCACCCCATCGAATGACGAAGACATGGTCGAGCGGCGATGGCGTGCGCTTGCCGCACTTGAGGGCAAAGCGACCACGGCACATGTGGATACCTTGCTTGCTCTGGCGCTCAATGCCTCGAATCCTAGCAAAGTTCGGGATTATGCTTTTGATCGTCTCGGAGATGTGCGAAGCAAAAACGCTTAGCCGACTGTGGCCATTGGTGCAAAGTTCATCGAATCAGCGAGAGCGGTGGCGTGCTGGAGAACTTGTCCTTGCCATCGGCGGCGAGGGTGTCGTTGCTGAGTTCTTGAAAAAACTGCCTTCGACGAAGGGTGTGGCTTACGAGCCGGAAGAGCTTGAAGGTTATGCTAAACGTATGGGGCAGATGAAGCCGCTACCCAAAGAACTTTTGCGTGCTCAGTTGAGTTCTCCTAACTGGTGGCAGCGTGTCATCGCCCTACGCTTTTTCGAGCGGAAAGGTGATCAAAGTGACCTTAAGGCGATGAAACGGCTCGTGAATGATGCTGCTGGTGTCAATGGCGAGCACTGGGATGCCAAAATGACTGTTGGAAAAGTGGCCAAAAACTCCGTGGAATATTTGGATCAGAGCCTAAAAACGGATAAATCTTCTTAATGGGGGAGCGGAACTGCTATAGTGCAATAGCCCCTGGAAAAAACGTATGAGTCGCGATCAGATTTCAAAAAGCCCGAGGCAAGTTCAATGCCGCGATTACCTATGGGAGCTTTTCCAAAAGATGAGCGCTGAGCTTGAATGCTCAGTGGATTATCTGATCAATGAAGCGATGCGTGTTTACGCAAAATCGTATCAAGAAGGACATCCAGGTCAGGTTTCCGCGGAGACCACAGCTTCAAGTACAAACGTGGCACGTGGTGCAGCGCCACTTCCGCCATCAAATACGGCAAGTGGGATACCCTCGCTTGGCGCGATGCGCTCGAGTATATCCAATGCCACTGGACCGGTGCCTCTTCCGCCGCCACCTCCTTCACGCCCTTCAATGAGCGCTTTTCCGGCAGTCTCTGCTCCAGCGCGATCGTATGTCCCAGGTCCAGCCTCATCTGCGGCACCTTTTCCCCCACCGGAGCGTAGCAGTGGCGGTTTTGGACAATCGGGCCCGCCTTCTCATACGACAGGACCCTTTGCGCCGGTATTTCCTGCTGGCCCATCAAGCATACCTACGCAAGGAGTGCGTCCGCAGCTTTATGCGGTCTACGGTGGACAGAAAGTCCCGGTGCATTCCGATGAATTTATTATTGGTCGTGGTTCAAAATCTTCAGATCTCACCATAAAAGATGGCAATATTTCTCGGCGTCATGCGGCAGTCGTTTTTGAAAACGGCGCTTATTACTTAAAAGATCTTGGCAGTACGAACGGGGTTGAGTATCAAGGTAGGCGAATTGGTGGAAAACGCATCGATGAGGGTGATGTTTTCCTTCTTTGTGATCACGAAGTACGCTTTACGTATCTGTAATTTCGTGTTGCATAGTCGAAGCCGCTAGATGCGTGCAGTTTTTGCAGCCCATGATGATTTCTGTTTTGTCCTTTATAAAAATGCTGCGCCCACATCAGTGGGTTAAAAACCTCTTTGTGTTTGCTCCAGCTTTTTTTGCAAAACAATTTTTCGCGCCCCGTACACTTTTGTTTGCTTCGCTTGGCTTTATTGCTTTTTGTTGTGCCGCAAGCTCGGTCTATATTCTAAATGACCTCGTTGATCGCAGTGCTGATCGGGCTCATCCGGTAAAAAAAAATCGACCCATTGCTAGTGGAAGTATTGCGGTGCCTGTCGCTGTTGCGACCATGTTAGCGCTTACTTTGATCTCCTTTGCCATTGCGATTGGTCTGCCTCGTTTAACAGGATATTGCATCGTGGGCTATTTGGCTCTCAATATTGCCTATAGCTTTTTTCTCAAACGCATTGCTTATGTTGATGCTTTCGCGATTGCTTCTGGTTTTGAACTGCGGGTGCTTGCTGGTGCAGCAGCTGAAAGCATCAAGGCATCGACCTATTTGTTGGTCGTGACCATGGTACTTGCTCTTTTTTTGGCTCTTGGCAAACGCGCTCATGAGTTATCGCAGGGAGAACCTGCGTACGATCGCCGAGCAGTGCTTCGACACTATTCAAAGCGCACTTTAGCTATTTTACTTTACTTTGCTGCTAGTTCAACCATAGCTGTCTATTTGGCCTATGCGCTCGATCCTGAAACGGTTTCATCTTTTGGAACGAACCTGCTTCCGTGGACTACCGTTTTTGTGGCAATTGGCGTGCTACGTTTTGTATGGCTTGTTAATCATGGACAAAGTGCGGAGAGCCCCACCGAACGCATGCTCTCAGACTGGCCTTTTCTCACTAACATTGTCCTGTGGACCATCGCCGTTTTGTTTCTAATCTACGCAAAATAGGCCACGTTTCTATTTAATTGTAGGCAAGAAAGACGATGCGGACGGAAGTGCTTTGTTTTTTTGATGATTGCGAAATGAAAAAACTATCTGTCGAGACCTTGAGGTCTTGAAAAGCTTGCAAGATAGCTTTTTTTCGCTCCTCGTACTGTTGTTCCGATGTTTGTTTTCTGAATGGCGAAGAAGCTATTTCGACTAGGATTGGACCGTGGTTATACGTGTTCAAAAGTTTTGAGAGTTTCTTAATGATCTGTTTGCTGGTATTGGGCAAATCACTATTTCCGGAGCGGAAAAAATTTGTCGCTTCGATGACACTTCCATAAACACCATTGATAGTACGAAATCCAAGAGTCATGGCGTCATCATGAAAAGCTTGTCGTTCTGCATCACTGGAGGATGTCTTGGTTTTTTGTGCGGCGCTCAAAACAGAAAGCGTGTCCTGAAAAGCGCGTTGCGCATCGTCGAGATCACCAGTTTTTTTAGCCTTCTCGAGAGCTTCAGAGGCTGAAGTGATCGCATTCGTTTTTGCGCTTAACGCTATTGCGGCCGAAAGGTTTAGTGTTGCACGATCAATGAGAGTCAACGCTGCTTCTTTTTGCTGCTTTACACTGAGTTTGTGTTTTTCGTCTTCTAAAGCAAGCTGATGGACACGTTCTATTTCATGGCGTGCTTTATCTGCAGCTAGCGCCTTGGCTTTTTTGTCGTGTAATTCACGTAAAGCATTTTCATAGTGGTCGATTTGCTCTTGAATGTCCGCTGATTTTTTTAACAAGACGGAGGTCTTTGTTTCCATTTCAATGCGGTCGGCTTCGATTTCAGCGGCCGCCAAGTAGAGTCGAGCCATCGCCATGTAATCACTATGGGCTTCGTTGTGCTCCTGTTTGGCATGCTCTTGAGCTAGGCGCAAAGCAATCTCGGCTTTGGCATAAAGATCGGGTGCATATTTTCTGGCTCGCATCGCCTGTTTGTCTGTTATGCGTTCTTCCAGGTCTTGGTGCCTACGCGTTGCCGCTGTGCCGCATCCAGCGTAAGCGATGGAGAAGCTAAGCATCAGAGCGATGCTGATTCCTGCGACGACTTTGTTTGAACCCAGTATCGACGCGGAGCGGTAGAAGATCTCTTTAGGCACTACAACACCTTTCCAGATTGTGTGTCTGTGTCAGAAGGTGCACTTTGCAGTTCTTTTAGCAAGGCTGTTTGCTTTTCTTGGGACAATTTTCTGATGTCATCAAGGCCCTTCTTTGCATGCAGATAAGGCTTTTGAGCATGATTGCGAGCAAGCGTAGTCGAAACCAACTGCATCTGAGCTTGAGCGAGATCGAACTTTCGCTGACTGTCGTCTCGTCGTGCTTGCTTGAGAAGTTCAAGCGAACTTTCAAGGTTCGATGCCGCTTCAAGTGTAAGTTTTCTTAAGGAAGCGTTGTCTTCTGTTTGACGGATTAGTGTTCGGTTTTGCTGCTTAGCTGCACGCAAATCCTGTTCAAAATCAAGTGATGCGGCACTGCTTACAGTGGAGTAGACGAACAACAATAGTGATATGGCGAGTACGCGGATAAGCATGCTGCTATTGAATATATTCTTGTTCTTTTTTTAGCAACGTCCTAACCTGATTGTCGCTCATAGGCTTTTCTGGCATAGGGCGTCGTTCAACAATTTCAATGCGGTTTCGACTTTGATTTATGGGTTGAATCCACACATCGAGTTTGACCACTCCGCCTCGTATGCCTTTAGGAACAGCTGCTTCGAAGGTAACGCTTTGACCTCGACGCTCAACCACGCCGGTTAGCAAACGTTTCCCAAAATATTCGTGCAAGGCTGTAAGTGGGGCTGGGCTTTCATAGATATGGCGTCGTTCTTCATCACGCACTAGCTTCAGTGTCGTTGGAAGGCGAAGTCCAGCTACTATTTTATCCGATTCTAGAAGTTCACCATTGCTTCCATAGAGGCTTGATATCTTTTCTTCCTCTAAAACCTTGCCTTGTTCTTTTCTTTCAAGTGCTTCGGTGTCGCCTTCGTTTGTTTGCTTGTTCGAGCAAGAAGACAGACTTAAAGCAAACGCCGCAAGCCAAATGATTTGTCGCTTCATTCTATAGACGATACCTTAGATAGAATGCGAGTTGTAGAGGTTGGGGAATTAAGCGTGCGGGTAATTGAGCCGATGGCTTGTCCCGTGGACTTTTCAGCATCACCGCCTGCTAGGGCAACCAACTGGAACTGGCCACCACCCGAATCATTAACAACCGTGCGGGTGCCGATGTAAGGGTCGGTTTCTTCGCTTTCATCGTAGCAGGTGGGGCGCTGGGTTACCCCGACTCCCATGACCAGCACATTGGAAATCGCCGGAAAGTGCCGTACCATGGTTCCAGAATCTGCGGGGTATTCAATTTCTGGCATAGGCAACGGCATGTCTTCCGTGCCGGTAGGATCGGCATCTTTGTAGTGCACTCCCCAGACGCGGCTTTCTCCGAAATCACAGGCATCGGATGATCCACTGATGGATTTAAAGCTTCCAAAGTAGACACGGCCATCAAACAAATCGAGGGGACCGGTGACAAGCTCACCGTCATCGAGAGTGATCTCCCAGTTTACGGCCGCTGCCCAGGTCGTACCGGTATCACCAAAAGACAGTGTTTCGGTAAGAGAAACAACTCGGTTGGGCAAAATACCATCGAGCACGTCGGTGTTGCCGGTGCCATGAATTATCACAACGTTGCCGTCTTCATCGACGGTCACCAGAGGCGCTTCGTAGGAAGGTTGACCTTCTTTGGGTAAGGCATCCCAGTAGATATCGTGAAAAGGATCGATGCTCCATTCTGTTGAATTTGCGGACGACATATCAACGCGCCACAGAATACCGTCAGCGTCAGAAACGTAGGCACGCGTTGCAATGGTCCCTACTTCGCCGGTGAACATGGCAGGTGTGCCGACGATTGGTGCGTTGATGTCACCTTCATCGAATTGTTTAAGTACATCCCCGCTTTCGACATCGACGATCCAAAATTGCCGGCCTTCTTTTGCTTTCCAACAGCTATGCTTTGAGCGAGCATTGGTGGTACCGGATGTTACAGGAGGATTGCCTTTACCATTGGCGTTGCAGCCGATGGGTCCATGATCTCGTGAGGTGTCAATGGCGCCACTGCCTCCGGGGAGCAAGGCAACCGCACGCTCTTGCAAGGTCCCGTTGTAGTTGAATAGGGCCTGACCGATCGCGGGTTTTCCATAAGTGAGACCCAGGTTAGTGTCGGTGAACTGCCATAGGAATTCAGGATTAAAGGGATCAGAGACGTCCATGGCGATAAAGCCTTTACCGCCACCACGCAGTCCCATGATGAGCACGCTATGATAGGCGTTGGCGTTGGAGGCCATGCCTGGTGTGCGGCTAAAGAACACGTCTTTGACTACCGGCGTACTATCAACCATGTATTGTCTGGCGGTGACTAGGTCATCAAGTTTCGGCACAAGAAGTGGTGGCAGAAAACCCCAGAGCTCAGTTCCGCCGTCCAGAGTGCTGCCATCAAGCATTTCATGATCTTCTACCAAAAACGCGTGAAGGATGCCATCGTTGCTACCGACATAGACCACCGGTGGTCGATTGATCACATCGTCGCGTTGTCTGAAAAGGTTATACGATTGATCTGCGATATCGGCATTTGGTTTTCCAACCACAACAGGCGAAGAGTGATAAATGTCACCTAAACGTTTGCCTTCGCGCGCACTTCCCGTTTCACCGTGAACCCAGTTGATTATTTCGACTTTGCGTGCCGTATCGTTTTGCTTGGCGCCCACAAGTTTATTTGCGATATCGGTATTGCCAACTGAAAAGCTTGCCAGATCGCCCCCTTGAATTACGCCTTCGAAGGCGCTGGTATTGTTGCCTGGTATGACTGTGTACAGAGTACGTGCAGTGACGCGATCGTTTAGGACTTCTTCAAAGCGATCATTTTCTGCAGAGCTAATGGCTTGAAGTTCTGGCTCAAGGGTATCGGGATTGCACATGTAGCGTTTGCGTTCCAAAACTCCTGTCCATGGTTCACCACCACTTCCAACAGTAAAGCCAGTGGAAAATTGATACTGCCCCTGGGTTGAACTGTTTGCCGGGCCTGCGAATGCCGGAGCAGATCGGGTCGTTGTTCCAGGTGCTGCTTTATCAAGGGCTTCGGAAATACGCGCACGCAATTCATCAGCATTATCTGCAAAGAGTGCCTCAGTGGTACCCCCAGTTAGAGCGATGTCGTTTAGGGTGCTTTCTGCGTCGTCACCAACGTTAAAGCCAATCACAAACACCCCTTTGACGATACCAGTGCAGGCGCCCGAGCCCGAGTCGTAATCGCAGAAGTCCGATGCAATTTCAGTGGGCAGTTCGTAGGGGCAGCTGTAAGTCGGGTTGCCGAAAGCATCGAGTCCGTCACAGTCAAAACGAGCATCACGGTAGTCCTGATCGGGATAGCCATCTGTGATCAGCATGATATAGCGCGGCCGGCAGTTTTTGAATTCGTCTGTCTGAATATCGGCATGGTTATCGTAGTAGTAGCGCGCATCATCCAACGCACCGGCAATTGGCGTACCACCGTAGGGCCGTACGCCTAAAATGCCATCTTGAACTTTCGAGTTAATGACAAGGTAGTCATCGGCGCCAAGACCCACCGAAATCATGGCACCTGAGTGCGTGCCCTCGTTTCGTACACCGTTATCAACCATGTAATCAGTGGCGCAACCGGGGAAGGTCAAAAGCTTACGTTCACCGTAGGAATACATGCCTTCGGCGCCTTCGCTTTGTGCAATAAATGACGCTTGCTCAAAGGTCGATTGAGGTACAAGCGGATCAGCCGTGGTGAGTGTGCCCACACTATCAAAGGTCATCAAACCAAATTTCACACGTTCTTTATAGGTATCAATGACGCCGTCTTCTTGCTGTGCAACATCAAGAGGAAGGGCGTGATGTGGTATGAAATAGCCGTAATCGTACTCGCCGCCAAAATCGGTACTACGGCGGTCCTTGGAAGTGCAATAAAAATTTTCATCCCAAGAACCCGTCAAAATCTCAACCAAGCTGGCCCAACGGTTACGTTCCGAAACAGTAGCATCGCCACACGTGGGATAACATTCGCTGCATGAGGGGGTAGTGCAAGCGCAACCCGCTTTGCGCTCCATGGAACCGGAAGTGTCTAAAATCAGCATCACAGAAGGGCGAACGTCTCGAATATCCGGTGCGCTTTGTGCGTGGGATACGATGGGCCACCATGCGATGGCCATGAACAACACTAGGTATAATAGTCGGTACTTCATCTTGCTGTCCTTCATTTTGCCATAGGTCCTGATCGTGCGATGACGCGACCCACGGATACAGAATCCATGGCTGAAACTTTGTCGCTGCTTTGTCCAGTTTGCGGGATGTATGTACGCCCACGAATTGTATAGGTTGCAACCATGTACTTTAATGCGCCGCCGCCATCGAGACGGTAGCCGGGAACGGTCCCTGTGTAAGTGTAGTTGTCGTTGACATCGACAGTGAAAGTCGGTTGATACGGGACATGGCCAAGCGAATTGTCCGATGAGCCAATCTCAATTGGCGAGTGGTTTGCAGATTGAGTTGACTGATCCACTGCAAAGTCAGCGAGTGTGAGACGAAAGCCCTGTTTGCCACTCAATAGACTTGGTTCGTTTGTAAGTGCAGGTGCTGTGGAACTTGCCATAATATGTGCAAGAACGTTTGGTGAGGTTTGATCTACCCAGGACATCGCTGATTCGATGCCAGCTTCGGTTATATAGTGTGTTTGAATAGCTTGACGCTCATGTCCTGCGGAACGGATTTCAAGACCGGTCGATTGAATAGCGAAAGTCGCAGTAGCGGTGCTCATGAGTAAAATGAGCATCACGATGAGCATCGCAGCGCCTTCTTCTTTTCTGTGTGTCTGTCGTTTCATTAGTTCACCATGTTGGGCATGAAAATTTCTGTTTCAATAGTTCTGACACGAGCTGCGCCGGCTGCCGAGGCATTTGCGCGATAACGCGTAAGAGGAGCCCCGCTTGCGCGTGCAACCCAAGGGAAACGTGCATCTTGAAAAGGCGTACGTGCTGATAGCCTTACAATGGCGCTTCGAACCTGTTCAGGATTTGCGGCAATAGCGGTTGCTGCTGCTGCGTCCGATACGCGTGCCAAACTTGGAGCAACCCCGGGACCAGAAGTATCCAAAATAAAATCGACGTTGAAATCAACAACGTATTCCATAACCACGCGTTCGCTGTTTGCAACGGCTGTGCCGCTTGAATTAAGCTCTCGGCGAATAAGTTGCACGCTTTGGGAACCCATGGCTGTAGCGGCGGTGCTGCTCAGAGGGTCGAGGTTACCGCCGATGTTGCCAACGTAGTATTCGACTCGAGACAGCGGAGCGACCGTAGCTCCCACGCCAATGCCGCCAAGGCAAAGACTTCCTACGGTAAGCGCGGGTGAGAAAGTAACGCTGGCATTGGTAGCGCTTTTTGCTGTGATGTTTCCGAAAAAATGAACGCCTTGCAATGTTTCAATATGAAGGACGCGTCCTACCCGGAAAGCATCATCATACAAGGTTGAGCTAAAAGGTGTTCCTGTTGTAGTCAGATGAAAACTGCGACGGAAGCCTTGCCAATCACGTTGCAAATAAACCAGATTTCCGGCGCTATCGAAACCCGAACTAAAATAGTTATCGGAGGTTGCGTAATTTCCGGTGAGTATTAAGCGGTCCGCTTGCACACCGTGTGCTGAGGCGTTTGGTATTTGAGCAGAGTCCGCATTGTTGGTAAAGGCGACAGCCTGTACACTAATGGCAGTGGTTCCACAGGTGTTCTCGTTAGCGGAGTTGGGCGTTCCCAAAAAACCAGCGCGTGCAATGTCTCGGCGTATTTGCTCAACGGCAATGCGTAGTGAAAGTTGGGTTTGAGCAATGCGTTGCTGTTCTTGAAAATGTTTTGCAGACGCTCCGCCAAGCATATAGACGGACGAAACAACCGTGGCACTCAGTGCAAGCGCAACCATGAGTTCCAAGAGCGAAAAGCCAGAGCGATGTGATTGAGTGTATCTCATATGGGATACCACCTCACGACATTTGCCGCAGAAATGAAATGAAGGTCTGTGTTTCCTGTAAGTGTTTCAGGATCTGTCCCATCAGCACACGCAGCATAGGGACTCGCGTCAATACTATTTTTAGGCCACCATACGCGAACTTCCGTTCGTAGAGACTGCCCAGGGGTAACCCACTCCACTCGGACGTTTATACAAAAACGCATGCTGGCGTTTGTACTGGTATCGAAACCAAAATGATCGAAGGCATGGGATTCGCTAGCGGCGGCAGGGTCGGGAACAAACCAACCGTTTCCTACTTCAGAGAGGTACCTTGTAGAGGTCAAGTTGGCAGCTCCTGCGCCATCTCCACCGATGTTCCAAAGTAGAGAATCGCGTTTTAGTCGTTCCATCCACGTACGCATGACATTGTTGGCTGTGGAGATCTCACGAGCAGATAAGTTGGCGTGAGTTGAGGCTTGGTGCAATCCCATGATGCCAACGGCTCCCATTTTTAGAATACCCCTGGCCATCATGACCTCAACCAGAGTGTAGCCGAGTCGTTGGCGCATTTTTTTGCGATGATTGTTTTGTAGTGCAACTCTCATTGCATCACCCTCGGTGCGCCGCCTAAAGGAAATACGGCCCACCTTCTGACTCCACGAAAAGCTGTGCCAAGTTTACCTTGAAACCAAAAAGCATATCCTCCGCTTACTCCGTTAGTATTGTTTTGATCGGAAAACGGAGCCGTTGAAGCAATACGGTGCCACAACATGCCTGAGCTTGTATAGCAAAGGTCGACCAGTGCTTCATCGGGGGAGCCTTCCATTTGCACAAAGTTCGTGGCTGAAAAGCGATACTTGCTATCACCTAGGTTTACTTCAGCGACACAGTTCGGTGCAGTGCAGCTTGTTCCTGATGTGATAGTAGACCAGTCAGTGGTGTTACAGCCGCTATTGCTGCCGCGGTACAAACGAAGCATGCCAAGTGAATCAGGATTTGAAGCTTTCGTAAAACGAAGCAGGTGAGCCGTACCTAGAGCCAGTGCTTCAGAGCGAGCTTGGCGTCCAATACGCAACGCATCCAGTTGAGCTTGTGCTACGCGCCTTTCAGCCATTGCGGTTCCAATAGCGGGCGCAGCAAGGGCTGCGCTGCCACCTATAATGGATACAGCGATGAGAAGCTCTAACAGCGTAAATCCTGAGTTGTATTTCATGCCACCCCTATGAGAATGCAATGCACGTGCCTCTTGTGTAATAACTCTAAGTTAATGAATTTATAGGAATTTACGAATTAGCTGTAGTTCTTGGGCCCTGCATCGGATGCGGCACTATGAAAAAGTTGCTTAGTTGGGCTCAATGTAGGGCCATGTGGCACTTTGCAGTTGGCAAGGACAGCATTGTTCCGCTAAAGTAGTCGCCCGAACACGGCCAGTGGTTTTTGATGTTCTGAATGCGAGAGTGGCGGAACTGGCAGACGCGCAGGATTCAGGTTCCTGTGGGGGAAACCCCGTGGAGGTTCAAGTCCTCTCTTTCGCACTAAGGTTAGTTTTAGCTGTTTGGACCGCTTTAACTGTTTGTACCGCTGCGTAGCAGCGCTCCAAAGAGGGGATTCACGCGAATCCCCTCCCGAGCGCGCTATGCGCGTCGGCTCCCTCCCCTGCGGGCTCGCGTTGCTCGCGGAGTGGTTGGGTAGGTAATTTTGGAACTGGTTTGGTTTTTGGCTTTAACAATTTGGACCGCTGCGTAGCAGCGCTCCAAAGAGGGGATTCACGACAATCCCCTCCCGAGCGCGCTATGCGCGTCGGCTCCCTCCCCTGCGGGCTCGCTTTGCGAGCGGGGTGACTGGGTGGGTAATTTTGGAATTGGTTTGCTCTTTAGCTTTGACTGTTTGTACCGCTGCGTAGCAGCGCTCCAAAGAGGGGAGACACGCGAATCCCCTCCCGAGCGCGCTATGCGCGTCGGCTCCCTCCCCTGCGGGCTCGCGCTGCTCGCGGGGTGGTTGGGTAGGTAATGTTGGAACTGGTTAGGGTGTTTACTTAATTTTTTTGGGGTTTAGCCAGTTGAAGATTGATTTGGTGAAGCTGGGGCTTGGGGTGATGTTGTGGACGCCGTTTGTGATGGTCCAGAGTTGGATGTCGCTCGTAGTGCTGCAATTGTGGTTGTAGAGGCGAGTGAATGTTTCATCGCCCGGGGTGTTGGCGTCAAGATCGAGCTTTGGCCCTTCATCAAAAGTGTTGCCATCACAGCCGGCGCGGTTGGCCCAGCGCACAATGGTTTCTTCGGCGCCAGGAAAGGGGCCATCGCCCACGTAACTTACGAGTTCGTCTTGATCCCCGTGAATATGAAGAGCATGGATGGCGTCTGGATAGGCGCATTGACTCGGATCCGAGAAGCTTGCTCCAGCGTAGCTTACTACTGCAGCAAAGGTGTTTTGCAGTTCACAGACCATACGATAAGCCATAAAGCCACCGTTTGAGTGTCCTACGATATAAATGCGAGATGCATCGATCGTGTAATTGCTTTTAGCTTCCTCAATGACGCTACTTAAATACGCTACATCGTCGACCTTTTTTCCTGAGAGATTGCAGCATTCGTCGGTAGCATTCCAGAACTGAAAACCATTGCTATCTTGCGAGCCTTGCGGTGCAATCATGATAAAACCATATGCTTCAGCTTCCGCGCCGTAGGCGAAGTGGTCGTCTATATTCTCTGCTGTATCGGTGAGTCCATGAAGAAGCAGAAGCAAAGGCGTAGGCACGCTATCATCGTAATCAGAGGGAATGACAACAAGTGCTTCGCTTCGAACGGGTGTTTCCATACTATTGTCATGGCTATGCTCCGAGCAAGCCGATGCCGAAACAAGGACCAAAACAATAACAAGGAGAAGAAAATAGCTGATGTTAGAGTGAGATTTCCAACAGAATGAACTTGTTATTCTCATCAACGGTGGTGATTTCATTAATCGTACGGCTTGCGCCCATCAAGCGCTTAAAATTAGCAAGACGTTCGTGTTGTAGCACAAAAAATGCACGCTGACCTTTGTGCTCTTTGACCCATTTGGTAATGGCTTTGTTATCGAGCTCAATGAAGGCATAGACACGGTTGCCAGTATAGAAATTTTCACCTTTCCAATTCATCTGCCATGCGAGCAGTGGTTCATCGGGGCCACTGCGATGCTCGTAGTATGCTTTGATGAGCTCACGCTGTCCCCAGTGTGGTCCTAAATCAATCAGATAAAGGTCGAGGCCCCACACCGCAAACAAAAAAGCGCAAGAGAAAAAGGCCATCAACATGAGTCGTCGCAAGCGTGTGAACAAAGCGAGACTGATGAGCACTGTACTCAAGATAGCGAAGCCGCTGAGAATGGCACGGTAGTCGAATTGAGTAGGCCACTCGCGCTCGTAACGATAAACAAAAAGCTGAAGCAATCGTTCATAGCCAGCAGGCCGTACGTCAGTGATCCAAGATAGGTCTCGGCCGACAAAGGCAATTAACACAGCCGCCGTGGCGATAGTGGCAATTGCTGCTCTACTCAATGCTGGGGCTCTTTGTTTAAAAACCGAACTGAAGCGATAAGCAAAATAAAAGCTCAAGGTGCCAATGCTAAGCAATAGCGTGCACAGCCACAGTGGCCAGCCATGATCCGGTGTCCATTGCCAGCGGCTCGCGCTTTCGACAGACAGCGGCACGAGACCTCGGGGATCGCCAAAAAAACCCGCGAGGCCAAGCACCAGAGCTGCGACACCGAGGATGCATAACAATATCGAAAGCCAGCGAGTTTCGGCTGAACGATCGGACGAAGCCCACAAACGACTTACGATAAGTCCAACGAGTAAGGCTGCGGGCGGCACAATCGGATATGCGTAGTGGTGAAACTTGGTAATCATTGCGCTAAAGAGCGTGAAGCTTGTCAGTAGCCATAGACCCCAGAGCATCGTGGCATGGGCTTGCTTGTTGTTCTGTTGCTCCAGATGAACAAAGTGCTGCTCTTCGCGGTAAGCTTGGACAACGCTGTAGCCAAGTGCCGCAGGCACAAGCCCAACCCAGGGAAAGAGTCCCACCCCGAGTTGTTCTAGAAAATATTGCATGCTGCCCTTATCGCCATGGACTCCCTGGGCAAGGCGGTTGATATGGTCGTGTACCAACAGGCGATCGGTAAATGCCGCTCCGTGGCGCATGTACATCGCTACAAACCAGGGCGCTCCAATGCACAAGATCAGCAAGATGCCAAGTGCAACATGAATGTGACCGGAGCCCAGCAACGACCAGCGACGGGACACAATAAGATAAAAGAGAGCTGCAAGACCCGGCAGCACGATGCCCGGCAAGCCCTTAGCCATGAACGCGATTGCACAAAACAGGTAAAAGAATAAAAAGAAAAAACTTTGCTTACTCTTTAGCCGACGCGCGAAAAAAAGCGCTGCGGCAAGTGCTACAGCCCAGTACGCTGCCTGCATCACAGGTTGTGCAGCAATGCTTCCAAAGACTGGATGAATGAACTGATGCGCTGGATTGCCGGGAATCGCATCGTTTCCTGCCGAGCCATAAAGAAATGAGTCGTAATGGAAAAAGATACCACCCGATCCCCAAGAAACGTTTCTGGATGCCAGATAGAGAATCTGAGGGAGAACCAGCAGCAGCAAAGAGAATACAAAAAGATGTTTGAGTGAAAAACTAGTTTTCCAAACCCGAAACATCGATAGAGCTTCATTTTCGGGTGTGACAAAGGCCAGGGTCAAAAAGCACATGGCAATCGTCAGATTGCTTACAAGTAGCGAATCCGTAATAGCCTGATGAGAAATCAGGAAAAAATAAGGACAGGTGAGAAGAACAAGCGCACAAAACACCGCAGTGCGTTTTTCCCAAAGACGAGCTACCGTGAAATACACCGCCATGATGGCCGCTGTACTGAAAAGCAAATGCGGAAAACGAATCGCCCATTCTGCGTACGAGGGGTTCGTATCCGGCATAAACCCAGTGCCCCAAAGCTTCATGCTTAGCGCCTCGGTCCAGAAAATCAGAATTGGTTTAGACCAAAACCATTTATCTTGGGCCCACCACAAACTAATCCAGTCGTTTCGGGCGAGGATTTCACGGGCGACCTCACCGTAGTGGGTTTCCCAGGGATCGCTGAGACTATAGAGACCCAAAGCGGGCAGCAGCAGAAGCAGGGTTGCTCCGAAGACAAACCATCCCGGATGATGTACGGGCGGCAAACAAAGCGGATGAGCAGTTGAAGTGCCTTGCTCTTCGGCATCGAGCGTCACAAGTATCGCTCGGGTCAGGCCATAGGCCGACAACAACAAAGCGGGTAAGCCCAGCCAAATCCCAAAGGCTGTGGACTGTTGTTGGGCCATCAACAAAAACAAAACGGTAGCACTCAGAAAAGCCAGCAAGCTTCCTTTTAGTGCAGGACGTCGCATCAACGAAGAGAAATGAGACATATCACTAAGCAAGAGGAGGTTGTTTTTTGCTAGTCCATAGCACACGGCCGACAAAAAAGGGTCCCATTTCTTGGATGAACTCTGATGTTTGTCGTGTTTTACGCATCGATTGAACCACGTGTGACAGCGGATGCAATTCTTTGCCAATTAAGGCAATCACAAAATCGTTGTCGTGTGTATCTAAACCGTGGCAGACAAGACGAATGTCGTGTGCGAGATCTTGGCTGCCGTAGGCGCGGCCAATTCGAGCATGCTCACCAAGAATGCTCATCTGTTCTTTGTGCTCAAGGCGCTCAAAGCTCCCTTTGCGCCTTAAGGGATACCAAATGGCCCAAGGCCACTCGGGATTGGTAGCCGTCTCTTCAGCTCGGTTGATGAGCCAATAGGCCAAGTCTGGCTCGTAACCACTACTGTAAGTGCGTCCGAACATTCCCATCTCCGGGCGTAAACAAAGCTCGTTAAACTCGTTGCGCGCAAAGAGTTCCTGCTTGTTTCGGAAAAGTTCGTTTTCGTCGGTGTGCCAAAGCAAAAGAGCGATCGAGCGCGGATCGTGAAAGTCTTGATAGATCACCGCGCGAGCAGCCATGGCGTTAATTTTTTCACCAAGTTTGGTGACATGGTCTGAAACGGAGCCTGCACCTTGAATTTGAAACACCATCAGTTGCATGAACAAGCGTTTGTTCATGCTTTGCGGCTGGCCATCCTTGGGTGAGCCATGCTCAAAAACGTCAATGGGTTTTGGATCGTTTAGATTTTTTTCGGAACTGTCGCTACTCATCTTGCGCTCTGGTGTACCGCATTCAAAGTTTAAAAAGTAGTACAAGCCTGTGCCGAGATACCGGCTTGTCGTGCGGCGCTATGGCATCGATCTTTGCCTCGCTGTTCTGTCTCTGAAAACTAGACAGATTTGGCATGGATTATGTATTTAAACTGCCAATTGTGGCATTAAATGAAGTTTTTCATGCCAAAGACAGAAAATATTTCGCCTGGAGTTAGCTGGCTAAAACTTTAGAACAAAGAGCACGCTAGGTTCCACGAATGGCTTCTGTTTATACTGAATTGCTTAGTGAAATAGGCGGAATAGTTTTTGCAGCCTTACTGAAGCATGAGGAAGTGTTCGTGGTTCTGGGGGCTGTTTGTGCTCGCCGGCTGTGTTGGCGACGTTTACGGATTAGCAGAGCCGGGCAATGAAAATTCCGTCAGCGGCCCAGCCGAGAATTCCATGTCCGGGGCGGGTTCAACAATGACTGCGGGCTTTGGGACTGCATCGTCAACTGGGCCTGCAGAATTTCCAATTGAGCAATGGCAAGCGCTTGAAACTTTTTATCTATCTCCAGATGGCAGTGATGATAGTGATGGAAGCGCAGAAAATCCTTGGTTTAGTTTTAGTCATGCCATGTCGCACCTTAAACCTGGAAGCCATTTGATTCTGAAAGATGGCGTGTACAAACAGTCGCTTGATGTGACGGTCTCAGGAAGCGAAGAGCATCCGATTGTGATTCGTGCCGAGAACGACGGTGGTGCTGTGATTGATGGTGAAGGCCTGCGGCATACCTTTCAAATGAAAGGCACTGCGGATGCGCCTATGCACGATGCCATTTTCTGGGGATTTTCCGCGGGCAATTCAAATCATCATGTCTTTGATTTGACCTACGTGCAGCGAGTTGTTTTCAAACGCATCACGGGCCATGACGCGGTGCAAGTTGATATGAACCATAACGTCTTTACTTGTGCTTACAATTGCAGCGATGTGTTGGTGGAAGATTCTGCAGCGTGGGGAACCGGGCGAATTCTTTTTCGTACTATGGAAGCACGCGCGGCACCTTTCGGCGGCTTTATGCACGCTATGGCGGCAATAACTACGGCAGTGTTCGTACGGCCATTGCCATGTATGGATCCTCGCACAGTATTGTTGAAAACTGTGTGGTCACCCAAGATCCTTCAGTGCAAGATAGCGTGGAAGGTATCAAGGTCAATCGTCGCGATGGCAACGCCAATGCCGATGGCAATCGTATTGTGGGCAATGTTGTCTATGGACTAAGCAGCGGCCAGGGTCGTGCTTACTTTATTCAAGGCAACGAAAGGATGAAAGATAACTATTTTTCTAATAACGTTTCAATTGGTAATGCTGTAGGCATCTATCAACGCAACGATGAAAACTTACTTGCCGAGTACAACACCATTGTTTCCCCCTCGGAAAAAGGCGTCTTACAATCGGGCTATCCCAATGCGCAAAGCTGCGATTGGCGGCTCGGTGCTCAGATTCAAACAAGCGTCATTTTGGATGCGCCTGTTGGTATATCTCGAAGCAGCAAGTTTTTGGAGTTGCCTGCGAGCTGCCCTACCACAGCGTACGGCAATCTTACGGCCACTGGGAACCACATTGCAGCAAGCGCTGTGAGCGAAAACGTAGAAAATGGCAGTGCTTGCAATCAAAGCCCTGTGTTTGATACAGAGCGCTATGGTTTCGGGGCCTATCTTTTCGCCAATACCTGTTCCGGAAAACAGCTTGGCGCAGAAGTTCTGTACCAACTTCAAGACACCGCCCCTACCGAGCAGTCCCTATGGCCCTGGCCCATGGAAGAACGCATCTTAAATGAGTCCGGCCAAAGCGTCACCTATGCAAGCTCCGGCGGTCTGTGGAAGCAGCTCCCGTAGAAAAGACAGCTGCTGCAATTTTTGCAACAACAGATCGGCTGATGGGCATACGAGAGACTTTGTGTGGAGCTTGTTGCACAACGATCAAAGTATCTCGGCTCTAGCAGCGCCAGTGTTTCTAGAGAGCTGGTTATGCCGGTTCTAAAAAGTTGGCGGCGATTTTTTTCTGGCCCCAGCCGGGGAAGATGACGGTGACTTTTGGAGGAATTCCATCGGTTATGTCGATGACTTTGCCGATGCCAAATTTAGCGTGCTGAACCATCGTGCCTTTGTAACTTTGCGGGCTGTCGAGCTCAACATCGCTGCGGTCAATGTAGCTTTCCCCATGGCTTGCTGTTGAGTTTGGTTGCCAGTCACTCTCTTGTGTTGGATTGAAGTGATGCGGGCGATAGGAAGGTTCAGCTTGGCCGATACGATTGACATCGTCATCCGGAATCTCTTCGGCAAAACGCGACAAAATACCTACGCGTAATTGACCAAAGACGCGGCGTTGTGCTGCATAGCTGAGAAATAAACGCTCTTTGGCGCGCGTGAATGCTACATACGCCAAGCGCCGTTCTTCTTCGAGTTCTTCAGGGTCGGCACCCGGATCGATGCCTTTGAAGGGAAACATGCCTTCTTCCATGCCAGTCGCAAGCACTACGGGAAACTCAAGACCTTTGGCTGAATGCACGGTCATCAATGACAATTTGCTTTGCGCTTGGTCGCCCTGTTTATCGCTTTGCAGCGTGACCAGCTCAAGAAAGTTTTCGAGTGTAGCCTCTTCAGCGTCCCGTTCGAAGTCCATGATCGAGCCCAAAAACTCCTGAACGTTTTGCAGACGTGCATCAGCCTCCGGACTGTCTTCTTCTTTTAACTTATCGGTGTAGGTGATGCGTTCGAGCAAGGTTTCGGCGATGCTCAATGGACCTGCGCCTCCGGCCGCGTTAGCTTGGAGCTCTTTGATCAACGCAACAAAGCCCGTAAGTTTTTTGCGAGGAGCAGCGCTTAGCGTTTCGATCATGTCAAGTTCGCCAAGGCTTTCCCAAACACTTTGTCGTGCTGCATGGGCGTGATCAAGTACACGGTTTAAAGTGGTCTTGCCAATGCCGCGCGCTGGCACGTTGACAATACGCAAAAGGCTGACGTCGTCGCTTGGATTGGCAATCACTCTAAGGTAAGCCAGTAGATCTTTGATTTCAGCGCGCTCGTAAAAACGCATGCCCCCAATGATTTGGTAAGGAATGTTGGATGCGCGTAGGGCTTCTTCAAGCACGCGGCTTTGAGCGTGGATTCGATAAAAGACCACCATATTGGAGAGGTCCATGCCTTCATGTTCAAGCTCACGTACGGCCGAAATCATCATCCGCGCTTCATCACGCTCATCAAGGCAGCGCACCAAAGTAATCTTGGCGCCTTCTTCGTTTTCAGTCCAAAGCGTTTTCGGTTCACGATCGTAGCATCTGGAGATCACAGCATCGGCTGCGCGCAAGATGCGCTGGCTGGAGCGGTAGTTTTGCTCGAGTTTAATCACTCGCGCATCACCAAACACACGTGAGAAATCAAGAATGTTACGTCGATCGGCGCCGCGCCAACGATAGATGCTTTGATCGTCATCGCCCACAACGCACACGTTGCGATGCGCTTCGGCAATGGCTTTAACTAAGCGCAACTGAGCATGGTTGGTGTCTTGAAACTCATCGACAAGCACATGGCCAAATCGCGTTGTAATTTGTTTTAAAAGCGCTTCGTTTCCTTCCAGAGCACGCACAAAACGGTAGATTAAATCGCCAAAATCAAGAGCTCGTGCACGTTGCAAAGCGGCTTCGTAGTGCTCGTAAATTGTTTTGACCTTTTCAGTGTAGTAGTCGCCTGCGTTGATCTCTTGCGGGCTTTTCATTTCTTGTTTAGCGCGGTTGATGTGTCCAGCAACTTGCTTGGGGGCATAACGTCGTTCATCAAGCTGCAAATCCCGAAGCAAGCGTGTAATGAGCGCGCGCTGATCGCTATCATCGTAAATCACAAAATTCGGCTGTACGCCGGTGTGTGGGCTGTAAAAACGCAAAAGCTTTGCGCAAATCGCATGAAAGGTGCCTACCCAGAGCTGTTCGCTGCTACCCGGTAAAAGCTTTTCGATACGCTCCCGCATCTCCGCAGCGGCCTTGTTGGTAAAGGTCACGGCCAAAATATTGTAGGGTCTGACACGATGCATGCTGACCAGGTGTGCAATACGATGTGTGATGACCCGGGTTTTCCCACTACCCGCGCCAGCAAACACCACCAAAGGTCCAGCCCCATGCTCAACGGCTTGTCTTTGGGGCGCATTTAATCCGCTTACATCCACCATCGCGCCCACCATGCCATAGCATTCATCATCGTGCGAGCTCGATTTGTCCGGCTGGAAGCTGGCATCCTCGGAGCATTTCGAGTACTCCTAGGCTCATGAAAACGCTTGAAAAAGCGGTCGGCGCTCAGGACCAACTTTCTTCACAAAGCGTGAATGATTTTACTGCTCGAGCGTCGAAACAGGGTGAAGCAAGCAAGAAAAAGCATCCTGAACACAATCGTGAAGCCGAGCTGCGCTGGGTCGAGCGCGCAAGGGCTGGGGATCATGCAGCTTTTGAAGCCTTGTTCAATCAGTACCGCGGCAGAGCTTACTCGGTGGCCTTGGGCATCCTCAAGCATCCTGAAGATGCCTCGGATGCTGTACAAGAGGCGTTTATCAAAGCCTACAGAAATCTTGGTAGCTTCCAAGGCAACTCGAACTTTTACACCTGGTTTTATCGGATTCTTATGAACCTAGCGATTGACCATACTCGCCGCAGACGCCGGGCCCCCAACGCTCAGTTTGATGAACAGCTGGGTCATAATAGCGAGGCTGTCTCTGGTGCTGCCGCCGATCTGCTTCCTCACATGCAGGATGGCAATCCAGGCTCTGTTTCAGCGCGTCGTGAGCTTCGCGAGAAAATCCAAGCCGCACTTGAGACGCTTTCTGAAGAACATCGTGCGGTTATTTTGCTGCGCGAGATTGAAGGCCTAAGTTACGATGAAATTGCTGAAGCACTGGAGATTCCGAAAGGTACAGTCATGAGTCGGCTCTTTCATGCGCGAAAGAATATGCAGGATGCACTAAGTCCTTACATGAAAGCCGGTGAGCCATGAGCGTCGATGAGCAAACCTTGCAGCAATATTACGATGGCGAACTTCCCGAAGCAGAAATGAAGCGCGTGGAGCAAGTCATTTTAAACGATTCTGCTTTGCAAGCTAAGCTAGAAAGCTACGATGTGCTTGGTGCGATGCTGCGCACTTATGCCGATGAGACCGCTCAAGCTCCTTCGTTTGGTCCCGTGCTGCGGGCCATCCGAAGTACACAAAAGCCCGTTGCGCCAAGCATCCGTAGCCGTGTACTTTCTTGGAAAGAATTTATTTTAGGCAGCGGCATGCGCCTTTTGTTCCCGGCTGGGGCTTTAGCCATGGCCGTCTTGTTGTTTATTTTTATCAAGCAAGATACTGCGGGTGAGCAACAACCCGTTGCTAGCCGATTGCCAAAAGTACAGACACCTGCGTTTATCGCAAAAGCTAAAGATAAAGCAGCAACCGCTTTGGCCAATGCAGGGCGTTCTGAAGTGGTGGAAGTTGATTTTGGAAACAATACCGGAACCGTCATGGACATCGAAGATGTCGATGGAGAGCACATCGCTGTGTTATGGGTAGATGATCCGGAGGAGCAGAGTAATTAATGAAAAAGCGGCACACCGTTATTTGGTTTGGATACCTTATTGCCTTTGTTTTAAGCGCTAGCGTGCATGCCGGTGCCCAAGATAAAGCAAACAACAAAAGCGCAAAGGCAAGCCCGGGCGTCCCTGGTGAGCTTTTGGTGATCGCGGCGTCCGAAAAAGAAGGAAAAATCGATCCAGCGCTTTCTAAAGAACCGGCTCTCAAGCACCGAAGCTTTCAGTTTTATAAATCCATGAAGCTTTTAAGTCGTCCTAAGTTTCAATGTGTTGCCGGCAAAGCAGTCGAGCAAGACTTACCGAACGGCAGACGCATCCGCTTGTTGCTCGATAAAACACTCGAGGATGGACGATACCAAGTGCAGTTTTCCATCAACAAGCCTAATAAAAAAGATTATCTGCGATCGGTACAAGTCATTCTCGCTCCCGGCGTTCCCGTCTTCCAAGCTGGCCAACGCATGCGTGATGACGATTTGATTTTAGGAATTCGCTTGGGCGAACGAAAAGCAAAGAAAGCCGAAACTTCAAAAAAGTAATACGAGCACTAGCGAAGCTCTCGAATGACTCCGAAGAGGAGTTGACCGAAGCGTTCTTTGACGCGGTCGGCGGTTTCTGCAACCTCACCGTGCGATAGGGGCGCGCCGCTGATGCCGGCGGCCATGTTGGTGATGCAAGAGATACCAAGCACAGGCACGCCCATGTGCCGGGCTGCGATCACTTCTTGCACCGTGCTCATGCCCACAGCGTGCGCGCCAAGCTTATCAAACATGCGAATCTCAGCTGGGGTTTCGTAGCATGGGCCAAGGACACCGGCGTATACTCCTCGTCTCAATCGCAAACCAATATCAAGGGCGACTTTTTCCGCGATGGAAGCCAGGTGCGGATCGTAAGCACAGGTCATGTCCGGAAAACGGGTGCCGAGACTTTCGTCGTTGGGACCAGCCAAACAGTTCTTGCCCGTGAAGTTAATGTGATCACTAATGATCATCAGATCACCAGCGCTAAATTGTTCGCTTAGACCACCTGCGGCGTTGGTGACGATAAGTTCTTGTGCGCCAAGCCGAAGCATAAGGCGTACACCGAAGACAACTTCCTGTGGGCTATAGCCCTCGTACAGATGGGAGCGGCCTTGCATGACCACGACCGGAACGGAATCAACTTCGGCAAACACCAGTTGACCGGCATGGCCTGGTACGCGCGCTTCGGGCATGCCAGGAATTTCATCGTAGGCGATGATGGTTTTTTTCCCCGCAATTTGCTCAACAAAGCTTCCTAGGCCCGAGCCTAGAATAAGTGCGACTTTAGGTTGCCCATCGTAATGCTCACGAATCGTTGCACATGCTTCAGTAAGACTCTGACTTAAGGGTCTAGAACGTATTTGGCCTGGTGCCATAGGCTCGAAAATCTCTGCTTGTGTCATGAATTTGTCAAGAATTAGCTTCAGAAGCGGTTTCGCCGACAAAACAAGCTGACTTGAATTGTAAACATTGTTTCTAATTCACAACGTCATTATGTATTTTGTAACGAATTGTAACGTATTGTGCGAAAAATCTCCTTGCTCCTCATCGTATTTACTGCCAAATTTTACCCGGAGTATTGTGGAAGACAGTCGTAAATTACATCGTGCCTCAATAAATCTATTATTTTTAGAATGGCAAACCTGGCTTTTGGCTTTGCTGGTTCATATCGGGTGGGCCTTTGCTACCGTTTATTATTTTGCGATCCCATGGCCTGTGCTTTTCGTGCTCGGTGCTTATCTCGTGGCCTTACACGGTTCGTTTCAGCACGAAACCGTGCATGGTCATCCAACCACTAAAGTCTGGATCAATACCGTAATCGCTTCGTTGCCTCTTGGTTTGCTGGTCCCTTATGGCATTTACCGTGAAAGTCATATGAGGCATCACCGGACGGATAATTTAAGTCATCCAAGTGACGATCCGGAATCGTTTTTTGTTAGGGCATCCGTGTGGGACCGTATGAGCCCTGCTATGCGTGCGTACTATTGGACGCTGCATACGCTTGCGGGCCGGATGCTGCTTGGTCCTATCCACCATACTGTTGTGTTGATCAAACAGGAGCTCCCAAAACTTCTTTCTTTTGAGCGGCGCGCGTGGCGAATCTTCTCGGCGCATCTGATTGCCTCGGGGCTTGTGCTTTATTGGGTGTTAGTGGTTTGCGCGATGCCGCTTTGGCTGTATCTGCTTTGTTTTGTCTACGCTGGCGCGGGCCTTGGGTTGCTGCGCTCTTATCTCGAGCATCAACCAGCGCAACAGCTCAATGAACGTACTGCGATTGTCGATGCTGCATGGCCGTGGTCCATGCTTTTTCTGCACAACAATCTGCATGTTGTGCATCATGAGTTTCCGCACATGCCTTGGTATCAGATTCGTTCGTATTTTAAACGGCATCGCGAGCAGATTCTTGGCCACAATGGTCATTATGCATTTTCAGGATACGGCGAAGTCTTCTGGCGTTTTTCATTTCGGCCTAAAACTTCTCCACGTTTTCCAGATGCCTTAGGTTAAACTTGAGCACTCGCAAATCCACAGAACCGGTCGTTCTCACAGGAGCAAATCTTACTGTGGATGAAGTAGCTCGCGTTGCTCGCCGCGATGCAAAGGTTGAGATCGCAAGTGAAGCGATGCAAGCTGTTCGTGACTCGGAGTCAGCGCTTCGTTCGGTGATGAGCCAAGGCAAAAAACTGTACGGACTTACCACGGGTGTGGGTGCGCTCGATCGAAATGCGATCACGCCGGACATGAACAGAGTGGCGCAGATTAACTTGATACGAAGTCATGCAGCCGGCGTTGGTGCGGCTATGCCCAGTGATCAAGTGCGCGCAAATGCTTACGCGATTAAATATGCTTTGTGTTGGCCTTAGTGGGGTTAGGCCACAGGTGGTAGAGACGTTGGTTCAGTTGCTCAATCGATACGTGATTCCTTATGTGCCTGAAGCAGGATCAGTTGGCGCGAGCGATCTTGCGCCGCTTGCGCATGTGGCGCTAGTGCTTGTGGGCGAAGGCCGAGCTTGGTACAATGACGAGCTTTTGCCGGGCGCTGAGGCGCTAAAGCGCGCCAAGATCCCAGCGTGTGACCTTCAAGGTCGCGATGGTTTTGCGCTAATCAATGGCCTTTCACAAAGCACAGGCATTGGCTCACTTGCCCTGAACGACACGGCACGATTGGTTGCAAATGCAGAGGTAGCGGCTGCGTTAAGTATGTCAGCGCTCGGCTCAAGGCTTGATTCTTTGGACGAGCGCGTATTGCGGGGTAAGCCGCATGCTGGAAGTCTAATTAGCGCGCGTCGTTTACGCCGACTTTTCGAAGTGAAAAAGAAGGAATGAGTCAGCCGTCTAGCGCGCGTTTGCGTGAGCCGCTTTCAACACGCACAACACATCATGTGCTTGGATCAGTTCGCGACGCGCTAAGTCATACAGGCAGAGTTTTGCGCGTTGAGCTCAACGCAAGTGTCGATAACCCACTGGTTGCCGCGGACGGTTGGGTGATCAGCAATGCTGCCAATGTCGACGGTCAGCATCTAGCGCAGGCGTTTGACTCGCTTGTGGTTTCGCTTATTCCAGCGGCGGTGATGAGTGAGCGTCGTACGGCTCGGCTTTTGGATCCCAACCATAACGACGGCTTACCTGCTTTTCTGATTCATCCCGATGCTGAAGCGGGCATTAACAGCGGTCTAATGATTGCTCAATACACGGCAGCTGCGCTTGTCGCAGAACTGCGTGCTCGTACAGGAATTGCAGGCATTCAATCGGTACCGACTTGCAACAACACTGAAGATCACGTTTCCATGTCATCGCTTGCGGCGCGTCAAGTTGCATGGTCTGTGAGTACGGCTGAGATTATCATTGCCATTGAGTTGCTCGTTGCGGCTCAAGCTTGCGATATACGCAAGGCTGATTTATCCAAAGCCCTTCACAAGGTTCATCGTTTAATTCGTAGTGTGGTGCCGGTCATGGTGAACGACCGAGTCCTAGCAGATGATATCGATGCGGTGCTCCAACTAATTCGCAACGGCGACCTAGCCCGCGCCGCCCGTTAATTTGGGTAATTTGGTAATTTGGGGACATGCTTCGTCCAAAATACAGAAATAATTACATGTGTTTACAAACCCGATCGCGGAACCGTTGAGCAAGGGAGACGGTTCCGCGATCGGGTTTCTAACTTCTTGAATTTATATTGTTTATTCCGTGGTAGCATGTCCCCAAGTAGAGAGGCGTAGGGTCCACATGCTCAAACAGTCCTCGCTTCGCTGCGGAGCTGCGCGTGCGAACCCTACGCCTCTTTGCAGGCGTGACAAAAATATCTAGCGTCTAGACCAGTTCGGAGGTCTGTGTCTTTCGAGTAATACGGTCGGAGGGTTAGCGGCTTTTTTTGCGGCGTATTAGGAGGAGGGCTAGGAGTGGTAGGGTGTAAAATAGCTCGGAGGGGAGAGGTGTTTGTGGATGAGACACGGAGCATCCGTATTCGGGTAACTCTGGGCTTGGGGGGAGTTCTCCGCCGTCTTGGGGTACGCTGGGATCGGAGCCTGCTTGCAAATCTTCAATGTCAGGTGTGCCATCACCAGCTGTGTCCACTTCGTCTTGCGCTATGCTGTCGAGCGCTGAGGTGAGAGAATAGGTGTTGTAAGGCACCATGCCCCGGCTTTTAAGTGTCAAAGCAAAGGGCGTGTTTGCTGTATCGCCGCCGCCCTCACCATGTCCGTGGCACAGTGCGCATTCGGGCTCGTAAGGAAGATCCAGATCGTTTTGAATCACACCAGGAAAGTTCGGTGTTGCCATGGCCGTGGGCAAGGCGCAGAAGCACGCGAGGATTGCAAGGATCCCAACAGATGCGATGTGTCGTAACAAGCTGCTATGAAATAATGTTCTCATAAGTACCCGTGCAGTTGAGCGACCAAGGATACAGCATGCGTGCGATCGGCGCCGATGACGTACGATTGATAAACAGTGTCTACACGCAGATCAAGGTGCGAGTAAAAGAACCAATCGATGCCTCCCCAGGCGCTGTAACTTAGCCCGGCTCCAGATGACGGTGCATAAAGCTCTCCGATGCCGATAAAGTGCAGCCCTTGGATGAGTTCGTAGTCGGCTTGAACGAGGTTTGCAATGCCAAGTTGCGTTGTGCTTTTTGATCCTGTGCTTTGATTGTCGCCAATCGCATCAATGAGCAAATCCGATTCGACCGAGAGCACCAGCGGCTGCCATGGCGCATAGCGTACGAACAAACCGTGCGCTTGGCGCAAAAGAGACGTTTGATACCGTGCATCAAGTGCGGAATATGCAGTCAAGCTTGTAAGCCCGGTGGCTAAAGTCGGTGTCCAGGCATATTCAAGGTAGCCGGCGTAGCCTCGCTCGCGAAACTTATCGGGACGCGTTTGGAAGTTCCCGAGCAAGGCCATCAATTCCGTGCGCCAGTGCTCATCGTTGTAAGAAAGAGCAACACCATGGTTTTGCGCGGCGTTGATGTCTGTGCGGGTGATGGAGCGGACAAAAGTGGTATGCTCAATTGAACGAATACCAAAAGGCAGATTAAATCGTCCAGCGCGCAACAGAAATTGATTCTCGGATCCGAGATCCAAACCAAGCCAATGGGCACGCGATACCAGATTCGAGCCGCCATTACTGGTAATCGCTGCGCCTGAAGCGCCGCTTTGCGCGAAACCTATACTGGCGTTGGCACGAAATCGTCCCAATCTGATTTGAGCTAACGCATCGCTTTGCATTAAGAAAGCATCGGATTTTGTCGAACCTTTTTTGGGAAAAACCGAGTAAGCTAGTCCGCGAAATTCTGCTCCAACCAACACACTGCTTGGGAAATCCACCAAACCGAACAAAAGTTCGCCGCCGGGACCCGGGTCTTCCGCGTCTTTGTCGCTGTAGTGGGTTTTTAACAGCAGCTCGCCTTGGGCGCGACCGTATGCGGTCAGTAAGCTTCCACCAGAAGGGTCAGCATGGCAGTTGGCACAATTGGTGTAGCCATGACGTACCATCCAATAATAGGCTTGAGCTTTTCCGGAAAAAGAAGTTAAGGACAACAGCAGCCCAACGAAAAGCCCGAGCTGCGTTAGTTTTTTAGGATTTAGCATCGAAATCAACCTGAACTGTGACTTCAGGCTTTACGGTTACGCCAAGGTACGTTGGTACTTCAATGCCGAAGTCTTTCATATTGAGTTTTAGTTCCCCGTGCACGTGCACTTGTTTGCCATCTGGCGATACAGTGTAGCTGAAGGATTCGCTTTTTGTTTTGCCATGCAAAAAGACTTTGCCCTGTGTTTTGCTTGGCTTGGAAGGCACGTGAATGGAACTTACGGGGACTTCGAGTTTAGCGATGGGATACTTGCCAACTTCCAGGTATTTGTCGCGCATGTGTTTGTCGCGTAGTTCAATACCGGTTTTCAGACTGGTAAGGTGTACTTCGACCTGTAGCGTCTTGCCATCTTCGCTTACGCGAAGTGCATGTGTAACGCCGTTAATCTTCATGCCCATAGGACCGGTGGCGAGAAAGGAAACAGTGGCTTTGTTGACGTCAACCGATCGCGCATGAACAAGGGATGGGACAAGAATGCACAACACCACCCAGGCCATCGTGGCCCTTATTGAATTTGAATTCATTATTCACTCCTGGAACTAAGTTCGTGCGTATTGTGAACGCTAGTTAGATCTACTCTTCTTATTGTGCAATGCAAGAAAACGGATTGCCAGTACTTTTTGCTAAGGCCTGAGCTGTTCCAGGTTTTTGTGATGACGGTTTATCGTAGCTACTTCATTAGAAAGTAAAAACTAAACGCGAATAGCAGTGCACTTGCCGAAAAGAGATCGGGTCGCAGGTGCTGCACGTTTTCACTGACCAGATTGAAGCCCTCAATTGGGATCAGCCGACTTGGCAGCACCAGTGGAGCTGCATTGAAGCTGGCGTGCAAGGTGATGCACGTCCATAGATTCTGTTTGGACAGATACAGCAGTCCAAGCAATATCCCAACGATGGAGGCATAGACCAATTCGATGATGCCCATATGCGCCAAACCAAAGAGCAGAGCGCTGAGAATCACCGCGACCACTTTGCCGTAGCGTGCGTTTAGACCACGAATCATGATGCCCCGAAACAAAACCTCTTCGCTGAGTGGCGCCACAAGGACGATGGCCAAGGTGGTTTCGAAGGCGCCTAGCCAATGGCTTGGATTTAGCATGCGTTGCACAGCGATCTGCTCTTCAATGGATACGGGGAAGATGGTGCGCAAGGCATTGCTCAACTCCGTTAAAGGAAACTGCAATGAAAAGCCAGCCAAGACCGCAAAGATAAGTGTATGAATTTGAGGGTTTTTTTGTAGACCAAGCGATTCCGCTGGCTTGTCGCTCCCAAGCCAGCGTAGGCCGAGGCCTACGGCGACGAGAGCACCGGCAGCCTGCGCGAAGAGAATGTTCAGCGGATCGCGGGTAACCTTGTCCATGGGGATGTGTTGTGCGGCACTATTCGACTCTGCCTGCAAAAAACCAGCAAAAAACATGGTTAAAAAGGCCACACATAGAAAACATAGGCTCAGAGCCGCGGCCTGCCACCAGCGCAATTGTCCTTTTTGCATGCGGGGAAACTATGTTGCTGCTTGCTTCTCGGCAAGTCCTATCACTTCCTGTTACACTCTTCGCAAGTAATGAAAGCCTTAAACCATTCAATTTTTCTTAAACTTGGCAGCGCTATGCTGCTGCTACAGCTGCTTGTCTTTGGAGCATGTGCTTCGGGTCCATCGCGACGGCCGCATATTCCTTTGCAGACGGGAAAGCCCATTTCGCATGAAAGCTTTCTTGCGGCGCGACGTGCGTTTCATCGCATGCCTGCGGGTGACACGCTTCGTCCTTCGCTGCGTTCACGCCTAATCGGCTATTTGGGAGATAAAACAGCCGCGCTGATCGATGCCGACAATTACGACGGCATGGTCGAGCAGCTGGGCTTGATGACTGATCTCTATTCGCCCGAAGAGCTAGCCGAAGTTTCGCTATCGCCCGCACTCGGCCCTGTGGCGCGTTTTGTTGCCAAAGAAGGAGAGGCACGCGGTGATGAAGCGCGTGTGCTTTCGGCGCTTTGGATTTTAGCAAAGCTTAATCCCGACCCTGCTTTGGGTTACGCAAAGCATTACCGTCAAGTTGCCGCATGGGGACGCGATGCCCGCAGTTCGCTTGATATTTTCGAGCACTACCAAGGACTGCTTGAGATATGGGAGGAGCATGTTCGGCTTACCCCAGCACCTCGGGTGCAACGTCAATTAATTAAACTGTATTTCCAAAGGCGCGACGCATTGGCTGACATGGTGGCTAACCTTAAAAACAACCCTAAAAAAGCACCTCAAATTAGCTTTCAAGACTTCAATCTTGCACGCTTTGTTTTGCGTCGTACGCCCGTGGATTTGAGTGCCGTTTTCTTGGCCGAAGGCGAAGTCCACAAAGCCTACGATGTTCTAAAGCGCTACAAAACCTCGAGCGAAGCAGAAAAACAACTGCTCTATTTAATTGATGTCGCGATGGGCAAGAGTGATTCGGCTCCCGACGCCATGCTTACCTTGGCACGTCTTTATCTGCGTGAAGTAGGGCGCCCCGATGTTGCTACAGGGCTGTGTCGCTACGGTATTCAAGAGTACGAAGAAGATGCTCGTTTTGCGCTTTGTTTGGCACGTATTGCTGCGACGCAAAATGAATATGCCGATGCTACCGCGAACTACGCTGAAGCCATCCGGCTCGCGAACCAAGAGCGCGGTGTTTACGATGAAGCATTGCAGGTCTTGCAACGATTAATCGAGGCTCGCTTATTCGAAAGCAATCCAAGTGAGACGCGCGCGCTCACAAAAGAAGCGGAGCATATCCTCAAAGAACGCATGCAGCGCTGGCCTAAACTGCCGCCGCCGGTTGATCCCAGCCAGTTTCATTTTGCCGTTGGCACGGCTGAGATGAGCGCTGGCAATACGGAGCAAGCTGAAAAGCGCTTTTTAATGAGCTACAAAGCTAGTCCGAATGTTTCAGCGATGTTGCGTTTAGGGCTGCTTTCCTTGAATCGAGGCGTTTTTGAAAAGGCGATTGAGCAATACAGCACTGCACTTGACTTGGCGCGTAAACTTCCGCGTGGACGGCTACGTGCGGAGGCCGAAAGCCTAGAACGTCTAGGTGATGCTTATCGTATGCTGGGAAGAGAAGCCGAATCCAAGCAGCGTTACAAGCAAGCTGCTGAGCTCTGGCATGATGCTTCTGGGTCCTTGGATGAAAACGAGTTGGCCTCTGCCTATGTCCGGCGGGGCGTACTTGCCGATCGTTTGGGGCTCAGCAAGGAGAGCGTTGATTTTTTCCGCTTGGCGATGGAATACGCTGCCGCGGAGCGTGATGTGTACGAGCAGATCCTTGCTCACTTAGTAACGAGTGGTGGGAGCGTAGAGCTAGCGCATGAGGTCTTTGGACAGGCCCTTACCCAGGTGAGTTTGGAGCCCGAATGGAAAGTGTATTTTGCTTTGTGGGTTCAAGTGATTGCAGCGCGTGCTGGTGAAGAAGTGCAAAGTGAAGTGACCGAAGAGTTGAACAAGCTTGCTGACAACGATGCTTGGTGGAGTCGGCTTGCTTCGTTCGGTATTGGCAAGGTGCCTTATGCACAACTGCTTGCTGAAGCGAATGGCCGAGGCGAGCAAACCGAAGCGCATTTTTATGAAGGCACCCGGCTGCTTCACGAAGGCAAAGTTGCGAGCGCCAAGGTGCTTTTTAAACGTGTTTTGTCCACCGACATGGTGAGTTTTTATGAGTACGCGATGGCGCGCGAGTTCCTAACTCAGCCCGATAAGCTGCAACCCAACCCTTAATTGTTACATGACAAAAGTGGCATGAATAAGGCAAGAAAAGAGAAAGAAGTGGCAACAATTGAAACAAAAAACGCCATGTTTGGCATTGGCTTGCTCATGATAGCTGGCTTGGGTTGTGGCGGCGCTCAACCGCATGAGCCGCAGGTCGATCGACTAAGCCCAAGTGTTCTTTTTCCCATGAAGCAGGGTTACGTGTGGAGTTACGATGTGGATACCGGCGAAGGACTCAACACCCTTGCGATTAGCCGTGTGCTTTCGGTGCGAGCTGGGCGCGTTGAAATGAGCACGGGTGGAAGCGAAGCGATGGTGTATCAGACCGGTCGTGATGGCATTTCTCGAGGTGATGACGACACCTGGGTTCTTAAGGCTCCCATCAAAAAAGATGCACGTTGGAAGTCGCCGGTGGGTCAAGCAATCGTGCTTAGCACCGATGAGAAAGTCAGCACCAAAGCGGGTGAGTTTAAAGACTGCGTGCGCATTCAAGAACAGAGTGAAGATGCTTCAAGGCAGGTTGATACCGTGTACTGTCCGGAGGTTGGGCCCGTGCTAATTGACTCACGCATGACGCTTAAACTTGCTGGCGGCCAAAGCCAAGTAGTGGCCCGCCTCTTGGGTTACACGCAAGGAACAGAGCCGTAAAGCACCTCTGATTTTTTGTACTGAGCTGGCAAAGCGTGGCATAGCCACCATGCTCAAACAGTCCTCGCTTCGCTGCGGAACTGCGCGTGGTGGCTATGCCACGCTTTGCCTCAAGACTTAAGAGATCAAGGCACTCAATGTGCTCAGAAAGACTTTTACATCGATCGTTACTTTATCTAAAAATGCAAATATCTCTTGTCTCAGAAACTCGCTATGCCTGTAGCAAGCGCTTGGACAGCTAGGGAACGGGTCAAGCTAAAGCGTATCAATGATGTCTCGCTTTGATGTCTTGTCGCGAATAAAAGGAGGGTCCTCACGCGCAGTTCCGCAGCGAAGCGAGGACTGTTCGAGCATGAGGCCCCTCCTTTTATTCGCAAGCTAAACTGCAAAACAGAGCAGCAAGATTCAGCGTGAAAAGAGAACCACTAACATACTGAAACCACGACGTTTTTTGGCCATTTTCATACGCGTTAACCCCTTGCTAGTTGGGGGCTCAGAGGCTATGCTCATGCACCTTTAATAAATAGGGTCCAAGCGAGTTTTTGAAGTATGGAATCAACACACGAATCCGATAAAAAAGAACAACCTAAACGCGATTCAGATTATGCAGCTGGCAGTATTCAAGTCCTCGAAGGTCTTGAGGCTGTCCGTAAACGTCCTGGCATGTACATTGGCGATGTGCACGATGGCACCGGGCTCCATCACTTGGTTTGGGAAGCTGTTGATAACGCGGTCGATGAGCATCTAGCGGGCCACTGCAAGACCTTGAAGGTAAACATCCATACCGATGGCTCGGTGACCGTCATTGATGATGGGCGCGGCATTCCGGTGGATATGCATCAGCGCGGCGTCAGTGCTGCGGAAGTTGTGATGACGGTCCTGCATGCCGGTGGCAAGTTCGATAACGACAGCTACAAGGTTTCTGCAGGCTTGCATGGTGTTGGCGTCAGCGCCGTCAATGCCGTGAGCGAATGGCTGCAACTTCGTATTTGGCGCGATGGTAAAATTTGGGAGCAACGTTACGTGCGTGGTGTGCCTGAAACCAGGCTTGAGCAGGTAGGAGAAACGGAGCAAAGCGGTACGCTGATTTCCTTCAAGCCTGATACCGAAGTCTTTACGCATACCGAGTTTTCTTTCGATACACTTAACAACCGTTTACGTGAGATTTCCTTTCTCAATGCTGGCCTTACCGTTGAGCTTGTTGATGATCGCACCAGTAAAACGCAAAACTATCACTTTGAAGGCGGCATACGCGAGTTTGTTACCACACTCAATAAATCGAAATCCCCTTTGCACGAAGACGTCATTTATTTTTCAGATTCCCGCGATGGTGTTGAAGTTGAAATAGCGTTGCAGTGGAACGACTCATTCAACGAGGCGATTTTTTGTTACACCAACAACGTTCACAACAAAGACGGTGGAACACATCTGACTGGATTGCGAGCTGCCTTAACCAAAACACTAAATAGTTATGGTGGTCGTGAAAATCTACTTAAAGACCTGAAGAATCCATTGAGCGGTGAAGACGTTCGCGAGGGGCTCACGGCGGTTCTTTCGATTAAGCATCCCGATCCAAGCTTTGATTCGCAAACCAAAAGCAAACTTGTTTCCAGTGAAGTTAAAGGCATTGTGGAACAAGTGATCAATGAAAAATTAGCGCAGAGCTTTGAAGAAAACCCTTTGCTTGGCAAACGCATCATCGAAAAAAGTGTGATTGCGGCACGTGCCCGCGAGGCGGCTCGCAAGGCTCGTGAGATGGTTCAGCGCAAAGGCGTGCTTGATGCAAGCACGCTGCCTGGCAAATTAGCGGATTGCCAAGAGCGCGATCCTGCTCAAAGTGAACTTTACATCGTTGAGGGAGACAGCGCCGGCGGTAGCGCTAAGCAAGGGCGTGATCGACGTTTTCAAGCCATCCTTCCTTTGCGCGGTAAGATTCTCAACGTGGAGCGTGCGCGTTTTGAAAAAATGCTTTCAAGCGCAGAGATTGGCACTTTGATTACAGCTTTAGGCTGCGGTGTTGATGGTGGCGGTAACTTCGATCTTGCGAAGCTGCGTTACCACCATGTTATTATCATGACCGATGCGGACGTTGATGGCTCGCACATTCGCACGCTCTTGTTAACCTTCTTTTATCGTCAGATGCCTGAGATTATTAGAGCCGGCTATTTGTATATTGCTCAGCCTCCTCTTTACAAAGTGAAGAAGGGGAAAAAAGAGTTGTTTCTTAAAGACGACGAAGCGCTCTCTAAGTTTTTGCTTGATTCTGGGGTCGATGGCTTGCTGCTTCAAGATGCTAGCGGCAAAGTGCAGCTCACCGGGGAGCCGCTGCGTCGCTTTTTAGATGACGTGAAGCGTTGGCGCAGTTTGCTTTCCAAGATCGATCGTCGTCACAACTCAGGTTTCGTTGAAAGCTTATTGCGTACGGGCAAGTGTAGTGTGGATGATTTTTCGACGCAGGAAAAAGTAGAAGCGACTGCAAAAGCCGTCATCGAAGATCTTCGTGTCTATCGCGAGGATTTGCTTCCGGTTGGAACAGAAGTCAGGGCCTTGGGGCAAGGTTTCTCCTTGGTTCTTACCACTCGCGCAGGTGTTTCCAATCCTACGGCTGTGTTTAGTCCCGACTTTCTGCAGACCGGCGAGTTCAAAAAGCTTCATGAGTTGAGACGAGCTTTTGATACGCTTGGCGAAGCTCCGTATTCTCTTAGTGATAGCGCTGCTAAAGAAAAAGAAAATGCCGAGAGCTTTTCGGATATCACGCTAAGCTGGGAAGCGATTGATAAGCGCGCTCATAAGGGGCTTCAGATTCAACGCTACAAAGGTTTGGGCGAGATGAATGCTGATACACTTTGGGATACCACGATGAATCCCGAGGCGCGTCAGTTGCTTCAAGTCCGTATTGATGATGCTGCTCAGACGGAAGAGATTTTTAGCGTGCTTATGGGCGATCAAGTCGAACCACGACGCGAGTTCATCGAAACCAACGCCCTAAACGTCAAAAACCTCGATGTTTAAAAACAATTCGATCTGAATAGATAATCGCAAGGATGAGTCGGGCTGCGCTGGAGCCTTCAAGACCACTAGCTGCGGATGCCGTATCGCTTGCTTACACCTTTTATTCCCAATATGCGCCACATGCAGACGCTCCAGCGCAGCCCGACTCATCCTTGCAGGCAAGACTGTTTGCGTTGTTGTGTCAACAAGGTTGTGATCGGCGTTGGCACTCTTCACTAAGAAGTTTTGGTTGCTAGCGCCTTGTTACACACAAAAATGTTTCGTCATGTGTTCTCCCTATTCGTTTGAAAATTGTGGAAGGAAAGTGATGGTTTTACAGTGATAGCTCCCCGAGGAGGGTTCTGTTTCGGGGCGTCTGCATGTGGCGTAGGGAAGCGTGGGAGGGAATGACTCAAGCTTTAGGCCGTCCGCAGCTTGTAGTCTTGAAGGGTCCGAAACAGAACCCTCCTTGGGAAGCATCCAGCTTTCAGTTAAAATTTCTATCGTTTGCTTAGTGCAGTGCTGAGTCGCGGGCCTAGCTTCTCGAAGCTGCCGTTGGACATAAGCACGACGGTATCGTGGGGCTTTAGCTCGGTGACTAGGGTACTTAAGATTTCGTCGATTGAACTGCATGCGGTTGCATGCTCTCCGATATGCAAGGCGATATCTTGGGTGTCGAGTTGATCTTCCTGTGCGATATTCTTGCGACCGACTGGGGCTAAGAGTACGCGATCAGCAAGTGCAAATGCTTTGGGATAGACATGTTGATGGAGTTTGCGGCAGGACGTTGCGCTTCGTGGTTCAAATACCGCAACAAGTTTTCCTTCAGGATGTTTGTGGCGGATGGCCCATAGGGTCTCGCTTACTGCCGTAGGGTGGTGTGCAAAATCATCGTAAACACGAATATCTGCGTGCTCTGCTATCATTTCTTGTCTACGTTTTACGCCACGGAATTCACTCATTGCATCAAGCAGATTCTCTTCTTTGATATCATGCTGGTGACGGCAAAGTGCGAAAGCCGATAAGGTGTTCAGTAAATTATGTTTGCCGTAAAGTGGGGATATTCCGTTTATGGTGCGTTGCTCGGGATTGACTAGACTGAAATGCTGGCCCTGTTTACTGGCGCTGACAGCTCGGATACGCCAGTTGGGTTTGTGATGGAAAGCTCCGGTTTCTTCGACACCAACAAAGATAACTTTGCATGGTGCCTGTGTTGCGATACGGCACACGGCAGCATCGGCGGCATTTGCAACTAGCAGACCATCTTTGGGAATGCGCTTTACAAACTCAACAAAAGCTTGCTCGTAGTGCTCTTGGCTTGGGTAGATGTCAATGTGATCGTATTCAATGGAGGTGAGAATCGCTGCACTGGGTCGGTATCGCCAAAACTTTGGTGTCTTTTCAAAAAACGCACTGTCGTATTCATCCCCTTCGATCACAAAGGGATGCGTTGGATTGCCAAGAGAAAAACTGGTTTTAAAATTCAGCGGTGCTCCACCGATGAGATAGCCAGGCTCAACACTGTTTCGTTGCAGTAAAAAAGCAAGCAGTGCTGTCGTTGTGGTTTTGCCGTGCGTGCCACTGACCACATAACTTGGACGCTTATGTAAAATCAGCGTTTCAATGGCTTCGGGCATTGAAATCACATTCAGTCCATTTTCTAGAGCTGCGGAAGCTTCCAGGTTGTCTTTGCGACAGACGTTGCCCACCACAATGAGATCGGCTGCAGGCTCAAGGTGGCGCTCGTCGTAGCCTTCCAAGATCTCGATGTCCCAGGCTTCAAGCGCCGGCCCAATGGGAGGGTAGAAAGCCGTGTCGCTGCCTGTGATGCGATGTCCTTGGCTGCGCAACAAACCTGCTAAAGGACCCATGCCCGTACCGGCCACGCCTACAAAATGAATGTGCATCAAGCTGCCCTAAGAATCCTTTGCAGGGGGTGGAACGGAGCCTGTGCTGGCGATGAGTTTTTCAACAGTGGCTTTTGCTCGGCTTTCAATCAACGAGAGCAAGAGTCGATGGATTTCGGGATACTCTTTGAGAACGCGATCGATGCGGTGCGCAGCAAAGGCCACGCAACTGGTTTCTTCCAAGGCGCTGACTGTTGCCGTGCGCGGCTTACCGGTGAGTACGGCCACTTCGCCGAAACAAGCGCCTCTTCCAAGTTGCGCTAGAGTAAGGCTACCGCCGCCTACGCCTCCTGTCTCAACGACGACTTTTCCATTGAGAACCAGGTACATGGTGTCGCCGGGTTCTGTTTGGCGCATGATGACAAAACCTTCCGGAAAACTGCATACGTAACCACTACGGAATATTTTTTCCCGCCCTTCATCGTCGAGTGACTTGAACAAAAAGCTGCTGTTCACGATGGTTTGCATATCAGCCATCATTGCTTGTTGCTCTTCGAGGCTAAGCGCCCGTCCGGTGGGAGGGATATTCGATAAATAACGATCGCGATGGTGATCCGACATGGCCCGTTTCACTGTTTTAGGTTATTCTGGGCTGTAGGACCAGATCTTATCACGTCAGGCAGCCCCTAAAGTCTGCTTGTTGCGGGTAGCGGGACAAAAAACCCTGAAAAATCCCTAATTTCTTGCAATGATCGCGTTTGAATTGAGAAAAGCCATTGCGGTAGAGGAGCTGAAGGCAGCGCTTTTGTCGCGTTTTTTCGGGCTGGTGCCTTTGGAAAAGCCTGCTAAGGTTGATTGAATGTTGCGGGGCAGTAGTGGCAGATAATCCGAGCGATACACCGAACTCGGGCAAAGCGGTATCTCGTTCTCGATCGGAGCGGGTGCGGTTGCGCGCATCCGAGCAACGCTTTCGGGCATTGGCAGAGCACACAACGGATATGGTGTGTTTGCATGAACCTGATGGCTGCTACACCTATGTAAGCCCATCGGTTCGTGAGCTGCTTGGCTATACGCCCAGTGAAATGGTTGGCCTGAATCCGTATGAGCTTTTCCATCCAGAGGATAAGCAGCGCATTCGAACTGAAGTTCATACCCCTGCGCTACAAGGCGTGCATCATTTAGCGGTCAGCTACCGCATTCGAAAAAAGAATGGCGAGTACACTTGGTTTGAAACCTTGACTCGACCTATTTTTGATAACGACGGCAAGGTTATCCAACTTCAAACTTCGTCACGTGATATCAGTAAACGCAAAGCGGCCGAAGAGGCGCTGCAGCACCAAGCTCTTCACGATGTGCTTACAGGGTTGCCCAACCGTCTTCTTCTAAATGACCGCTTGTCCTGCGCCTTGGCCAGAGCACGTCGCCACAACACCATGGTGGGATTGCTGTTTTGTGATTTGGACTCATTCAAGCTTGTGAACGACAGTCTTGGTCATGAGGTAGGTGATAGTCTGCTCAAAGTTGTAAGTGAGCGCCTGAAACAAGTCATTCGGAACGAAGAGACGGTTGCCCGTTTTGGTGGTGATGAGTTTATTGTTGTTTGCGAAGGTCTCAGCCACAAAGAGCAGGCGAGCGAAGTCGTTGACCGTATACGCTCGACCTTCGCCGAACCTTTTTTGTTGGGAGAGGCGCAACAGGCAACTATTACGGTTTCAGCGAGTATTGGCCTGGTTTGTGACGATGGGCGCTCGACTTCTGAAGATTTGTTGCGAGATGCGGATATTGCGATGTATGAAGCAAAACGAGCAGGTCGTGACAACGTGATTACTTTTGAGGAACATTTTAGAACCTCGGTGCGTAACCGGTTAGACACTCTTGCTGCGCTGAGTCTTGCGATTACTAACAACGAGCTGGAATTGCATTACCAGCCTGAAGTGCGGTTGCGAGATGGAAAAACGGTGGCGTTTGAGGCGCTGCTACGTTGGGAGCAACCGCAACGCGGTGTCATGTCGGCATGTGATTTCATTCCGATTGCCGAAGAGACCGGTCTGATTCTGGCGCTTGGGGAGTGGGTGACCAACGAAGCTTCACGGCAACTTTATGAATGGCGCCGCAGTCACTCAACGCATGAGTACACGATGTGGATCAATGTCTCGGCCAGACAGCTTACCGATCCGCGTTGGCTGAGGCACATGGAACGCTTGCATGAGATGTTTGATAATGACCTTGGCATTGAGGTGACTGAGTCATCGCTTATTCAAGATTCTGACGCAGCAGTAAAAGCGCTAAGGCAACTTAGAAGGCAAGGCATTAAAGTTGCACTTGATGACTTTGGCGTCGGTTATTCATCACTGGCCTATTTGCGGCACTTACCTGTGGACATTCTAAAAATCGACCGAAGTTTTGTGGCTGATTTGGGTGAAGATGATACGGCTGAAGCGATTGTTGCGTCGGTGATAGGTTTAGCGCATCGACTTGATTTGGTGGCGGTGGCCGAAGGGGTAGAAAATGGTCGTCAGCTTGAGATTCTAAAACGTCTCAATTGCGACGTGGCTCAGGGCTTTTATCTCTCGCGGCCGATGAAGGCGAACGATCTTTTCCCCATGATTCACGCAAGTTGTTAGTACGTTAATTCGTTTAGCAGCTCTTGTGTTATTTTGAGGCCACGGATTTGGATTTAGCAACGTAGCGCATACGTAGCTCGGTTAAGATGTGATCTAAAAACCGTTCCTCTTCACCGCTAAGATTGCCTTTGGTCTTGGTTTGCAGCAAAGCTAGCAAGTCAATGGTTTGACGTGCCATTCCGAGGTTCGGTTCGGCCGAATCTTTACTGTCTGGTGCTGTGTCGTGTCCAAGTTCGACAAGGGCCGAGGTGCTCAGCGACAAAATGAAGGTCATAAAATCGATAGGAGGCAAACTCTGCCGTCCAGTTCCAGCGGCTGGTTCACTTGCGGCATCTTGCTCATTCTCTGACTCAGCGCTTACGCGTTTATCTGTAACGGTGAAGCCTTCGTTGTCCGCATCATTTCCTGCCATATCGAGTTATTCTCCTTCGGAACTAATTTCCTCGCTAGCTTCTGGGTCTTGAATGCACTCCATGACTTCCATGTTCTGTGCCGTATCAGGAAGGCTCTGAAGATAGTCCTGAAATTTCGTTCGATCCACTTTGCCATTCTCCAGGTAGCGTTGAACGGTGCGTTTATCGATAAGTGTGTCAGGATATGTCATGTCTAAAACCTCCGGGCCGCAGTGTAGGGCTCTTCATGCACTTGTCAATGTCTTGGCGTTTGAAGGGTTGGCCCTGAAGGAGGGTCCTGATCCGGAGCCTTCAAGACTACCCACTGCGGAAGGCATAAATGTTGTTTACTCCTGTTAGACTGTTGTGCGCCACATGCAGACGCTCGGGATCGGAACCCTTCTTCAGGGCCTATCGCTCCTAAGAACCTGAAAGGCTCACAAGCTTTTTCCTCGAGAAACAATTCCAAAAACAGCTAGCCAGCAACCACCCCGCGAGCAACGCGAGCCGCAGGGGAGGGAGCCAAGGCGCGAAGCGCCCTTGGGAGGGGAGACGCGTGTCTCCCCTCTTTGGAGCGCTGCTGTGCAGCGGTCCAAACAGTCAAAGCCAAAAAACTTAACCAATTTTAAAATTAGCCAGCAGCCACCCCCGCGAGCAACGCGAGCCCCGCAGGGGAGGGAGCCAAGGCGCGAAGCGCCCTTGGGAGGGGAGACGCGTGTCTCCCCTCTTTGGAGCGCTGCTGTGCAGCGGTCCAAACAGTCAAAGTCTAAACTTGTATGTAGAGCGAGGTTGTGGAAAAAGGAGAGTGATGAAAAGACAAAATGCGTTGTGGGCGGCTTCCGTGGTGAGTGTTGTCCTTGGCTTGGGGCTTTTTAGCCTTTTAGGGGTGTCTTTTGCCGATGGCGAGATGCGACGTAGGCAAACTCCTCTTGAAGCTATTTTTGGCGAAGAAGTAGTTGCGAAGTTCGAGGCGGGCGAGTCCACTGAGTTGCACTATCTTGGAGATAGCAGGGTTGCGCCGGACTTTGCTTTGCACGATCAGTATGGAAAACTTTGGCGCTTGTCCGATCAGCGTGGCAAAGCAGTGATTTTAAATTTTTGGACCATCACCTGTCAGCCCTGTCTGCAAGAGATGCCTTCACTGGTCACTTTGGCAGAGATAGCCGAGGGACGCGATGATATCGAGGTTGTATCGGTAAGCACGGATGCCAATTGGTCGGCAGTAAGAGGTGTTTTTCCCGTCAACAGTCGGCTTCGAGTGCTTTTTGATCCCAAGAAGAAAGTTGTCGAAGACAAATACGGAACGCGTTTGTATCCAGAGACCTGGATTATCGATCCGAAGGGTGTGATTCGTGCGCGTTTTGATGGGGCTCGGGATTGGGCAAGTCCAATTACGCTGGATTTGGTTGAATCTTTTATGTAGCGAGGCGTCCAAAGTTGATAGTTGTGTCCTAAGGAGTTAGGACAGGCGCTAGGTTTATTAGCAAAGAGCTTGTGTAGGGAGGCTGAATGATACGGTTTTTATTGGTTTGTTGTTCTTTTATCGTGTTGCCCAGTTTGGCGATGGCCGAGCAGCAGCAGTTTACAATTAAAGATGACGGAGGGAGCCGTATCCAGTTTGTTTCGGATGCACCGCTTGAAACCATCACTGGGGTGACCTCTCATGTGAACGGACATATTATTGGAGATCCCGGACAATTATCGTCCGTTAAGGGCAAGGTTTCCGCTCAGGTCAAATCGATTAAGACTGGTATCGATTTGCGTGATGAACATTTGCGTTCGGATAGTTGGCTCGATGCTAAGAAGTATCCGAAGGCCACCTTTGAGGTTAAAAAAGTCACAGGTGCAAAAGCGATTAAACCAAACAAATCGATCAAAGCCAAAGTTCACGGCGTGTTCACTCTTCATGGCGTAAGCCATCCAGTTGTTGCAGACACCAGCGTACGGTGGGTCCCACTGACTGAGGAAATGAAAAAGATCCCAGGCATGGAAGGTGATGTGTTGATGATTCAAGGCAGCTTCAAGATAAAGCTGACTGACTATAAGGTCTCAGTGCCAACTATTGTGCAGCTAAAGGTTTCCGATGAAATCGAAGTGAATGTAAACTTGCGCGCGCAAAAGATTGCAGCTGAAAATAAATAAGACTTAGACAAGCTAAAAAGCGGAAGGGTTCACTTTGGATTCTTCCGCTTTTTTATGCAGCGTTTCGTGGCTTGTCTTGCGATGAACGATTTTCTTCGTCGATGAGTTCAGTGATGTATTTGCTGCATCCGCCGCAAGCGCTTCCTGCCCCGCATTGGCGTGCAACGAGTTTGCGAGAACGAGCCCCATTGCGAATCGCTTCGCGTATAGTGTTTTCTCGTACGACTTTGCAATGACAGACAATCATATTGAAATTGACTTTCATTAGGATTATGACACTAAATTACACAGTGTCAAGGAAATTTTCCGTCTAAAAAGGAACATCGGCTAATAACCAGTGTATCTCTGCGCCTCGAAATCCGGGACAACAGAAAACTCTCGTAAATTGACTCAAATTGCCTTGTTTTAATGAAGAGCAGGTGGTGTACAAGGGTTTCAAGCCATGGATCGATGTAAAAGGGATCTGGCAAACGAGGTGTAAAGTGAAGGGTGATCCGAAGATAATTGAGCTGCTTAACGAGGTGCTTACCTCTGAGTTAACTGCAATTAATCAGTATTTTATTCACGCTAAAATGTGCGCAAATTGGGGCTACACAAAGCTTGCGGAACAGAAAAAGCACGAATCGATCGACGAGATGAAGCATGCGGATGCAATCATCGAGCGTATTTTGTATCTGGAAGGCGTTCCGAACATGCAACGGCTTGCCCCGGTCCGAGTAGGCGAGACGGTTCCTGAACAACATGAGGCTGATTTGAAACTGGAACAGGACGCCGTCGTCAGACTCAACGAAGGCATCAAGCTTTGTCGAGACAAGGGCGACAATGGCACGCGTGAGCTATTGGAAACAATTCTCAAAGATGAAGAGCAGGGCCTCGATTGGATTGAAGCACAGCTTCATATCATTAAAGAAATCGGCAAAGAACGGTACTTGGCCGAGCAGTTCTAAGCGCGGATCAGCCAAGCGTGTGATGCATCCACTTGCGAGTACATTGTTAGTATTGCGTGAGTGAGATTTCGTCAGCGAAAAGAGTTATGTCCCCGCCCGGGCCGGCATAGATAGCCGCTTCAGTAATCGCGCCTTTTGCGCTAAGGAAGATTCTTCCATCCAGAGTAGTCCAGCTTTGGTCGCTGATGGTTTTTCTGCTGGCCGTTATGAAGTGTACCCCGTCATCGTCTTTGAAGTACAACTGCAGTGAAGCCTCAGAATTTGCTTCGCCTTGGGCACAACGCAGGTCGGCTCGCAAACGGTAATAGCGTTGATTCGGCAGCGTTGCTGTATTAATAAATTGTGCCGGACACTGCCAGTTGCCTGGTGTGCCAGGTCTACATTTAAGACTCCAGCTTCCTTTGGAGCTTGTTATTTGGGATCGCTGGATTGAAGCGCCATTCCAAGCGGACCATTCGCCGCTAAGTTCTGTTTCGAAACCACCGTTGGCGATGCGGTCAGGGTAGTTTGTGCTTAGCGGCTTGTTTTTTAGAGCGCGCATGATGCCGTCATAGGCAGGTTTTTTTTGGTAGCTCTCATCGAAGATAAGTGGATCGTCAGGGCCGTAAAAGCTGTCTATCCATGAGTGTTTGTCGGTGAATCCCCAAAGCGAGAAAGCATAGCAACCTGGTTCAGCCAAACACGCACGCGTCATTTCGTAGTAAACCGCACGTTGAGTGTTAAGTTTTTCACCTTGAGAACCTGAGAGATAACGAATGCCGACGTCAATTTCTGAAATATTCACTTTTAGACCCAGGGACGTGAATCTGCGGATGGTATTGCGCATGTCTTGTGTGCGCGGTGCATTATGGGCGTTGATATGTGTTTGCAAGCCAACCCCGTGTACAGGAACATTCTCAGCTAACAATTTTTTCATGAGCAAAAAGGTGTTTCTTTCTACTCCAGCAACTGTAGCGTGAGCGTTTAGGATCTCATTGTAGATTAAAACAGCCGACGGATCGGCTTCGTGAGCCCAGCGAAAAGCTTGCGCAATATAGTCGGGTCCGAGTTTTCTTGAAAAAATTGTGTCGCGGTAGCAAATCCCGCTAAAGCACTGCCCTTCACACTGGTTCGGGCATGTTCCGAAACCCATGGCTTCGTTAACCACATCCCAGCTACTGACCTTGCCTTTGTAACGAGTGACCGTTGTTTGTATGTGCTGATGTAAGGCCGTACTTAGCTCGTTTGAAGTAAGCGAGTTGTCTACCCAACCAGGTAGTTGATAATACCAAACTAAAGTATGTCCTTTGACATATTGAGGTGATCCGGCTCTTGCTTGCGCTCGCTCAATACACTGGTCTGCGTTAGTAAAATTCCACTCTCCCCGGATGGGTTGAAGAGGTCCCCATTTCAAATAGTTTCCAGGAGTAATTGTATTGAATTCCCGGTCGACTATCGCGTCGTATTCTGGCTCACCCTGCACTAGATCTAGTGAGGTGCCGAGGAGTAATCCGCGGCAATCGGCCGCATCAGATAGGGTCTCGGCTTGATCCAAGCATTCTTGCTCGGTTATCGGTGGTTCGCCCCGATTGCCTGGATCGGCCGGAATGGTGCTTGGAGGCAGACCGTTTTGTGTGGGCAACGAGTCTTGTTGCTCAATTATACCAGTGCAAGCCCAAAGACAAAGGTTAATCGCTCCAAGTAGGCCTACTGTGCTTGGTGTGTATTGGCTCATTTCCCCGTAAATGTGAGCAAATAACGTGCCAGTTGTTCAGGTCACCTAGGTAGGCTGACTAAGCGATATAGAACGGAGTTACATGAATATCGGAGCCTGGATCTGAGTTGCCGTTGAGCGGCGGAGCGCTTGGTGGGGTCAACCGTACTCTTTCACATGATTACTGGGGTCGGATCTGGACACCGTCGTTCATGAGCAGAGAAAAGAGCCAAGGGCAGATCACCAGCGCCATGAGATCAAAGGCAAGCAAGATGCGAAGCCAAGACAAGATGGTGGATAGCTCAGCGCCGGAGAAAAACTCACGCGTGGCTACCACGGCTGCTAGCAGAGCGGGAGCACATAATGGAAACAGCACAATGCTTAGGTTGAGTTCACGGCTGCGCGAGCGGACAGACATGGCGGCAAACAAGGTTCCTGTTGCAATAAATCCCACGGTTCCGACGAAGAGAAGGGATGCCAGCGAGATGACATTTGTGGCAATGTTTACGGATAAAAAATGACTTAAGTGGCAGAAAACGACCACAATTATTGCCACAACTGTCTCAACCAAAAACATGAAAATAAGCACCGCGATAAATTTTCCAAAGTATAAGTTGTTTGGCGTGATCGGTGCGCACAGTAGCCCGTCGATAACGGACATTTCACGTTCGCGCAGCCAGCTACGGGACAAGGCAAGCACGCCGCTAAAGGCAATACTGAGCCAAAGGATTCCCGGCGCGATGCTGGTGGCGTTTTGACGGTCGATGTAAAAGGCAAGCGAGCCCAAAGTGGCGATGAGCACCGCGAAAAGTGTGGTGCTGATTAATATCTCCTGGCTGCGTGCCTCGATGCGCAGTTCGTTACGAACGATTTGCAATGTTTTACGTATCGCGCTCATGCGTTTACTACCGTGCCCCGTCGCAGAGCTAATTTGGCGTGGGCATGTTCTGCAAGAAAGTTGAGATCGTGAGTAATGAGCAAGACGGTTGTGCCTGCGTCAACCTGCTGCTGGATGAGATCCGTGCAGGCTAAACTGCTCTCGCTATCAAGTCCTGTGCTGGGTTCATCAAGCAAGAGCAAGGCAGGTCTGTGCACAAGTGCGCGAGCTAATGCAATGCGCTGCGCTTGTCCGCGAGAATAGGTCCGCACACTTTTATGAATGAAGTTTTCAAGTTTGAGTGCGACCGTTAGTTCTTCGATTCGTTGATCGCGTTGTTCGACATCATAAAGTGAGGCAAAATAAGATAAGTTTTCTAGGCCGCTAAGATCTGGATAGAGCATGGGCTCGTGCCCTAAAAATCCCAAACGTCTGCGAATGCTGCTTAGGTCTCGGTACTCGTCACTAAAGCGCACTTGCCCGCTGCTTGGTGCGCTGAGCAAGGCCAAGATCTTCAATAAAGTGCTTTTGCCGGAGCCGTTGGCCCCTTGCATTAGCGTTAAAGTTCCCGGCTCGAGTGTGAAACTCAAATCACGTAAAACGGGTGTGCTGCCAAAGCGTTTTGAGATGTTGTCAGCTATCAGCCGCATGGTCTTCTTGTATCATAGAGTGAGCGTACTCCATCTTAGTTATTCAGTATTCCAAAGTAAAAAATCTCAAAAAAGATCGGTAATAATTGAATCAAGGTGCAGCCAGCGCGTATCGGGGATGCGCCAATGGCTTGCGCTGATGCAGAGGTTTCCGCGCCCAAGCTGTTTTTCCGCAGCTGCTTCACGTCCCAATAGTACCGATTGGCCGGTGCTGGATTCCAAGGGCTCTAGAGCCAGGCCTTCTTGCGTGCGCAAGCCCAGCATGATTCCTTCGCGGATCAGATCGTTGGCCTCGAGTTCTTCCCGCTCTTGCTCAAGCTTGGCTGAATGACAGAGCTTCATGTAAAGTGCGGGATCGGGATGGTTTCGATAGCGACGCTTGCGTTTGTTGTCTTGAAAAAGAGCGCCCACGGCCGCCGGGCCTAGACCAAGGTACTCTCCTCCTTGCCAGTAGTGGGCGTTGTGGATGGAGCGTTGTCCTGCTTTGGCGTAGTTGGAAACTTCGTAGTGCTCAAAGCCAGCATCTTTGAGCGTCTTTTGAGTACGTAGAAAAATTTCTGCGTAACTGTCTTCATGTGCCAAAACAAGTTTGCCTTTACGATGCATGCTACCAAAGGTTGTATTGGGTTCAATCGTGAGCGTATAGGCAGAAAGGTGTTCGAGACCTAGACTAAGTAAGGTCTGCAGATCCTTTTGGATACTTTGCTCTGTCTGTCCTGCCACCGCCAAAATTAAATCAGCGCTCACTCGGCGGGTTAGCTTTCGCGCTGCTTGGACAACCTTGAGGGCTTGCTCTGAATTATGCAAGCGTCCCAAAAAGCGAAGTTGTTCCGCATCGAGCGATTGTACGCCAATTGAGAAACGGTTTATGCCGGCCTGCAGATAGGCCTCAAAGGCCTCAGCGCTCAGTGAGTTGGGATTGCCTTCGAGAGTCACTTCGAGCTTTGAGCTAGTGACGTCTAGGTTGCACTTGATTTGGCTGAGTACCTGAGCAACATGTTCTGGCTGCCACAATGAGGGTGTTCCACCACCGATAAAAATAGAGATAAGCTCGTAGTCTTTTAGCGTTGCGCTTCGCCAACGCAGCTCGCTTACAATGGCCTCCGAAAAAGCCTGCTGAGGTATGCCGTCTCGGAGGCTGGTGCGGGTGGCAAAGTCGCAATAAGGGCACTTTCGCTCGCACCATGGAAAGTGAATGTAGATTGAAAGTGGCGTTTTTTTCGGCGTCATAGGGGAGAGAGTGCCAAAAAGATTGGTTTTTCTGGCATTTTTTGATGGAGCTGCGTTCTCGGGCTTGACCTTCGAGGATAAGAGCTTAGGTTGCCCCGACTCGCCATGGTAAAAATCGATTATTATGAACTTTTAGGACTTTCTTCCAGTGCTAGTCCTGAGGAAATTAAAAAGGCCTATCGCAAAAAGGCGCTTGAGCTTCATCCCGACCGGAATCCGGATAATGAGGAGACTACCGAACAGTTCAAGGCATGCACCGAAGCGTTCCAAATACTAAGCGATACCAAAAAACGAGAGATCTACGATCGTTACGGGCACGAAGGTCTGCAAGGTTCAGGTTTTGGCGGTGCTGTGAACATGGAAGATCTTTCAGCGCATATGCAGGATATCTTCGGTGATTTTTTTGGCGAGATGTTTGGTGGCTTTTCTAGGCGCGGCGCTCGGCGAGGTGTGACGCGAGGCGCGGATCTGCAAACCGAAGTTAAACTTACGCTCAAAGAAGCTGCTTTCGGTGTGAAGAAAGATGTCGAATTGCAATTTAGAGCGCCCTGCGAGGCCTGTGAGGGGACTGGCGCTCCAAAGGACAAGCGTCAAAACTGCGCAACCTGTCAAGGAAGCGGGCAAGTGACTTACGCTCGAGGACCATTCATGATGGCGCAAAATTGTCCGCAGTGCCGCGGACAGGGTTTCACGGCGACTGAAGTATGTGCGGAGTGTAGCGGTGGTGGTCAGCTTCGGATGGATCGAACGGTAAACGTCAGTATCCCCGCTGGAATCGATGATGGCCAGACCTTGCGCGTTTCAGGACGTGGACAGCCTGGTATGGGTGGAGGCCCGGCAGGACATCTCTACGTCACAGTGAGTATCGAAGAGGATCCGCGTTTTATGCGTGATGGTGCCGATCTGATCCATGAGCTTCACATCAACTATCCCGACGCTGTTCTGGGTACAAAGGTTGAGGTACCTACGCTCGAAGATGAACCCATGACGGTCAAAGTCCCGGCGGGTGTGCAGTCTGGACAAAGTCTCGTGCAACGGCACAAGGGGATTGCGCGTTTGGATGCGCACAGTCGTGGTGACTACATCGTGATTGTCAAAGTAGACGTTCCAACAAAGCTCTCGTCCAAAGCTAAAAAACTCATCAAAGAACTCAAAGAAGAGTTAAAGTAGTCTACAGCCACGATACAAGAGCGCTTCGGCAAAGGACTTGGTAGCCTTAGTTGCAGCTCATGCAGTATAGACCACGGCCACCGGTGCATTGAAAACTTCCGCTGTAGACCAGCCAAGATGCTGTCGTGCCGACGTGTCCAATGACGACGGGTCCGCCATAAGAAACCCAGTCACCGCACATGTTTCCAGCGGACTTTTCCCCTAGACTCGTAGAGCCGGTCCATGCTCCTCCACCTGTTTTCGCGAGGTTATTTTCGTCATATAAAACAGGTGTTAAGATTTCCCCGTCCCAAAGGTCATCATAGTCGTGGGCCAAGAGTTCGTTTTGAACATTGAATACCTTGCCCATTTGCGTTGCAGAAAAACGGTTTTTTGCATCGATTTGAGATGTTGAAATGATAGCTTTCCAAGTGCCAGCGCGACTCGCTGAAGCTGCGTGTTCTTGGCACCTGGCATCAGCCCCAGCCAGACCAACAAACGATGCGATCGCGTCATTGGGATTGTTTACATCGTATGTCGTGCTGGTCACAAACATTGAACAATCACATGCCTGAAATTCATCAACGCACCGTTGCGCTGTGGTGCACCATTTACACGAGTTGTTTGCAGCGGTTGTGCAATCGCTTTCGGTGCTCTTTGCAGCACAGTTTGAACATTGCCCTGTAGGAGTACAGGTGTTGGTGTAGTCACACCATGAACAGCTTTCTTCGGCGTTGCATAAATCATTTGTAGAGAAATTTGCGCAGAAATTTGTAGTGTTGCTGTCCAACAAAGCATCTGTGCTGCCATCGTCAGAGCTCGATGCATCGGGATGAGTTACGCGACCGGATCCACAACCGATGCTTCCCAAGATGACCAGAAAAAGACTCAACGCAAGTAGCGCAGTGTTAATTTGAATGATTCGGTCTGTTTTGTGTGGACGCATACTCTCGTCTTTAGGATGGTTTTGGGGCTGTGATTGAATTCTTATAGTTATAAGGTGCTGAGGGAAGTTGAATGTCGAACTTGGGGAATTCACCGTAGCGAAACCAGTGGTAGATGCCATAGCTCTGCAACACTCTACGACTATAGCGTCGGCTTTGACTGTAAGGGATGCTTTCAATCCACTCGTCGCTTTGTTGATTGTCCGGTGCTGATTTGAGCCAGCGATCCACAGCGCCTTCGCCGGCATTGTAAGCGGCAGGTACAACACTCACCTGATCTTGATAGCGATCAAGAAGGCTTTTGATAAAGTGAATCCCAATAGGTAAATTGATTTCCGGCGTCTTCAGATCATTGGGTGTGTAAGGCAGTCCCAGGGCTTCGGCATGCGTTTTTGCAGTGGGTGAAATGAGCTGAATCAAACCGTAAGCGCGAGATACCGACACCACGCTGGGCTCAAAACTACTCTCTTCGCGCGCAATACTGCGCACTAGGTCCACTGGGACTTTTTGTTTCGCTGCCTCCATTTCCATAAGTGGACTAAAGGCAAGTGGATAGCTAAGACGCCAGAGCGGCCAGTTTTTCCCCGACGGCGGTTTTGTAAAGAGTGAATCAAGTTTTTTTCGGACCAGTTGCATTGCCGAAGCATAGGCATCTGCTGCTTCAAACAGCGCAACACAAAGCCACAATGACTCTTCGTCACTGCTCGTATCCATGTAACCTTGGTGCTGCAATTCTCTTTGCGCTAGAGATGATTCGCCTACCCGAAAGAGTTCCAGTACCCTTTGAAATTCAGGACTCTTCATTCTTGCCTGAAAGGTAAACTGGGCTTCCTTAGCAGGTTGTTTTTTGAAGGATTGATTGATGGACGCAGCGTAACTTGGCTTGAGATAACTCAGTCTGCGCAACGACCACTGGCAATGAAAACTCATGGGCCATTGTTCGCAAACATCAGCATAGTATGTGATAGCTTGTTTTTTGTTTTTCAAAAGCTCGTAGCTTCGTGCAAGCCAATAGGTGCTACGGCCTTGCATTCCTTCTGTGTGATGCTCGCTATTTTGAGCATGTAACTTGTTAAAATAGTGCAGAGCTTCTCTATAATGCTTTTGCTCGAAAGCCTGCCAGGCAAGCATGAACATGGCTTCATCACGCATGTCACCTTGTGGGTAGCGATGCGAAAGACTCTTTAGAAGCTGCTGTGCGCGATTTTCTTGCTTATCCGAGCGGTAGAGCAGGGCGCTTCGAAATCGCGCATCGTCAGCAAGGTTGCTTTGGGGAAACTCCCGTTCAAGTTTCGCGTATAGGATACGCGCTTTGCGGTTATCGTCCAGGTTAGAGTAAGCCTGTGCCGCATTAAACAAGGCGCGATCTCGATACCCATAGTTTTTGCATCGATCAGCGATTCGCAGCATGAGCGGAGCTGCTGTCGTGCGCGCTTTACGTGCCAGCTGACTTTTTGCGAGCTGGTAGCTTGCTTTGCATTGCAATGCTCCGCTGCTTTGTTTGATCAATTCTTCGAATAAAACTTCGGCTTGTTCATAGGCATGATTGAGATAAAGAGCATTGGCTTTTTCAAAAGCGGTATCCACAGGCCAAGGTTCGTATTTTTCTTTTCGATCCGTGCTGAGGGTGCCGGCTAAATTCTTTGCTTTTTGCTCAGCTTGCTGTCCTTCAAGGCTAAGAGGGGCGCGGCTTGCGATACGTTGGTAGAAAATAAGTGCTTGTTCGCGCTCTTCTTCCTTTTCACTTGTGCTAAGCGCATCCGCGAGCGGAAGGAGAAACGATGCGCCGCCGATGTGATTGCCGATTCGCGTCAGAAGGTCTTTTGCAGCAATCAAGGCTTGATCTTGTTGGCCTGATGCTAAAAGGGCTCGTACATGCATGCTTCGGAGCTGATAACTTACGGGCAAACTTTGTTTTGCTGTTTCCAGTAGCGATTCAGCGCGTTGAGGATTGTCTTTGAGTATGAGCTCAGCCAGGTCTAACGCAGCCCATGCTTTAAGAGGATGCTCTCCATTAACAAGCGTCTCTAAAGCTTCCTTCGCTGATGTGTGGTTCTTAACTTGGGTAGCTGCTTTGGCGCGAAGCCACAAGATGCGGCCTTGACTAAGGCTGTCGTATTTTTCAAGCGACAGGTTATCAAGGTAAGCAAGGGCGGCTTGAGGATTTCCAGCTTGTAGAATTGCCTTGGCCTGGAAGGCTGGATCAGTTGGCGTGAGCTTTATGGTGCTTGGATCAAAAAAGTTCGAAGATGAAGCTTTGGCTTCTTGTGCATGCGCAGCGTGGTGTTGTCGCGTAGGCTGACTGCAGGTGAACAGAATAATAAACGACAGTGATGGCAGTATAGAGGAGCTACGGGACAAAGGCTTCATGCTGCTCGCACCATAAAAGGCCTTTGCTGGCGCAGCAAGTTTCCTCAAAGGAGGCGTTGGACTACTTCTCGAAGCCGAGCTCTTTTCGGTAGATTTTATCGATTTTGGATTCGCTACGAGAAAACTGTGACCTTAGGTAGAGGAGCAAACCCCAAAGTATTGCAGTCAGTCGTTTTGCCAAATTGGGCTGGGTGTCAGGGACAAAGCCGATGGCTTTGCCCTGCGCAAGGATCCGTTGTTCAACGTGGTGAATAAAGTCAGGTAGCTGATCGACTACAGGATGCCCTCCGAGTTTGCGTTTGATACGCTTGGCCAGCCAGCGCACGGCGATGAGCTGCATCTGGACAAGCCCATAGTAGGGGGTTTCTAACCAAGGGCGTCTCTTGAGCATGAATTTGCTTTCTTTTTCACCCCAAGCCACGTGCTCAGCTTCTTCGCGGCAAATAACCAATAATTTCTTTTTTATCTCGAGCACTCTGGGATCGGCATCTGGAAGGGTCTGCAAAAGAACATCTTTAAAAATATCAAGCACCATCCCTTCACCAATAGCGTGTTCCATGAGCACCTTGAGCGGGTAGTAGTTGTTGTGACTGGAAAGCAGGCGAATGATCCAGTGTGCTTTTTGCGGTTGAAGCTCAAGTGCGCGAAAGATGTCTGCGAACATCTGCAAATGGCCCAATTCTTGCCTGGCTTGCCGTGTATAAAAACGCGCGGCTTCGAGACTGTAAGCTCCGAAAAGAGACTTGCCGCAATAGACGCCTGTGGCTTCTCCATAAAGAGCTTGTGATAGAACGAAGCAAAGGATTTGCCGGTCTTTTGGGGTTTCCAAATCAAACACGGCGCCTTTAAAATCATAACCTTCTGGTAGTTCGGTCATTGCATGCAAGCTTAACGCTACTTGCCTTTGTTGTCATTTCTGCTTTGAAAGGCGCGGTGGCTGTCGTTGTGTTCTTCTTGGCCTAGCTCCTGTCGATGGGAAAGGTCTCGTTTGCGCTCTTTTTGCCACTTTTCAAAATGTTTATCGCTTGCTTCTCTGTCCCTTCGAGCGGCTTGCCAAACAAGCTGCGCTTCAGTTTCCTCTTTTTTGGCCCATTTTAGTCGTTCAGCAAGTTTGGCTATCTGCTCGCTTAGGGTTTGTGATCGACGTAGAAGCTTTTGTATGAACAAAGCGGATTCTTGAAGGTCCTGTGCACTACTGTGCTGAACCATCTGCTCCTCGAGTGCATGTCGCTTGGATTCCACCTTTTCAGACTCTTCACGAGTATCTTGATAGATGCTCTGGCATTGTCTCGTGTGCTCCTGTGCAGATTCCCAGAGGCGATAAGTTTCTTTTTCTTGGGCTTGACGCAACAAACGTAGTTTTTCAAGCGAGTATTTAGGCGTGGCCTTGGTCATCGATAGGCTCTATGGTAGCAGTCTCCTTTGCTATGCACTACGCCATTGATATTGGCCTGCGTTATCTGCGGTCTGAAAAGCGTTCCACCGTTTCAGTGATTACTTTCGTCGCTGTCGCTGGTGTGGCTTTGGGTGTGGCTGCACTTTTAACGGTGATGTCGATTACCTCTGGCTTTCAGGAGCAATTTCGTAACAAAGTACTCGGCGTTAATGCACATGTCCTCGTTCTTAAGTACGGCCTTGATTTTGAGGAGTACCGTGAGGTGATAGCGGATGCTGAAGCCATCCCTGGCGTGCTTGGGGCTGCCCCATTTCGCATTGACGACATGATGCTTGCTAAGGGTGATCGTGTTTCCGGTGTGTTGGTAAAGGGCGTTGATCCCAGCCGTCTTAAAAAGGTTCTGGATCTGCCCGATCAGATTGTCGAAGGCAGTCTTAAAGGATTGCGTGCAGCGGGCGCAAAACCCCCGGCAATGGCCACGGTGGAGTTTGAGCAGTTAGACGACGATGAAGGGTTCCAAAGTATTTTAGATCAGGTGCGGCGTGAAAAAGAGGGGCTTAGAGCAGCTAGTTCAAAGAGCAAAAAGGATAACGTTAAGCAAGATAGAGTTCCTACAGTCTCGGTTCCAAGTCTTGATGCTGCGGAAGCGGCTTTGGACAAGACATCGGCCTTAGGTCCCGGTTTAAGTGACGATGAAGAAAACGCTTTGTTTGATGAGACCGATGCGATTGAAACGCAGGAACAAGGTTCAGCAAAGCTTGGCGGCGTCATAGTGGGTCAGACTCTCGCTGAGAATCTGGGTATCGAAGTTGGCGATCAAGTTAGTGTCTACTCTCCGGTGACCGGTCTTGATGTAAGCATGTGGGCGCCTAGCCAAAGTACACCGAAGTCTCAGAATTTTATTGTGACGGGTATTTTTAAAGCTGGCTTTCAAGAGTATGACAGCCGGCTTGTGTATGTGGACCTGTACGCGTCGCAGGCCTTTTTTGATCAAGGCGATACCGTCACGGGTGTCGAGCTCCGCTTATCCAATATTGAAAACGCTCCCAACGTAGCGCGTAAACTTGAGCGTAAACTTGGTGAAGGTCCGTACCACACGATGGATTGGCGTGAGTTGAATCACAATCTCTTCACGGCGCTTGAGATTCAAAAAGTAGCGCTTAGCTTAGTTATTGCGACCATTATTCTGGTGGCCGCGTTCAATGTCATTGCAACCTTGATCATGATCGTGCTTGAGAAGAAAAAAGAGATAGCGATTCTCAAAGCCATGGGTGCCAAGAAGCGAAACATCATGGCGATGTTTGGGTTTCAAGGAGCCGTGATCGGAGGCGTCGGCACCTTTTTGGGGCTGATACTTGGTGGCGGTGTGTGCGCTTACTTGAGTCGCTACAAGTTCGCTTTGGATCCAAAAGTCTATTTGGTCGATCATTTACCCGTACGCATTAGCTTGGCGGAATTCGTGCTTACTACCGTTGTGGCGCTAAGCATTTGCAGTCTCGCTACCTTGCTCCCCAGCTTTTGGGCATCACGTCTTGCGCCTGCTGAAGGCGTGCGTTACGAATAAGCGTTGTTTTATCGCTTTAAATCTATTTTTTGCTTCGCTAAGGGCTTGACACTTTTGTCTAGCTGAAATACCAGATCGGCCTTGTCTGGAGATTGCTCCAGCTCTGTATGCGGGAATAACTCAGTGGTAGAGTGCAACCTTGCCAAGGTTGAAGTCGTGGGTTCGAATCCCATTTCCCGCTCCAGTAAAGCGTTAGAGTTCTTAGGAAAGCAAAGAACCCCTTTTTATGGCTGGTAAAGAACTCGAAGACTTGAAAGTTGTAAGTCTGGAATCGCGCCGGCAAGGCGATATGGCCACCTTGCTCAGGAAGCGCGGGGCAGAGGTCCTTGAAGCTCCCTCCATGAGAGAGCTTCCTCTCGCGGACCAGAGCGAGGCTCACGCCTTTGCAACCAAGCTTCTAAACGATGAGGTGGACGTTCTAGTCTTACTCACCGGTGTGGGTTTGCGTATGCTTGTGGATGCGATGAGCTCTGTCGTGGATCGCGGCGCGATTCTGAGGAAAATAGAGCAGTGCACCTTGCTTTGTCGTGGTCCTAAACCGGTAGCGGTTCTAAAAGAATATGGCATCAAGCCCGCGCTTGTTGCACGTGAACCCAATACCTGGCGTGAACTTTTGGAAGACATCGAACGATCCGACATTTCCTTACAAGATAGACGTGTTGTGCTTCAAGAGTATGGGCGCTCAAATGTTGAGCTTGTCGCGGGTCTCAAGGCCATGGGCGCTCTGCTTGAGGTCATTCAAGTCTATGCTTGGCAACTTCCAGAAGACACCAAGCCGCTTGAGCAAGCTATTGTAACCATCGCCAAGCGAGAGGCCGATGCGGTGCTTTTTACGAGTGCACGGCAAGTGGATCACTTATTTCAGGTTGCTGAGAAGCTTGGCGAAGCCGAGGCCATGAAAAAAGCGCTTTGCGATGATCTCCTCGTGCTTTCGGTGGGTCCTATCTGCTCGGAGGCCCTAAAAGAACGTGGTTTGCCGGTTGATTTGGAACCTGAGCACCCGAAGATGGGGCACTTGGTCAAATCCTTCGCTGAGCGTGGAAAAGCTACGTTGGAGCGAAAAAGGGGGCGAACTAAGGTTTAATGCTATTCTACTACAGTGAGCGCCAGTACCTCGAGTTCCATTCTTGACCTTTCTGTGGTTGAACTTGCCCAACTAATTCGGCAAAAAAAACTCTCGCCCGTTGAAGTGACGACGGCGCATATTGAACGCATTCAAGAGATCAATCCCTATATCAATGCGCTTGTTGCAGAACGCTTTGATTTGGCGCTCCAAGAAGCGCATTCGGCGGAACGTAAACTCCAGCACGATGAAATTGATGTGGCCAAACAAGCTTTGTTTGGTGTTCCCTGCACTGTCAAAGAGTTTTGGGCTGTGCGCGGTCTGCCGCAAACGGGTGGTATGGTGCACCGCAAAGAATGCATTTCTGAAGACGATGCCGAAATCATCAAGCGAGTGCGTGCAGCGGGAGCTATTGTGCTTGGTGGCACCAACGTGCCTGAAGGCGGGATGTGGGCAGAGAGCGATAACCGTCTATATGGCCGAACCAACAACCCTTGGGATCTCTCCCGTACCTCGGGCGGCTCAAGCGGTGGCGACGGGGCGATAGTAGGTGCAGGAGGAGCACCCTTTGCTATTTCATCCGATATCGGAGGCTCCATTCGGCTACCAGCGGCTTTTTGTGGCGCATGTGGCCACAAACCAACAGGCAATCTCGTTCCAAACCAAGGCCATTTTCCTCCGGCGCCAGAGCAGATTAGCAACTACCTTACGGGTGGTCCGATTGCTCGTCGTTGCCAGGATTTGCTTGCCGTCTTGAGGGTGATAGCCGATTCGCAACATAACGTTGCTTTACCACTTTCAAGTGATGAGCTGCCAAAAAGCGATGAGCTCAAGGTCTTCTTTGCAACGGACAATGGTCGTTATCGTGTTTCGGAGTGCGTGCAACAAGCGGTGATGCAATCTGTCAATGCGCTTCGTGAGCAGGGAGCTCAAATCCAAGAGCTCGATGAGCCACGTTTGAAAAAATCTTTTGAGATTTGGACATCGATGATTGGAGAGGCACAGGACGGCAGTTACGGCGAACTTTTGGCCGAAGGACAAGAGCTCGAAATTCTGCGGGAAGTTTTTAAAATCATGGTGGGTCGTTCCGATCATACACCGCACGCTATTGGTATGGCTGCTTTAGATAGGGTCTTTCGAAAACTTCCTGAGCGTTTTGCGCCCATTAAACAACTGGCTACGGAAGGTCGAAGTCTCAAACAGGATTTGGAGACGCTGCTAGGGGAGCGAGGTATTTTAATTTATCCCGCCTATAGCAGAACGGCACCGCCTCACAATTTTACCGTGCTCAACCCCTTGGATATCGCCTACACAGCTATCTTCAACGTGCTGGAGTTTCCATCCACGGTGCTTCCCATTTGCCGCGACGAAGATGGACTTCCCATTGCCGTTCAGGTGATCGGCCCGAGGGGTGCAGATCGACTTTGTCTTCACGTCGCCGAGCTACTTGAGCGACAATTTGGTGGATGGAAGCGAGCCGAGCCAACACGTGCGCCCCGTCGGGACAGCATGATTGAACGATTGCGTGCCGCCCGAAAATAATTTTGGCTGAAGTTTGCTCGCCGCTTCATCCATGAAATTCTGCTTTTCATAGTGCGAGCAACACAAAAAGCCCATTAAATCAACAGCTTTATTTTGGCGATAAACTAAAAGAAAGTTGCCATGTTTGGCTTTTTTATAGGTGTTTTGTTGCCAACTTTGGCATGTCTGCTCCAGATGTGTACTTCGTCTAGGATTAAGCCCATGGTGTTTGTGCGCTTGCAGTTTGGGTTGCCTTCGGTCTAGTCTGCTCGAAACCTTTTTTTGAAACAGGCAATCTTGTGCTCAAAATGAGGTTTGGCGATTCGCCTAAACGCGGAACGCTCGGTTGCTAGCAAATCGTTTATTGTGGAGGATAGAACAACATGGACATTAAAAAGAACCTGATCATTATGGCTACTGCAGCTTTTGGTTTCGCTGGATTTGGTTGCGGCAGCAGCGAAGAGCCTGCTGCTGAAGAGACCGCTGGTGCTGAAGAAGCTGCTCCAGCTGAAGGTTCCTGCGGCGCAGCTGCTGAGGGTGCTGAAGGCGAAGCTGGTTCAGAAGCTTCATGTGGTGCTGCTGAAGAAAGCGGCGAAGAAGCTGCTGAGTAAGCATTGTCAAGGACTTATACATCCGTGCTTGCCTTGCGCAGGCACGGATGTATTGCTTTAAAGAGATTATGAACGCACCGCAGATCGAGCGGCTGAACGGCATTGGTTTAGGATTACGCTATCCATTGGCCGAGGCCCTGTTTGCTAACAAGCCGAAGGCTCTGCGCTTCGTTGAAGTTCACCCCGAAAATTATCTGGCACGCGGCGGACGTTTTGAGGCCATGCTTGAGCAAGCTCAAGAGCATTGGCCAGTTCTTAGCCATGGTTTGTCTCTCGGTTTTGGTAATCTTGAAGCCTTCGATCCGGATTACACAAAGAAGCTACGCCGCTTTTTGAACGAAAACGTTAAAGTGCCCTGGCACAGCGAGCACTTATGCTTCACCCAAGTGGCTGGCCAGCATCTACATGATTTGCTGCCGTTGCCCTTTACTAAAGAAGCTATTGAGGTAAGCGTTCGCCGCATCAAAGAGCTGCAAGATGCGCTTTGTTTGCCCGTCGCGATTGAGAACGTGAGTTACTACGCAGACATTCTTCCCCCGGCGATGCCAGAGATTGAATTTTTGCTGGAGGTGCTCGACAAGAGCGATGCCTTGCTTTTGCTTGATGTAAACAATGTGTACGTCAACAGTGAGAATCATCGCTTTGATCCAAGACAGTACATCGATCAGATCCCGCCACAGAGGGTTGCGCATATGCATATGGCCGGCCATTGGCGTAGAAAAAATGGCTCGATTGTGGATACGCATGCAGAAGCTATCTGTGAAGATGTCTATGCGCTCTTTGAGCATACGATGAAACGCATGGGACCTAAACCCGTACTGCTTGAACGAGATGATAACTTTCCGGACTTTAAAGAGCTTGAAGCGGAGGTTGGTCGTCTCCATGCTATCTACCAGCGTGCAACCTTACCAAAAAGCGAAGAAAAGCCCTTGCGGATGCAGCCATGAGTCTTTCCTTGCAACACATCGAAACCAACTTTCTTCGTTTGTGTTTTGAGCGCGAGTTGCCTATGGATGCCATCGCTGAATTTGCTGGTCCCAAAGAAGGTTGGGAACTTTACCGCAGGATGGCCAGACATCGTTTGCGTAAAATGATTGGCTCGGCTTCGCCTCGAAGCAAAAACGAAATAGGCGAAGCTGGCTTTGACAAACTGTTTTCGGATTTCCTTGCTGAGCGTGCGCCGCAGACCCCCTTTTTGCTCGATGTGCCTTCTGAATTTGCGGCTTATACGCTCAGTCTGGCCTCAGACGCGTTGGTCGAATCGAAGTATCTTCGCGACCTCATACGGTACGAGCAAGTTGTATGGCACGCAGCATTTGTAGAGGTACACGAGTCAGGGGACATCGTTGGTTTTGACTTTGAAAAAGCTATTGTGCTCAACCCAACTTGTGTGTTTCTGCAATTGGACTATCCAGTGCATCAGAAAGATGCAGGCAACAGGCAGGCAAAGCCTAGCTCGCTTTGTGTCTTCCGTTCGATGACAACCCATCGAGTGCATACCTGGTTGCTGAGTCCGATCATGATGGATTTGTTGCAAGCATGGCAGGCTGATGCATCAAAACCGGCATCCGACGCAGTACGTTCAGTACTAGCGAAACGAAACGAATCGATCAGCCAAGGCTTCATCGAGAAACTTTGCGACACCCTTGCCAAGTTTATGGAACAGGGCATCGTGCTTGGTTCACGGGCTTAGAGCATGTTCCGATACAATTGATTCGATGCTCGCTTGCCCAGAGCGGCTGATGCCGCGTTGCTCCTCCTCACCGTAGCACCACTACGGCTTGTTGTCGCGCCTTGCCTCAGCCGCTCCGTCCTGCGCGATATTTCGCTCAATTGTATTGGAAAATGCTCTAGTTTTATCTTGAAGCTTATGGGCTGGAGGATTGAGGCCCAATAACTGGCTTTTTAATTTCCCCGACAAGGCCATCTTGCATAACAATGTCATCAAAGTAAACAATCTGGGCTTGTCCGGGGTCAAGATTGCGCGGCTCGAATAGGCCAAGCTCAAGCGAGATGTCTTTTGGTTCACTTAGAAGTTCATAGCGGAAGGCATCAGCGCAAACACCGTTGAGCCAAAAAATAATCGTTTTGTCGCTTGGGTTAATGTCCAGTTCGATGGCATCGGAGCTATCTGTTGATGCTAGTGTGAGCCCGAGTTCATCGACTCGAGCATCAACGTACTCACCATCTTGCCCAACTCGCAGGACAGGAACGTGTTGTTCATCTGCTCCAAGACTGATGCTCGAGGTCATCCAGCTTAGTCTTGCGAAGTGGTAGCTCCCTTGGGCCGTGGCAGCATAGGAGTAAAAATAAAAGCGAAAGTTGAGGCGTTCGGGAGCGGCGTCAAAAACAGTAGTTTCGTATCGTGCAATCATTTCAACACTACTGTCGTTATTGAGGGTTCGTAAGGAATAGGTGCCGCGATAGGGAACAATAGTGCCAATGCTAATTCGAGGGCCAAATCCACCTGTTGATAGAGGAAGAATCCAAGGGCTGTCGATGCTGCCTTCTTCAAAAGTGTTACACAAGGAGGCATTGGGATAGATATTATTGGTGCAAGCATCGTAACCCAAGGGTTGAGTCACAACCTTGGAAGGGTAGCCATTCGTGTCATCGTACTCAACGATTTTGCATTGTTCGAAGGCCTCTGCATCGTGTTCAACAGACAAGGTGAGCGGAAGAGGGGAGCTTCCGTCCGAAGACGAGTTGACAGATCCGTTATTGTCTGGGCCGCCATCTTCCTGGCTCGCAGCATCAACACAGACTTGGCGCGTATCGTCACACACAAAACCTGCTACGCAAGGGCATGCTTTACCAAGCAGATCAATTGCATTTTTAGAACATGCCCCGATGTTGAAAAAGAATACGACGGAAACTAAGGGTAATAAGAAGGTACAATTAGGTTTTAGCAAGCTATCTATCCTTCCCTTGATTATTGTATTGTAGCACGCAATGCCTGCTCGACAGGCAGGCGAGCTTAACTCCTGGCCTGACTCAATACAGTGTGGGCCATGATGCCCAAGGTAGTCTTGGTGCTAGCCATGCATCTTCCGCTGATCGTTTCTGGTAAAAAGAGTCGCTTTGGAAATCGTTCGCAAATTTGTGCTGGCTTTGTGAACATTCATTGATTTTATTGGTTATTTTTGGCGTCTCGAGCTACGTTTTGGAGTTGGCTATACAAGTGGACACGAAAATCGTTATAAAATTCGCCTTAGGGCTTATGTCTGATTTGCGCTTGGCATTTTTCTAAATTTAGTGTCAGAATACGGCGAGTTTATTATACAGGCCGGCCGGCCGGCCGAAAGTGAGTTGTCATGAGTCAAGCTAAGAGTCTTCGTGAAATGTTAAATAGTCCCGGACCGATTGTGATTGCCGGAGCACACAATGGTCTTTCTGCCAAGCTGGTGCAAGAAGCTGGTTATGAAGGCATTTGGGCGAGTGGTTTTGAAATCTCGGCGACTCACGGCATTCCGGATGCAAACATTCTTACGATGGCCGACAATATCGCTTTGGCGCGTCAGATGGTCGATGCCGCGGAGATTCCCGTGGTTGCCGACTGCGACAACGGTTACGGCAACGCCATCAACGTTATTCATATGGTCAAACACTACGAGGCTGCTGGTGTCTCAGCGGTGTGCATTGAGGATAACTCTTTTCCTAAGCGCTGCTCTTTTTATGCAGGCGTCAAACGAGAACTTGCTCCGATCGAAGAGCATGTTGGTAAGATTAAAGCGGTGCTTGAAACACGTAAATCCAAAGACTTTTTGGTGATCGCGCGCACCGAGGCCTTGATTGCAGGTTGGGGCATGGAAGAAGCACTCAAGCGTGCGCGGGCCTATGCGGATGCCGGAGCGGACATGGTGCTCATTCACTCCAAGTCCAAAGAGGCCACTGAGGTTAAAGACTTTGCAAAGGCTTGGGATCGCAAAACCCCACTTGTTTGCGTGCCAACAACCTATGATTCGGCGACAGTGAGCGAACTGCATGAAGCAGGTTTCAAGATGATCATTTGCGCAAACCATGCGCTTCGTAGCTCGATCAAAGCCATGCGCGAGACTTTGCACACCATGCGTAAAGCTGGCTCAACCGGTGCCGTAAAAGACATGGTGGTACCGCTCACTGCTGTTTATGAAATTATCGGCGTGCAGGAGATGAAGGAGCAAGAAGCAAGCTACCTGCCTTCTGGTGGTACTGGCGTATCCAGCATTGTGCTTGATGCCGGTTATGAAAAAGAGCTTGGCTCGCTTATCGAAGATAAGCCACGCGCGATGCTTGATATCCGCGGCAAGACGATTTTGGAGCGCCAAATTGACGGCTTTAACTCAGCCAATATCAAAGACGTGATTGTAGTCCGTGGCTACAAAAAAGACGCGATCAACCTGCCCAACATCCGCAGTTATGATAACGACGAATACGAGAGCACGGGCGAGGCTGTGAGTTTGTTCAAGGCGGATAAAGAGCTGAACAAGCGTGTGGTTGTAAGCTACGGAGATGTTTTATTCGAGCAGGCCTTGCTTGAGAAATTATTGCGATCTTCGGCGGACATTACGATTGCGGTGGACCGCTCGGTTAGTCCCGATGCAAGCAGCACTGGCCGCGATTTTGTATTGATTGATGCGCCGGCTGTCGAGCGTGATTCGGTGCGCTTTTTGCCTGCATCGAAACCTAGCGTGGTGCGCAAGATTGCAACCGACATCAGTGCGAAGGACGCCAGTGGCGAGTTTGTCGGCATGATGATGCTATCAGAGCAAGGTTGCCGAATTTTGCGCGAAGCATGGCAAAGCGCTTTGAGTAAAAAAACATCCGGCAAGTTCCACGAAGCTCAGAGTGTACAGCAAGCAAAACTTACCGATCTTTTGCAAGAAGTCATTGACCAAGGCGGCCAAGTTCAAGCGGTTGAAGTGTACAAAGGCTGGACCGAGATCGATAGCTTCGAAGACTATCAACGCGCTTGGGCAACCATCCGCTAGATATCGATATGCAGGCGTTATTACTTGCAGCAGGAGTTGGTAAACGCCTTGGTCCTTACACCAAGGCGATGCCTAAGTGTTTGCTTGAAGTAGCAGGGCAAACTCTGCTTGAGCGACATCTAGCGAACTACGCCAATCTTGGGTTTTCCAAAGCTGTGATCGTCACTGGTCATGAGGAAGACAAAATCAAAGACGCCGTAGCTTCGTTGGATCTCGCCCTGCGTATCGAACTTATTCGCAACGATGAGTACACCAAGGGCTCGATTTTATCTTTGCGCAAAGGACTTGATGCGATAACGGAAGATGTCGTCACCATGGATGCTGATGTATTTTACCATCCACAGGTGCTCGCTACACTCGCCAAGAGCAGTCATGCGAACAGTGTTCTTATCGATGAGCGCTCGGACGAGACTGGCGAAGAGATGATGATCGGCATTCGTGCCAATCGCGCTGCAGCGATTGCGAGACGTGTCAGTCCAATTGGACCTTTTGATAAAGTTGGCGAATCGATTGGGTTTTTTAGGATAGCAAAGGCTGATCAGTCCTTGCTCAAACAAACAATTGATCGCACCATCAAAGAACAGGGCGAAGATCTCGAGTACGAGACCGCGCTCAATGCATTTTTCGATGTGGCAGAAGTAAAGTTCGAGACAGTGGGCAATCTTCCTTGGACTGAAATCGATTTTGAGCAAGACTTGGCTCGTGCCCGAAATGAGATTGCTCCAGCCATTCTTAGTGAGGGGTAGCGTATGGCCGGTCTGAAAGCTCCAGTAAAAGATGAATGGCTAGATGCCGTATTGTGTCGGCCCATCGGGCGGCAGATTGCACGCTTTCTTGGCAAGCACACCTCGCTTAGTGCCAATCAAGTCACCTTTTTTACGGGCATGGTCGGTGTTTCTGCTGGTATTTGTTACGCCTTCCCATGGCCTGCGCCCTTGTATGGCGCTGCGCTGTTTTTTTCAGCGATGGTGTTTGATTGCGTGGACGGTGAGCTGTCTCGTTTTCGAAACAGTGGAGGCTGGCAGGGTAGAATCATTGATGGTTTAGCGGATGGCGCCACCGTGTTTAGCATTTTTCTTGGTATGGTAATCTACCTTGGTCGCCTCAAGTTGCGCGTGCTGGGTGTTGAACTTGGTTTTTGGCATTGGTTTGTTTTGTTTATTCCTGCAGCGGCCACTTTTGTTTGGCACAGTGCGGTGGTCGATGATGTGAAGCAACGTTTGAAGCAGGGTTCAATCGATAAATCGCTGGATAAATTTGCAGATGATCCAAAAACGCCTTTTGAGAAAATGATTTACCGAAGCTGGGTAAATTACGTTGCCTGGCTTGAGCGTTCGACCGGACCTGGTCGTCCTGGTGGCTATCTTTGTTTTCGACGCGTGCAGTGGTTCGGCCCAACCCATCACCATTTGCTTATGGTGATCGCTGCTCTTTTCATTGCCGTGTTTCCTGCGGCCTACGTGGGCTACTGGTTTATCGCGATTGTACCCGCAAACCTCTACATGGTGAGCATGCTTTATTGCTCTCGCAGCAGCTGTCGCATGCAGTCGACCAAATCGGCGTAAGCAGACATAGGTACATGACCTATATTCGCAATGCGGAATACTTCACTGCCGAGTTTTCCCTGGCCTGCGTAAATCACAAAACCTTGTTCTTTTAAAGCATCGTGGAGTTTTGCGTAGTTGAAGCCTTTGGGCAGATGATAAGTGGTAATACTGTTTGAAAGCAGGTTTTCATCAATATAGAACTGCAAGCCGAGTTTCTTGAACTCGCCTCGCAAAAACGATGAGCGCTCTTTATAGAGTTTTATGCGTGCTTGAATACCACCACTCTGAGCAAGCTCGTCCAAAGCTTGATTGAGTGATAATGCGCCAGGGACACATGGTGTAAAAGGCACATTTCCAGTGTCTTGGGTCTTGAGATAGTTGCCCAAGTCAAAATAGGCCGAACGGGGAGGGACCTGTTCGAGATGTTTGCGACCCTTGTCCGAAACAATCACAAAAGACATGCCCGGCAGACCATGAATGCATTTATTAGCTGTGGCTGCCATGAAATCGATGTGACTTGCTTTGATATCGAGCTCTTCTCCGGCAAAACCCGAAACTGAGTCGAGGTAAAAAAGTGTGTCGGTCGCTTTACATAATTGCCCGATGGCATCGACTGGGTTGATAAGGCCTGTGGTTGTTTCATGGTGCACTAGGCTAAGGGCGTCAATGTCGGGATCGCTCTTAAGGAGTGTTTCAATCTTTTTCAGGTCTGGAAGTTCTCCCCAAGGCACTTCGACTGAAACGCAGTCTATGCCTGAGCGTGCAGCCATGTTGGCCATGCGATCGCCGTAAACACCGTTTTTTACTGTGAGTAGTTTTTTCCCGGGCCGGACGATGGAAACAAGGCCAAGTTCAACAGCGGCGGTTCCTGAGCCAGCGATTAGAGCAACGTGGTGTTCGCCTTGTTTCAGACCAGCTACCTCGAGCAGCTTTGTGCGAATCGCTTGCATAAGCTCTGCGTATTCTGGCTCGCGGTGGCAAAGATCCACTGAGATCGATGCTTGCTTTACAGTCTCGGAGGTATTGACGGGCCCGGGATTAAGTAACCAATACTGTTTCATAGTGAGCAGACTCTTGCATAATGTTCTCTGGCAGTCACCTGAAATTTCAAGGCTTATGTCGAGCGCGAGCTGGCGCGGCGCAAGCACTAGTCCATAGACTTGCGCCAAGTGAATGAGCGGGTCTACCATACGGCACTTCCCGGATTTATCCGCGACGCGTTGCAAGAGGAGATAACCAACATGCTGGTTCATGGTGGATTACTTGGCAGTTTTTTAGGAACCCTAGCGAGCTTTCGAGCAACGCTTCTGTTTGTTGCGGCATTCGTTTTGGTATTTAGTGCTGGAACGATGGGGGCCGAGGCACAGCGTTTGGGCGGCCAGCGTTTCGAGCCGGCGGATTCGCCTGATGGCGTGTTGGGCACACGGGGCGCGGACGAGCGGCCGGAGCTTGATCCATACCTAGCGCTGTGGGCCAACTACATGCTCAATCCGGTGGTGATCCGTGATGCAGCCGACAATGAACAAAGCGTGCTCGAGCATACGTTAGCTTTTGATCTGGTTGCGAGCATGACTTTATGGAAAGGCTTGCAGTTTGGCTTGGCGATGCCAGTGGGTTTGCTCCGCACGGATGAACCAGGCGCTGCGGTTGCGGCAGGCCTTGCGAATCAAACAGGCGCTGCCCTCGGGGATCTGAGGCTTCATTTGGCCTACCGTTTCCAGCTGGGCTACTTCAGTGCGCTTGCTATCTATCTTCCGATCATGCTGCCAACTTCTTCAAACGATGACACTTTAGCGTTTGGCTTTGGAGTGAAACCAACTCTGGCCTTTTCTCAACATATTGGAGCTTTGCAGATTCTTATTAACGCATCGTTTCTCTATCGCAAAGATGTTGATGTGCTTGATTACACTGCGGGTAGCGAGCTTGGTGGACGCTTCGCTCTTCGCTATGCCTTGGGCTCAGAGGGCCATACGGGTCTTCTTGCTGAAGTGGGCATGAATACCGCAACCCGTGATTTTTTAGGTGCTGGAGTCACCCCGCTGGAGGTGCGTGGTGGTGTCGAGCAACAGTTCGCCGAGAACTGGAGGATGACTGGCTTCGCGGGTAGCGCGCTTAGCACAGGCGTTGGCTCACCCGATATTCGCATTGGTCTGGGCATTGCCTATGCTCCGGAGCAGACCAGGCCGCGTAAGAGCCCAGAGGATCGGGATGGTGACGGCATTCGCAATGAAGACGACAAATGTCCCGATGAAGCGGAAGACGAGGACGGCTTTCAAGACTGGGACGGGTGTCCTGATCTGGACAACGATCAAGACGGCTTTTTGGATGGCGATGATGAATGTCCGATGGCCCCGGAATCCAAAAATGGTTTTCTCGATGAAGACGGATGTCCTGACTACGTCAAACTCGAAGGTGGGCGGATTGTCACATTCCAGCCAGTGTACTTCACGTCCAACAGTGACAACGTACAAGAGCGAAGCCGTGACATGATGGATGAAATCGCAAACATCATGAAGGCTAATCCTGAGATGACGATGCGAGTCGAAGGCCATGCAGACTCGGTAGGCCGCGCCGATCACAATCTAAAGCTCTCACAAAAACGAGCCGATACCGTGAAGCGCTATTTGGTTGAAGAGGGCGATATTGATGCTTCACGAATTCAATCCAAAGGTTATGGCGAGCGCAAGCCAATAGCTAGCAATCAAACACAGCAAGGTCGTGCAGAGAATCGCAGAGTCGAGTTTCATGTACGCTGGGGTAAGCGATGAATAAGCAAAGAACACTAATAATTCTTGGTATTGTAATGTGTCTAAACTTGGGATCTGCTACCTTTGTGTTTGCCCAAAGTTGGCCTAGCGACACGCAGTGGGATGCTTTTATGTGCCAAGAGCAAGCTGCCACCGATACCCTTGCTGACACTACGTCATTCATTGATCATGAAGACATTGTCGGGCGCCCGGATCGCCCAGCTGTGTTTTGGCATGTCGATGATAATCATCTTTTCTTTCGAATGCGTCTTGATGCCAACCCGCTTAGTGAAGATGCTTCTAAGTTTCAATCGGCAGTGTGGGGAGTTGAGCTTGATACCGATTGCAATCGCCGCGACTATGAGCTCTTGCTTGTGTTGGATGGCAGTCGCGATCCCCAAAAAATAGTCCTTCAGCGCAACGATACGGTGACTTTGGATAACGATCCCAATGATCCAGCCGATAGCGAAGTGCTGGACTATGAAACTTCAACTCATGCACGGACTGTTCAAGCGCAAGGCAGTACAGCGTCTAATTTTGGAGACAATGGGGACTTCTTTATCGATTGGGCCGTCAATCTTGCTGATCTTGAGCTTCTCGGAATTGATTTGGACACCGAGCTTGGCGTTGTTATGGGGACTTCAAGTGAGGCAACACATCTAAATGGGGATCTGGTGTGTTTGGAAGGCGCTGGGGAAGAGCGCCACTGGACCGAGGCCATGATGGACCGTATGCGTCTTGATGGCCAAACAGTGCTCGATGATGATGGCGACGGACTGACTAACTGTGAAGAAGCCTATTGGCAGTCCGATGCTCAGGACAATGACACCGATGATGACGGTGTTCTTGACGAACAAGAAGTCCAAGACGGCACCGACCCAACACAAGACAACAATGCTCCGGGCAATGTCGAGCTTAGAGGCGGCGGCGGAGTGACGGGCTGTGGCGTAGCAGATCCATCGATTGACTCGTTTCCAGGATCTGGGTTTTATTCTCTGGCACTTTTGGGACTCGTGAGCTTTATCCGGAAAAAACGCGGAAAGTTTTCTTTAAACAAAAGCAAGTAAAACTTTAGTAGCCAAACTGATAGACGCGGCCTTGGTTTATTCCAATGCTTGATTCGTAGATGGCGCTGCAAAATACACTCTGATCACCTGCTAGGTTGCACGCAAAACCAAAAGCATCGTTATCACTTGCGTCTGGTGACAGAAAAATGTGGCTTAGTGAGTAGTTGTTCGGTTGAAATGGTTGAAACATATAAGCTGCCCCAGCGTCAGAAAAGCCAGCAGTGTCTTCAAACACACTACCAACGGCGATAAGACCATTCCTAATATCAACGCTAAAACCAAAACCATCACCGATGACGGCTTGAGCTCCTCTGCTAAGTGTTGCTACCTCGATGATACCGTTTTCTAGATTATACACTTTCACATAACCCGGACCCACGTGGCTGCTCCCATCGGATTGGCAAGCGCCCACAACAGCGGTTTGTCCCTCTAAGGCAACAGAGATTCCAAAATAGTCTCCGGACACACTGCCTCGATCCAGTTCTTGCTCGCCAGTCCAATTTCCGTTGGAGAATGTATAAAGGTATACGATTCCAATGTCTCCACCACCTGAAAACGCTGGAGAAGCGACCAAAAGCAAGTCTCCGTCTACAGCAAATGAGAAACCGAAGCGATCATTGTTATTTATTTCGTTAGGTTGTAGGGATTGCTTAAAAGTCCATGTGCCAGCGGTACGTTCATAATAATGCACAAAACCTTGCGGCCACGGTTCACTTACAAACAAGCGATCACCGTCGATCATAACTTCGCTACCAAAGTTATCGAACTGAGCTGTTGAAGGTCGAGGGCTTTCTAGTTTGATAGCTTCCGACCAGACATTGTTGGAATCTTTTTCATAAACATATACGGCTCCTCGGTCTGAACCGACTGAAGTGGTAGCAAAGAGCGCACCGACCGCAACATAGTTTCCAGAAATAGAAACGCTTTGCCCAAACAAGTCGGTATTGATGCCATCGCTTGCTTCAAGAAATTGCATGCCGCCTGCTAGTGGGTTAGCGTCCAACATCGACCAATTGCCATTAGCCAGTCTTTGGTAGAGAAAGGCCTTGCCTGTGTTTGAAACAAAAGATTGGCTCGGGGCTCCAACAACCATCGTATCTTGAAAAAATGAAATATCATTCCCAAAAAGGTCATTGTCGTTTAAAAATCCGTTTGCTAACGAACTCGTACTAAGTGCATTGCAAACGCCATTTCCATCGCAGAGGCCTCCTCCAGAGCAGGGCGTGCCAGCAGTTGCATTTTGCCAATCGCTTGTTGATGCACTTGGATCACATAGCAAGCATGAATTGGTAGGGTGGGCTTCATTTGCGCTGAAGCATGTTCCGTTGACACTGCAGCCTTGGCAATTTTGGCTATCAACACACTGTCCTGTGCTGGTGTCACACTGCCCCGTTGCGCAATCTTGATCCTGGCTGCATGCTTGTCCTGTTTCAAGGGCACAAGCTGAGTTGCAACCATCGCTATTTTCTAGATTGCCGTCATCGCAGCCTTCATTGGCATCAAGACTCCCGTTCCCACAGCTCGCTAGCTGTAAGCATACCGGAGGATCTTGACTTAGATCGCACCGTCCACCTGCGCAGTCTTGATCGCTCGTACAATTGTTGTTGGGAGTTGGTGAATCGGTGACGTCAAAACCGATCCGTCCGCAGTGAATACACAGCAGAAACAGTAGCCATAGTTTGTTTGGCATCGTTGTTAAACTATACCAGTTTTTAGTTAGACAATGAATTCGCTGCCAACAGGGTCGGCGAAACAACTAGATGGGTATACAACCAGACGGTTGCAGGTGCAGATTGCCAATACGAATAGTCAGCAGTTATGTGCCCGGTGTCCCTCCATGTCCCAAAGCGGAAGCCGATTGTCTTGTGGATAGGCCAAAGCGCTCTATGCTGCCTTTTGCCAGAGCATGTTTGATTTGCGGTCTTGAAAATCAAGTAGCTCTATAAAGAAGAGTTGACCGGTAGCACTAGATAAGCGAGTTTGATGGCGCAAGGGCAACAGTTCACTCCCATGGTCTATAATTTTCAAATTTTTGTCTTAATACTGTTCAGTTTAGGAATTTGTCATTGCGCAAGCACTTCCAATGTTTTTGATCATCTTTCTGAAACAGAGCGGCCGGTACTGGTGGCTCATCGAGGAGCAAGTGGTCATGCGCCGGAAAACACGTTAGCTGCATTCAGAAAAGCATTGAGCTTGGCGTGCCGGTAGCTGAATGTGATTTGTATCTAAGTGCCGATCAGAAGATCGTGGTGATTCACGATGAGACATTGGAGCGCACTACTGACGGGGACGGCAAAGTAAGCGAGCAAAGTTTGGCTTACTTGAAAACACTCGATGCAGGCCTTTGGTATTCGCCAGTATATCAACAAGAGCGCATTCCTGAACTGGGCGAACTTCTTGCTGTGGCAAAAGATAAACTCGTGCTGTTTTTGGAACTCAAGGACGGCGCGGGTATCGAAAAGAAAGTGCATATGTTGTTGAAAAAGCTTGATATGCAAGATGATGTGGCGATTTTTTCCTTTGATAAAGAACGTATCAAGCGTTCGAAAGAAATCAATCCTGATGTGGCCGCGTTATGGCTTGTGGCTCGACCAAAAGATGGTGGCTCGTATCAGATGGAGCTCGTCGATCAAGCAGTTGCGCTCGATGCTGATGCGGTGGGTTTGGATTTTCCCTATATCAACAAAGCTGTGGTTGACGCTGCGCATGAAGCTGGCCTTTATGTATACGCATGGACCGTTAACGATTCAAAGCAAGCGGTTTCGCTAAGCGCCATGGGCGTTGATGGTTTTATCTCGGACCTTCCAGATCAAATCGCAAGCAAGCAACACTGATAGCTTCTCGTCAGCTATCTTCTGAAGATGTGGCTAATGGATCAGGCATGGCGCTTTTTCTTACATAGAGGTAAAAGCTAAAACATGCCAAAATTGTCAGAATTGAGGCTAAAAAACTGACAGGATTGGCAGAAATTGAGCGAAAAACTACCCAAGCCATGAGCGCAATGAAGAACGCTGGTGTAGCCGGATAGCCCAAGCAGCGATAGGGCCTTGGCTGATCTGGCAGGCGTTTTCGAAGTACATAGACACCCGCCACGGTGATAGCGGAAAAGACAGAAAGCAAGGTTCCAACGTAAACCAGCAGTTGCTCGAAGCTTGCACTAAGAATCATGAGTATGGCGGCACAGGACTGAAGCAGCGAGGCTCGCATCGGGTTGCTGTGCTTGTCTTTGCGAATCAGCCAAGCAAGCTTTGAGTAGTTGCGGCCAACGGCTTCATACACACGAGGGCCGGTGACCATGTAAGCGTTGGCGGTGGAGATGAGCCCTAAGGCTATGACGACGGACATCCAGTAGCCGGCTTCTTTTCCAAACAAGGCGCTGGCCGAGACATGGCCGATCTCAATCACGCCTTTTAGATCTGCGATGGGTGCGGAAGTTAAAAACACATAGTTCAATAGCAGATAAACAAGAGTCACTCCGCCGGTTCCAAGTGCAAGTGAAAGGGCAATGTTGCGTTTGGGGTTTTTGAGTTCGCCTGCAATGTAGATTGCAGCGTTCCAACCGGTATAAGCGTAGCTGACGGTGATGATGGCCGAGGAAAACTGTGGCGAAAAAAGCGTAGCACTATCAAAACTTGCCAAAGGTGATGGACCGATATGTCCTTGCGTAAAACCCACCAACACAAAAGCTAGAATGAGGGCGATTTTGATGAAGGTGAGTAGGTTCTGAAAGCGTGCTGCAACCACGTCTTTGCTAAGTTGAAACAAGGTAATGATGGCGAGCAATACAAAGGCATACTGTAGCTCGGATAAAGATGCGTTCAGACGGTGTGCGTAGTGGCCAAACGCAAGGGTTGCAATGGCCACCGGTGCCGTGAACCCTGCAATAAAGGAAGTGCATGCGGCCATAAAGCCGATGGCTGGATGATAGATTTCTCGAAGCAGTGCGTATTCACCGCCATTGCGAGGAAACATGGCTGCAAGCTCTGCATAGGAAAGTGCTCCGCAAAAAGCGAGCAAACCACCCAAGAGCCAAACCAATAGCACGCTGGCAATGCTTCCTAGATCCTCGAGCAAAATGCCTGATAGCGTAAATACGCCCGTACCAATCATGCTTGCAACCACAAGCAGAGTCGCTGTGCTCAAACTCTGCCGTCGGTCGAGAACGCTGATACCCATCGAAGGCTCCCTAGCTCTGCAAGGGTTTTAAGCGGAGGTTGCTAACGGCGCTATCCCGCACGTTGCATGAAGGCAGATTCAAGGATGCCCCGTGTTTTTAGCGACGTCGACGACGGGGAGTAGTAGTTGTAGCGCCTTCGCTTGCTGAAGGAGCGCCGCCGCCGCGAACGCGTGCTTGCCGAGCGCGAACCTCGGTGGTTTGGCTGAACCAGCCACCGGTGAGCACGTCGAGAAGCGCGGTAAACTCATCAATACGAAGTTTCAAAGCTTCACGTGCGACCTCATCCTCGGGGGGACGAAGCAAAAGACGCAAAAGCAACTGGCGCCTTAGGTAGTAAGTACGCGTGGCTTCCAAGAGCAAGTCACGTTGCACACCGATAATACCGTAAACCTGAACCTCCGCAGGGTTGAAGACAAGCTCGCGTAAATCCCACACCGCACCGATCGTGAAAGCATGAGCTTGGGAGTTGGTGTTCTCGTCGTTTTGACGAGGCGCGGTTTGAACCTGTTGCTCAAAGCGTGAGTAATCACTTGTATCAAAACGATAACCGCCGGCGAGCAAAGGTAGAGCTGCACGATGCCGAGCTGCTTCACGCATGCCATCGAAGTTTTCGGGACTGACGCGGAAGTACTCAAGGGTCTGCCTCACGACCTCTGCAACCTTGGGCTCATAACGCAAACGCTCACGTGCATTTTCAAGATCAAAGGTGGCTGCGCCTTGAGCCAATGCGTTGAGCGGGAAAAGCAAAGCTCCAAGTAGCACGAACAACAATAAAACAACTGGCTTCTTGATGATTTTTGCTTTCATGGTCATGGAAACTAACTTTCCCAGGCCCCTTAGGCAAGGCCTGACTTTTGCTTTTACGGAGCTGGGCTACCCACCGTAATCTGTAGCCGATAGTCGTTGGTATCGCTATTAAGTCCAAAAACTCGTAGCCGATAGGCACCGCCCTGGGCTGGCGCTACGGTGTGTGTAATGGTCTTGGTTGCGGTTGAGCTAATCTTGGTCGAACTGATGGGCTGGAGTTGGCTGTTCGGGCTAAGAAGTTCAGCATAGAGAGCTGGGCTGTTGTAGTTTAGCGCGATGGTCACCACGATTTGCTCGCCAGCTTCTGCATCGATGATGAAATAGTCGTTGTCTGCTGGGCAAATGGTCAGATCGTAGTTTTGCCCTTCAGCTGGACGGATGGCCGAAGAATAGGTGTCATTTTGCTGGCTTTCTCCGCCTACATCAAAACCGTCATCGTAACAGTCAATGCATTGAGGGTCGTCGCCGTCAACGTAGGAGTTGCAGTTATCACTGACGCCATTGTTGCAGTCTTCGATGACGTTTTCGCATGCGCTGGGAGATAGGCCCCGACAAGTCTCAATTGCTTCGGTAAAAATAGGATCAGGCGGCGGGCTATTGGGGTCAATTTTGACACTCAGCGACACCGATGGCGAAAATTGGCTTCCATTGTAACCTGTGACGAGTAAGTCATATTGTGCCGGAGGCAGATCCGTAAGGTCGACACAGAAGCTACCATCCGGAAGAGTCCGCGAGGTGCGGTTGGTCGTTCCCTCGATCAAGACATCACTCGCCCCTGGAGCGAGGCCAGAAATACTAATCACCGAGTAGGGAATGGTAATAACGGTCCCTTCAGGCGCTGGCAAGCCAAAGACATGGTTGATTGTCGGAGCATCTAAGGTTTGCTCGGCGTCCGGCCCAAGCGTAGGTGCCGGCGGCAAAACAGATCGCACGGGGCGTTTTGCTTGGGCACCACATCCTAAAACAAACAATGCTGCAATTGTGCTCAGCGCGGCTTTTCTTAGTACTGGTAGTTGCATGGTGGTATCAAACACGCTGGCTCATCTAAGCCTTCGGCCTCCATAAGTTCGAAAGTGGTATCATCAAAGCATTGCTCGCCGAGTGCAAGAGAAAGATTCCATTTCCACTCATCGACCAGGAAATCACCTACCACATCTTCGACCTCGCCGCAGCTGTTGTACATCACTAGCGAGACATTTCGAACCATACGGACCGGCTGCAAGAAAAATACGCCATAGGTATAGGAGATGATTTCACCGCCATAGGATTCATTCGTTTGCTTGGTTGAACTCACGGTATCGCTCACAGCCCCAGCATCTTGGCGGGTGCGTGTTTCAACATCCGTGGTGGTGTCGGTAGTCACCTCACTTGTCGAAAGCGAGTCTGAGTTCGACGTGCTGTTGGCTTGTTGGTTGATTGCGGTATTTCCACAGCTTGGTGCGGCTGCAAATTTGAATGATTGAACACCAAAGAAACTCGTGTTTGACTCAGCGGTGCCGCCTAAAGCAACAACAACGTTGTTACCTGTGGTAACACCAACTTGATCCCCCGTGGAGTTGGTCTGCACGGTGCCAATTTGATCCGCTGTGGATATACTATGGCTTGATGAGAAGCTGTCTGACCAGCTTACGCTTGTGCTTACTGCACGCGTATCTGAATAGCTCTTACCGTAGGTGACCTGGCGATTGTTTACGCCACCATACATGCAGCCTGAGGTATTAATCGGACTAAGGATTTCAGCGACGCGTAGGTTACCGTTGTAGACGGCATCAAGTAGGCGTTTTACGCCAACCGAGAAAGCCGTGGTGATGCTTTTCCCGCTCGCGTCTGTGGCAACAATGTGGAAAATCGCAGCGTAGCTACCAAAATCGCTAGGCACCTTCCACATGCGAAGCTCACCGTTGCGGCCGAGGGTGTGTAAGTTGCTCGATACAGCTGCTGAAATTGGAGTGGTTGATAGTCCGCATTGCCTTCAAGTTGAGGGGCGGTCACGCTGTAATCAAAACGTACGGGCTCAAACCCTATGGCTTCGACGCGAAGGATATAACTTTGTTGTTCAAACCCGCGTTTAACCCAGTCACCGCAGATGCCAGTGCCATCATCGTTTGGAAAACGGCGCGGCAAAAACTGCGCGACGCGAATAGATGGCTTAACCCGTAACGATGTGGTGATAGGAGCTGGATCGTTTAGAGGCGTACCATCGCCACGTAGACGTACGCGAGCTGAAACCGTGCCTTCGAACACGCCTGTGCCATGACCAAAAGGATTTCTCGCAGGTCCAAGGCCGCCCCAAGAGGCTTCTGTTGCGCTTTGACGATTAAGGATGACTTCTTCATCCACGGATTGGCTGCTGCCATCATCGCCGATAAAATCACCTTGGAAGACCAAGTGAAGCTGTCCGACAGAATCTTCTGGGAAGTTTTCGCCGATAACCCGAACTGGAGTGCCTAAGGTTGCTTCATCAGGCGTAATCATACGCACATGGGGCAAAGCAACGTTGTCCTCCGCAGGGCCCGTAGATACAGCACAGGCGGAAGCAAAAGTAAGGCTGACAAGAACAGCTGAAATGGTGAATGATTTCAAACTAAACCTGATTTGTGTCATGAATCTACGCTCCTTGTGCTAAACAGTATGCAAATATCGATCCGTTCCTTGCCTCTGTTCACATCCCGCCCTGGAATGGTATTTGCTAAGGAAATGTATGCGCAAGGCTTTTGAAAGAAAAAGAAGAAAAATATAGTGTTTTCAATAGCTTTTGAGTCAAATTAGGAATCAAATCATGATAAATTCACCACAAAAACTCTTCTTGGGTGCCTCTCAGAGCCTGCTTTTTACCCTGCTAGTGGGGGCAATTGCCTCCTGTGCTGGGAACAGTAGACCCCATGATCTGGTACCTACAGACCTCAGTAACTTCGTGTGCGACCAGGAAGATCGGCCCTTCGGCTATGAGTGGTGTCCGGATCCAGCGACCGGTGAAGATGCCTGCGTTAACGTTCTGGAGACCTGGGCTCACTGTAACGGTTGCAACCAACCCTGTGCTGAGGGCCAGCTTTGCGACCAGGGCAGCTGTGTTGCCGACTGTGGCGATGGCATCCGAGTGCCCTGCGACGGAGCATGTATCAATCCTTACGACAGCACAGCCCATTGTGGCGGCTGCCCAGGCGTCCCAGTTGACCTTGCCGCAGGCGAAATCTGCCTCGATGGTGTTCCTAGCTGTCCTCCAGGCACGGACAAATACCAAGGCGTATGTGTTGCCATTGGCAACAATGATCATTGCCTAGAAGCCGGCGATCGCTGTGGTCAGGACGAGGAATGCACCTCGAGTGGCTGTCAGTCGATCTACGAAGCTGAGATTTGCAACGACAGCATTGATAACGACGGCAACGGGCTAAAAGACTGCGCCGATGTTGATGCGTGCTGCAATCAAACTGTTTGTTATAACGATCCCGCTTGCGATCCACCGATTACCGCTGAGATTTGCACCGACGGACTAGATAACGACCAAAACGGCAAGATTGACTGTTATGACACGACGGTATGTTGCTCGAATGCAGCTTGCACAGGCCATTCTGCTTGCGGTGGTGGAGGTAATCCTCCTCCCCCTCCTCCTCCTCCTGGTCCGACCTGTGAACTCAATCCGGGAAATTGTAAGCTCGGGACCATCACGGCGATGTGTTACAAGCTTCCAGTTGGCACATCGCAGCAAAACTCACTTCAGAACAATGGTACTTCTGTGCAAGATACAGTCGACTGCTTTCAGATCACCAATATCAGCAGCTCGACGGTTACTGTGACGGTTAGCAATATTCCGAGTGGACATGACTACGACCTTTTTGTTTACAAAGAGTCCTCTGCCAATTCGTATTGTTCATCAAGTTCGATTGGAAGCGATACGGGTTCAGGCTCAAGTCGCTCGGTGACGATAACAGGTGCCAATACCGGCACGATTGCGGTGCGGTTGGTTCGACAAAATAGTGGTACCGAAGCTGAGTGTGCAGGCCTTTACACCATCAGCGCAAACTGAATGAAAAAGCTGTGTCGCGCAGGCCTTATTCCCAGAGGAATACGGGGCTTGTGCGCCATGGCTTAACTTACGCGTCTTTTTTGCCGCTGCTTTTTGTGCTGGTTTTGGCTGGCGCAGGCGTACTTGCTTTGCTGCTTTTTGTGGACGAGGAGCTGCTGGCGGGGGGTGGAGAGCTGTAAAGGTCTGAGTACCAACCGCCACCTTTTAGGATGAAGTTGCCCTGGGTGATTTGGCGGCGTGCTTTGGACTTGCCGCATTTTTTACACTTCTTGTTGGGTTCATCGCTGATGCGCTGTTCAAGTTCGTATTCAGCGCCGCAGGCCTCACAAATGTATTCGTAAGTTGGCATAGTTAGGGTTACCTTCTGGTTGTTGGCGAAGACATTCTGCGAGATTCTTCTATCCGCGGCTTACGGCCTCGCCGCTCCTCGTCCGGTACCTCAGTACCATCCTCGTTGCGGCTGCGGGCGCGCTCGCGCCTAGAAAAATCTCGCAAAATGATTTGTCTTGAAACCATTGCATATCGATCTGTGTTGAAAAAAAGAATGTCCATCTGAAAACAGGGGTTAGTTTTCAAACTTGTCTTTGTCTTCATCGCCTGGGATGGCTAGTTTGCGGGTCCAAAGGATGGCGTCTTTGCGCTCGCCTTTATCGACAATGCCTTTGGCTAATAGCCCAGTTTTGCGGAAGCCGGCTCCGGCATAGGCAGTGGCCAAAGCCACATCGTCACTTGCAGCAAAGCCAAAGGCCGAGATGATGCCGCGGCGCTTAAGTTCTTCGGCAAAGGTTTGAAGGGCGCCGCAGACGGCAATCATCTCTTGATCGTCTTCAGGGCTGCGCAACACTTCAATCAGCGAGTGACCAAAACAGTCTTGGTATTCGGCAGTGATGTAGTTTGGTTTACGCTTGGAGTTTTTCCCGCCTACGACAGCTTCAACGTACAAACGCTCGACGCCGCGACCAAAGGTGTCAAAGGAGCCGACTCCTATGCCTTTTTTCCAAACTTGATCGCGCGCGCTGTGTGCGGCTTTTTCTTCGACGACTTTGAGAGCGACCCCGGTGATGGGGTCGGGAATCTGGTTGGCGGCGCGCTTAGCAGCGTTTACGGTGCGCTCGGCTTGCTTGAGGCTCTCATCGTCCATTTCGATGGATGCGGTGCTGTCGTTTACGACGCAGCCGAGTAAATGCCCGTCGCTGCGCTTATAAAAGCCTGGAATTTGGCCTTCCCGGATGAAACCCACTTTTGTCCAGGACGAAACCTCGTCTTTTTCAACCAAAGTAATGATTTTCTCCACGCCTTCTTTTTGAGCGACGGATTGAATGAAGAGGCGCTTGGCGGGCAGGGCTCCGGCGCGAAAATCGATGACCCGGATAGTGCGGGTCCGGCGGTTCAGAACAAGACACAAGTAGGCGTTATCGCTACGGAAATGAAGTTCTTCGACAATTGGTTTCTCGGCGGTGCGTGTTCTTGGCATAAATTCCATTCCGGCGTGCTAGCTTTTGTAACTACTCAAAGAAACATCGACAAAAGCCAGTTTATTCGCGTTTTTCTTGGATTGTTCCCAGAAATTTCTGAGGAGGCACTTTAATGTCGCGCAGGGCAAGTGTCAATCAAACGATCGGGCCTTTTTTGGAAAATCTAATGACCAGCCAACGGTCGGTTGAGTGCCTTTGACAGGGCTTTTAGTTCGGCCATCATCTCGGAAAACTGAGCGAAATTCAATGATTGCGGGCCATCGGATAATGCATGGGCAGGATCGGGGTGCACTTCGACCATGATGCCGTCGGCTCCTGCGGCGAAAGCGGCTCTGGCCATGGCAGGAACGCTTTTGGCAATGCCGGTGCCATGCGATGGGTCCACGATTAGCGGCAGATGGGTCATTTCTCGCAGGCTTGGCAAAATACCGAGATCGAGGGTGTTACGCGTGGTGGTCTCATAGGTACGAATGCCTCGCTCGCAGAGCATGACATGCAGATTACCGCGCGCCGCGATGTACTCAGCCGACATGAGCCACTCTTTGACGGTGGCGCAAAGGCCGCGTTTGAGCATCACGGGTTTATCTTGCTCGCCCACGGCTTCAAGCAAGGAATAGTTCTGCATGTTGCGGGCGCCGATTTGCAGAATGTCCGTATGGGCTACAACCTTTTCAAGACTCTCAACGTCTTTGACTTCAGTGATGATCGGTAGGCCCGTTTGGTTGCGCGCTTCTTCTAAAAGCTTCAGACCGTCTTCTTTTAATCCCTGAAAAGCATAGGGGCTACTGCGAGGCTTAAATGCGCCGCCGCGCAAAATGGCTGCTCCGTGTTGTTTGACGTGTTTGGCCGTGGCAAGGATTTGCTCTTTGGATTCAACCGCACAGGGTCCAGCCATGACGGTAAAGTGGCCGCCACCAATCTGGATGCTGCCCGCTTTGATGATGCTGCCCTCCGGACGCGCTGAACGACCGACAAGTTTGTAGGGCTGCGTGACAGCAATGCATTCAGAAACGCCTTGCAGAACTAAAAAAGGCTCGGGATCAACCGGGCCTTCGTTGCCAGTGATGCCGATCGCCGTGTGTGACTTACCGGGGATGGCATGGGCTTGATAGCCCAATGCCTCCACGGTTTTAATCACATCGTTAACCTGGGCGTCTGTCGAGCCAGGTTTGAGCAATATGAGCATCGACTCTTTTGCCTACGACTTTTCTTTTAGCGCAGCATCGATCGCGCTCTTAAACGCGTCGATCGGTTGTGCGCCTTGTATCAGCTTGCCGTTGATGAAAAAGGCAGGGGTTCCGATTTGAGCGCCCGCTTGTCTTACAGCATCCATGTCTTGCTGAACTGCAGCGCGATGGGTGTTGCTGTCCAAGGCTTTTTTTGAAGCGCGCCATATTGATGCCGCCCACTTGTGCTGCATATTTTTCAATGTTTTCTCGGCTAAGTGACTGTTGGTTTTCAAACAACAGGTCATGAAAAGCCCAGAACTTTTGAGGGCCGCCTTGTGCAAGCACTTCGCGTCCTGCTTCGGCAGCAGGCATGGCGTTTTGATGAAAGGGTAGCGGATAGTCGCGCCAAATAAGCTCGACCTTTCCGTTATACTCTTTCATGAATTGATCGATGGTGGGCTCAACACGTTTGCAAAAAGGGCACTGAAACTCACTGAAGATTTGGATCTGTACCGGTGCTCCGCTTTTACCCATGCGTGGTGCTTTGGCTGGAGCTTTGATGGCATAGACTTTGTCGGCATCAGGAGCAGCCTGGCTTGGAGCAGCAGCAGCGGCCTTGACCCCTGTTTGGCCGTTTTTGATCGTCTCTTCATAGATGTTTGCGCGAGGCGTTCCGGCTTTGACCTTGGCTTCAGCTTTCTTCAGCTCTTCGTCAATGACCGATTTGAACTGCTCAAAGGGTTGAGCGCCGCGTAGGTTTCGTCCGTTGATGAAGAAACTTGGCGTGCCCGATGCACCAAACTGCCGTGCCATGGCTTGCTCGGCTTCGACAGCTTTTTGGTGCGTGTGGTTATCCAGTGCCTTTTTGAACGCAGCCATGTTGACCTTCTTACCGCCCACATTAAGCGCAGCGGCGTACTTCTCTAGGTCAGGACGGCTAAGTGCTTTTTGGTTTTCAAAGAGCACATCGTGAAACGCCCAAAAACCTTTATCACCAAGCTGTGCTTGAACTTCCATGGCGGCTTCCGAAGCAGGCATGGCGTTTTGGTGGAAGGGTAGAGGGTTGTGTTTAAACGCAACTCTTACGTTCTTGCCGTAGGTCTTCTGGACTTGTTGGATGGTCGGCACCACACGGCTGCAAAAGGGGCATTGAAATTCGGAGAACTCAATAATGGTGACCAATGCGTCTGGTGCGCCTTTGATAGGTGATTTGCCAACTGGCACTTTGTAAACGGCGTTGGGATCAGGCTGCCCTGGTCTCTGTGGCTGTTCAGGAGCGGGCTTCTCAGCTGCAGAAGCCAAAGCATTTTTCATGAAGGCTGCATAGACTTCATCACGATCAACGCCTGCCTTCATCAAGCCTTCAGCGCGGGTGATCTCATCGTCGATGACTTCCTTGAACTTCTCATAAGGCTGAGCGCCCATAAGTTGCCTGCCGTTGATGAAAAAACCGGGTGTGCCGCGAGCGCCCATTTTGGCAGCAAGCGCGATGTCTGCATCAATCGCTTCTTTGTGCTTGTTGGTGTCCAAAGCTTCTTTGACTTTGGCTAAATCAAGACCGGCTTGCTTGGCGTAGTTTTCCAGATCGGGGCGGCTAAGTGCACGCTGATTTTGGAACAAAAGGTCATGTACTTTCCAAAAAGCTTTATCCCCACCTTGAGCCTGTGCTTCATTGGCAAGCACAGCAGCGGGCGTAGCGTCTTTGTGGAAGGGTAGCGGGTTGTCGCGCCAGGTGATTTGAACCTTGCCTTTGTACTCGTCTAAGATCTGCGCGACGGTTGGATTAACACGTGAGCAGAAGGGACACTGAAAGTCCGAGAACTCAACGATGGTGACGAGAGGATCATCGGCGCCTTTCTTTGGGGCGTTTTCGTCCACAGGAATATTAAAACGCTCGATGCCTTCTTCGTTGGCGATGGTTTCAGCTTCGGCGGACAGCTCAGCAGAGCTACCAAACTTGCCGGCTGTAAGATTTCCAATCAAGAGGCCTCCGACAAAGGCCATTAAAGCTACAATGGTTGCAGAACCTTTACTCATGTATTCACTCCCCAAGATCCAAGACCATGCAAAGTGCATGGTGATTTGAGACTAAGATGTAAAACTCGGCATTAGGCAGAGCCCTACGATTGACCGCAGTCTATGCACTCCGCCATTAAGAGCAAGTCTTCGGATCGTATTCGTACACGATGTTTTTGTTTGCAAGGGCTTTTCACGAGCTTTTCCTGGCTCCGGCTTACCTCCTCGCTCCTCGTCGGCAAGTACCGGTGTACGTGCCTCCTCGTCGCTGTGGGGGCGCTCGGACCCAGAAAAAGCTCGTGAAAAGGTATGTTTGCGAGAAAAGTTATCAAGTATAGACAGCCAGTGCTCTGATCGGAAAGGATTGATCCGTCTCGCCGCAATGAAGACGCGAGCTGCGGCGTCCGAAAACCTTGAAATATTCGCGATATTACTGCGCTTTTCTTCCTTGCATCTCCCACCTTCACTTTGCGATCTCGGCTCAATACCTTCCAATCAGAGCACTAGGCTACTCGTAACAGCTCGAGGAAATTTACCTGGGGTAGTTGGGCAGGTATTTCTGCAGAAACTGCTCGAGTTTGGCTAGTTCGGGAATTTGGGTGAGGGCCGCTTTGACTTTTGTGAGGCTTGGTTCGTAATAGGGCAGAAATGTTGGGTTTTTTTTGACCCGATCGATGAAAATAAAGCGTCCAGCGTCCTTGAGTTTGCGCTGAACGCACATCCACCAAAAGTCTTCCTCATAGCACTTTGCCGCAATTGCATCGAGTCCAAGCTGTCCGGTGGCCTCCTTTAATAGCGAAAGCTGCTCGTCCATGGTCAAAGGGATATAGGAATCGGCAAGCAGCGCGACAAGGTCATAGACTCGCGGTCCTAAAAGAGCGTCTTGAAAATCGAGGATAACCCAAGGTTCTGGCTCCCGGTCTGGGCAGTGCATCAGGTTTCGCGACTGGTAGTCTCGGTGGCAAAAGCCTTGAGGAATCTGGCTTATTCTATCGACTATCTGGCGAGAAATAGCATCGAATGTCTCTTTCGCCGGGGGTGGTAGAGGTCCATGCAGAGCTTCAAGGCCCCATTCGCGAAAGTGCTCTAGCTCCCAGTGCAAAAGCTCTGGACTAAAGCTGCGTTGGTAGGCAATTGAACCGGAGTCTGCTTCGCGCAGTTTGTCATGCATACGAAGAAGCAGCGTGATCACTTCTTTATAGATCGTCGCCCATTGATCGCGTGGGCTTTTTGAGAGCTGGGCTTCGAGGGTTGTATCACCCAAGTCTTCAAGCAGAAGAAGCCCTTCTGCCTTGTTGATATGAACCAATTGGGGCACGGGCAGTCCGCGTTTTTGCATCAAGCGGGTTACATCAATGAACGGCAACTCACTTGGCACAGGGCCGCTGCTGACTTCTTCAGCTTTAACATCCATTGCTGGCAGTTGCATGACAATGATGCTCGCAGGCACTGCCTCGGCGCCACCTTCAAGGCTCACGCGGTAGTATCGCCGGCTTGAAGCGTCTCCTTTTAGGGCAACGATCTGCTTGACAGCTACCCCTGTCCAACCCAAATCGAGTAAGCTTGTCGAAAGCATCTCGCTGCTAAGTGCGCCGCTCATAAGAAGGGAGCTTAGAAGGAGATGTTAATTTCGCCAAATTGTAAGCCACCATGTTTAATGCAGAACACGATCGAGCGATAATACAAGAGATAGCCGAGGCGCTTTGCCCTGAATTGCCCGATAAACCCACGCTTGTTGATCTCTCAAAGTTTGTTGAACTTGCTGCAAATTGGGATCGTGTGCACGATCTTACCGCGGCCAAAAGCCCAGAAGCACTTGCTGAAATCCTATGCGCCGATGCCTTTGTGCTCGCGCGGCATCCTTCTCTAAGCCAAGGCTTCTCTGTGCTTGATGTGGGTTCCGGCGGCGGAGCGCCTGCCATACCGCTTGCTTTATTGCGCGAGGATTTGAAGTTCACTCTTTATGAGAGCCGACAAAAACGCGTTGCCTTTATGCGTTTGGCGATCGGTTCGCTTCAGATCCATGAGCGCGTTAAAGTTATCCAAGGCCATCTCGATCCCGATGCACCACAAGTCAGCGGCATGCCTTTTGATCTCGCTATGTCGCGCGCTACTTTCTCGCTTGAGCAATGGATGCGAACAGGCCTCTTGATGGCTCCGCGCGTTGCGCTCTTTGCCGTCAACGATCACGATTTCGCTCCTGTGCCCGAGGGCTATCAAGCCAGTGATCTGCCCTACACCTTGCCCATTTCAAAAGCCCCCCGCCTGATCCGAGTGCAGTACGAGTCGGGGAAGCAGGGGCTGAAATCGTCAATTGACGATTAATCCAGGCTGAGCTATCTTTCAATTTTGTATTGAATTTATTATGTATTTAGTGCTGATCGTCAAGATGCCGGTTGACGTTAAAGCGCTCATTCTGGACTTTGACCGTGTGCATAGTGTCGGGCAGGGATGTGCTGATGAAGTGTTTCGCGTCTGGCACAAGCGTTTCCCAAACATCAAGCTCACCGCAATCAACATGTCCGAAGAAGTCACCTTCATGATCGAGCGAGCTCGCGCATTTCAGTTTTCGATCTAGCTTTTTGAAACGATACGGCGGATGAATTTGGGTTGAATTAGAGCCCAATAAAGGCTCCACCTTTTACTTTACGCTGCCCATAAGAGACACCAATTAGCCACCAAAGCTACGGAGGGCTTTTGGGAAATGGCGTCAACTCGCTTTTGTTTTTGGAAGCTTGGGTTGGTATTGCAGAATGCGGCTAAATAGCGCGGGCGCATGGAAAAGCAGTGCGTGCGCCGAGCGAGCCACGGCGGGATAGCGCGCCATGAGCAAAGCAGAGTTTGCAAGGACGTAATAGGGTCGGCGAATGGTGGTTGAGGCTTCGGCATAGGCGCGAAGTTGGTTCGCGCAAAGCGGGCCTTGGCCGCTTCGAAGCAAGGGCACGACATGCGTTTCAAGGCTCAAGGCTTCTGCGGTCGCAAGGCTGATGCCTTCTCCGGTGAGTGCATCTAAATATCCCGCGGCATCACCTATTAGGACCAGGCCATCGTCGATTACGCTGCTGACGTCTTGTTTCATCGGGCCAGCAGCAAGAGCTGGGCCGATCGGCGCATGACCCTTAAGTTTTTCCGCCAATGCAGGGAAGTCGAGATCAATGGACGGTCGTGGACTACTGCGGCGGGGCGAGCTTTGATGAAACTCGCGTTTAAAAAAGTCTGCATCCCATAGCAATGCAACGCCAATGAGCCTTGGTCCCAATGGGGTCACGTAGGCTTCGGCGCCTTTGGACCAAAACACTTCAACGTAGTTGCTCCAAGGGCAGAGCTCAAAGTGCTGACGCATGCCAAAACGTGCAAGCCCTTTGCTTGGACGCGTGAGCCCCGCCCAGCGCCGTACTTTGGAATGCAAGCCATCGGCGCCTATCACGAGCCGAGCAGTTAGCCGCGACTGTCCCACTTCAAGTTCAATGCCCTGAGGTTGTCGCTGAATAAGGCGCACAGGCTGCCCGAAACGCATCTCAAGCGTTTTATGGTGCGCGGCTGCCGCGTGCAGCGCTGCGGAAAGATCTTTACGCTGCATGCCGATGCCGTAGCCCGATAGAAAGTCTCCGGTGGCCACTGCGCCTTTAGCGGATAGATAGCGAACACCTGAAAAACGATGATGCTCGTATGCTTCAAGTTCGACACCCAACGCACGAAGGTGCGAGACCCCGGTGGGCATGATGCCTTCGCCGCACGCTTTGTCGATTGGCGGCGAGGTGCGGTCACACAGCATCGTACGCAAGCCCTGACGTGAGCAAACAATTGCGGCAGAAAAGCCTGCGGGTCCCGCGCCAACCACCACTACGTCCACGCTCTTTGCGGGCATCGCTAGGCCTCCTTGCTTATCGCCCTTACCACTGCATGAGCACGAACTCTGCACAAAAGCCCGGTCCAAGAGCGAGCATCACGCCGTAACTTCCAGCGGCCGGCGCCAAGTCATTCACCGTGCGGCAATACACATCGAGCACGGAAGCTGAGGAAATATTGCCGATCTCACGAATGCTTTGCTGCGAGTGTTGCAGCGCATTAGGATCCAGTTCGAAGGATTTCTCAAAGGCGGTCATTATTTTGGGGCCCCCGGGATGGGCAATCCACGTCGCAATATCTTTGATACTCAAGCTGTGTTTTGCCAAGAAGCTCTCAAGACGCGGGCGGACAAGCTTCTCTGCGATACGCGGCACCTCAGAGCCAAGCACGACATGAAAGCCATCATCGCCAATGGCCCATCCCATCGCATGTTCCGTATCGGCAAAAAATGCCGACTCGGTCGCCACAATGCTCGGCCCAGCTTTTTCTGCCTGCGGATGATCCTTGCCCACCATCAATAATGCCGCTCCGCCGTCACCAAAAAGCGCGACCGAAATCAGGTTTGCAATGGACATGTCTTTCTTTTGAAAAGAGAGCTAACAAAGTTCTACAGAAAAAAGCACCGCTGCTTCATCAGGATGGCCTTCTAACTATTCGCCAACGCGTGAAACACCCGCTACGCAGCTAGCGCAACCAAAACCAAAAAGCGGCATCCGCTTAAGCTCGGCCCGAAAAGGCATTTGATTCATGAGTTGTGCGTCAATGGATGGAATAGCGATCCCGGTCACCGTACTAAAGGCCATCAAAGAAATATCAGATGCATCCATTTCTGCTCGTCCGAACAAAGCTTGCAGTGTCTTTTTGCCGAGCCCCAGCGCGCTTTTACACCACTGTGCGTTCGCCTGGCCAAAGCCTGAAATCTCGGCGTATTGCTCCAAAGGCAAACTAAAAAATCGACCTTCTACGCCGACACGTTCAAACCATCGCTCTAGCGATGAGGCAGCAGAGCCCTCGTTCCACACAAGGCGCGCCGCCTCAAGAATTTGCGATTGCGTATAGTAGTGCGGCGGAAATTCACTTACGGAGCTTACAATTTTAACCAAAAATCTTCTCTTTTATTCCATGTCGTTTGCTGTAAACACGAAGGCTTTCGCGTTTTTGCGTGTGATGCTCTAGGCTAGGTCCTGTACTAAAGCTTTCCAGGCCTCCATTATCCTTTTGCGCTTAAGGTCATAAATACTCAACCATGCTTCAGCACATAAGGCCTTTTTGTTTTTGGGCTCAACACCTCGATGCTATTAACCAAGAGCGTCTCCCCGACTTTCTACATGCAAACCGAAGCACGGTTGAAGGAATTGTGCAAACATGCCAACGACAAAGAAAGCATTGGGATCGCGACGCTCAGGAATTGCTTCGCAACGAATCTGAGCTATTATTGCAATCGTTTCGGAACACGCAACCAACTTCCGGGCGCGAAAGCGTTGAGCGCAGGCTTGATGCAATCATACAAACACAAGCCACTGAAATCATGGAGTTGCCTGGGCTTGCTCTGAGTTTCAAGGTTTTTTTAGTCAACCAACTGGAAAGAGTGAACCGTCAGACAGGCGCATACGTTGCGTGGGCCCGCAAAATTGACGCGCTGCTTTGCTCAACGCCCGAAGCTCAGGTCTACGAGTTGGCTTCGGGTGGTGGTGGTTTTTGCCGGCATTTGCTCAAAAGTCACGATAAAGCGCACGCGCTTCGCGTCACCGGCTCGGACTACGATCAAGACTTTGTCGATCTCGCGCAAGCAAAGTGTAGGGCGAACGATTCACAGTTGCGTTTTGAGAACAGGGATGCCACGCAATTGTGGGATATTCATGATGTTGACCTTTTTGTGTGCGCGCAGGCTGCGCACCACATGAATGCTGGTGATATTGTTGCCATGATCCATACAGCTCTTCGAGCAAAACAAGGTATACTAATTATTGATTTGCTGCGAAGTCTCACTGGCGCGCTCGAAGCGGCTTGCGCCGTGGCCTTGTTGAGCCCACTCACACCGGTGTTTTGGGATGGCTTTCAGTCCGTGCGACGCGGCTTTTTGCCTTCGGAGCTGACGCTGCTTGCTACCTTGGCTGGTGCGCAAAATATTGTGACGGAACCCCTAGGGCCCGTGCATTTTTCTTTACACGCCAAGGGGCAAGCTGAGGCAGCTTTTTGAGCGGATTGTCAAACACGTTGGCAGTTTCGGTGGAGCGGGTTAGGTTGGCCTATAACGATGATTCACTATTACAATAACGAAATGCAGACTCGCTGGGATCATGGTGAGTTTAAGGTTCAACTCATCAAAGCCGGTAGCACTACCCCTATCGGGTTTTGTGACGGCACTCCCGACGATCTCGCTGAGCTTCGATCGATTGCCGAAGGTGAGGATTCCTTCGACATGCAGATCACTAAAAAGCTCCTGAAGACCGGCCGCGAAATTTGGACCTTGGGCGAGGCGCACTGACTCTGTTTTCGCACACGATTGAGATGACACAATCGAGCACCGTTTATATCTATACCGATGCCAGTTTTAGCAAAACTCACGGCTTGGCTGCTCTGGGATGGATAGTGTTTCGCAATGAGGCGGAACGGGAGACTGGCGATCCGTCTTCAGGCGCGATTCAAACCGTGCTCGTGGCAGAAAAAAACAATATCCGAGCAGAGCTGCGGGCGGTCAATCTGGCTCTTGCTGAGCTCCACTGGCTAAGTGGGCATACGCCTAAAGTGGGCAGATCAATCGATCAGAACAACTTCTCTCTAATCGATAGAGCCGTACGAAAAGCCTAAGAGAGCACTGCCTGCTGCGAACAAACTGCCCGTAACCAAGTCCGGTGCATAAGGGGCTGTTTGGGCGGAGGGGTCCTGCTCCTGGGCTTTCAAGAACCGAACACTCGGCGTTATCGAAAAGCAGATTCTATCTTTTGCTTGCATCGGTGCGCTCAGGGCTGATGCCCATCCGCAGGATCCCTCCGCCCAAACGGCGTTCCTTTATCTTCTCGTCGGCTTTCCGGGGCTTTCTGTTGAAAAGCATTGATAAGAACAGGTGGCGCTTGATAATTTGGCATAAAAATGAGCATAAACTTGCCAATACTGGCTTAATTTTCTAAAAAAAATGCCAACTCTGGCATGTGGGGGCAAATCTTTTATGTATTGGTTTCACGATGGATTGAGTAAATTCCTCGACTATGGTGGCCGAAAAACACAGATTGCTTGTTAATAAATCTGGGCGGCAGACGTTGTGTATAAAACAGCCTGAGGAGGAATTGCATGGCCGCCAAAAAACGCCTTCACATTGTCTCACCCTGCCCGATCGAGCTCAATGTCTCAGAAGATAAACAAAATCGATACTGTGGTCATTGCTCGACAGTAGTGCACAATCTTTCTGCTTACACCGAAGCGCAAGCACAAGATCTTTTGGCTACAGGCGCGGTGAAGTGCGCAACGTATCGAGTGAGCTCAAAAGGCGTGCCGCTGTTTCGCGCATCCAACGGGGGCGTAGGGGGAGCATTGGCAGCCGCGCTTATTTTTGCAGCAGCATGCGATCAAACATCATGTTCAGAGCCTATGGTGAGGGGTGAGCTTGTGGCAGAACCCATCGACAACACCGATGACTCTCGACGCTCCGAACAAGACATCACACAAACTGATTTGACAGAAGCAAAAACGCAAAGAGGAAAAATAAAGGTTGAGTAACAGCGAGAAAATAATTTGAGCTACGCAGGTACACCGCTCAACGGCAAAGCGCTTTCACCTCCGGTGAAAAAGGGAATGAGGCTGTCGATCTAAAAAAATCGCGGTGTCTATCTTAAGTTTTTGACATTATTTCTTAAAGACCGGGATCCTGGATCGCTTGTCGAAGGAAGAAATCTGAGCCATGCGTAGCCGGTTAAACCTGCAAATACCGACGCTGTCATGACACCGAGTTTGGCTTCCGCTAACAACGCTGCCGGGGTGAAGGCCAAGGCGGAAATAAACAAAGCCATGGTGAAGCCTACTCCTGCGAGCAAACCTGCGCCCAAAAGGTGGACTAGTGTTACGCCCTTTGGAAGTTCTGCCACACCCAAGCGTATCGCTATCCATGCGCTGACAAACACACCCAATGGTTTGCCTAACACAAGGCCGAAAAAGACGCCTAAGGTGATCTTGCTGCTAAAAGCATCTCCAAGACTTAAATGCAAAGGAACGCCAGCATTGGCCAGCGCGAAGATCGGAAGAACAATAAAGGTGACGGGTACTGCAAGCACCGTTTCTAGTCGCTGCAAAGGCGAAATAGCGAAATCGACGGTACGTTTCATTTCGATAAAAACCTGATGTTGCTTTGCGGTGTTGAGATCACGATCTTTTGGCTTGCCATGTTCAACAAGCTCCGCCAGATGCCCGCGAATATTCCTTAGAAATTCAGTTCCATTGAGTCGCGTCTGAGCCGGTATTGTAAACGCCATCAGAATTGCTGCCACCGTGGCATGCACACCCGACTGCACAAAAGCTAGCCAGCTCATGAGGCCTAGAACAAGATAAAACATCGTCGAGCGAAGCTGAAGTCGGTTTGCAATTAGGGAAATCACGAGGATCACGCCGCCAAGAAACAGACTCAACAAAGCCACGTTGTCGGTGTAAAAAACCGCAATCACCAGCACCGCACCGATGTCATCGACGATCGCTAGTGCTGTCAGAAATACTTTCAGAGATTTCGGTACGTGATCGCCGAGCAAAGCCACCACGCCAAGCGCAAAAGCGATGTCGGTGGCCATCGGTATGCCCCAGCCTCCCATGCTTTTGGAGCCGAAGTTAATCGCCGCGTAAATCAGGGCCGGAAACACCATACCACCAAGGGCACCCACTGCAGGAAGCGCAGCTTGTTTGAGTGTCGATAGCTCACCTACGCGAACCTCGCGCTTAATTTCCAAGCCGACAAAAAAGAAGAAGATGCCCATCAAGCCGTCGTTGATCCAATGCTGCAGCGACTTCTCGAGCAAAGCGTCTCCGAAACGGATCGCAATAGAGGTATGCAAGAGATGCTCAAAAGCCGGTGCAAGTGGGCTATTTGCGAGCAGCACCGCGATAACCGCTGCTGCAAGCAGCAATAACGCGCCTGCAAGATTATGCTGGAACAAGGACTGCAGTGGCAACAAGACTTTGTCCAGTGGTCTCGGAGGCGGAAGCGTTGGGCGCTCGCCTTCCTGCACAACCATCAAATCGTTTTCATTTTTTTTATCTTCAACTGCCATGACCAGATACTCTTAGAAGCTCCATTACATTTAGGCAATGGTGTAATACACACTCGATGCAAACGGATGGCTCAATTCAGATAAAAAGGGAGTTTTTGCACTGGTACCATTAGCACTGCGACTGTCTGATCTTCATCACCAGAGCCGGGAAGGCTTGATTGTTTATCGGTGTTGGCTTTTGCTATATTGACCCATGACTGATCATTCAAACCGTCCGCAAGATAATCCTCAAAACCAAACGGATCCGAATCATCTACTGATCTCGAAACCGGTTAATGCTTATCTTGAATCGCTTTTTTCAGAGCAAAAGTTTCGTTCTGGATCGATTGCAGCTGCACTTGAGGAGATGGAGCGCTTAGCTTCCGAAAAAGGTTTTCCGATTATAGGTCCGTTGGTGGGTCCGTCTCTTCGATCGCTTGCGCTTATGATTGGCGCAAACCGCATCTTTGAGTTTGGTAGTGGCTTTGGTTATTCGGCGCTATGGTTTGCTTCGGCCTTGGAGCACGAGGGGCAAGTGATTTGCACTGAAGGGGATGCCGACAATGTGCGTATGGCTGAAACTTTTCTAAAGAAAGCTGAATTGTGGCAGCGCATTGAGTATCATCAGGCTTGGGCGCAAGATGTTTTCAAAGAGCAGCAGGGCGAGTTTGATATCATCTATAACGATGCTGATAAGGGTGATTACCCAGAGATTTGGGAGCTTGCTCAACATAAACTACGCAAAGGTGGCTTGTACATTGCCGACAATTGTTTGTGGGCCGGCCGCGTTGCTCTGGATCAAGTAAGCAGCGATCCTGTCCCTGGTTGGACCGACGCCATCAAGGCTCACAACCAAGCCGTTGTAAGTCACCCCAACTTTGACACCTTCATGAACCCCGCCCGCGACGGCGTCCTCGTTGCTCGCAGACGATGAATGACTAAAGAGAATACGGCACATGAACAAACGCATGCTCATCGGGAGAAAAATCTTTTGTGTTTCGCGTTGCTAGTGCAAGGCCATAGTGAGTGGCCACCGCAGCTTGCAGAGCGTCGGGCAGTTTCCATTTATAGATGCGTCTTAAGGTAGCTCCCAAATCAGCAATGGCAGTATCAATCGGAATCAAAGCAATCTCATTCAATAGGGATTTTGCTTTTGACAGTGCTGGCTCAGTAAAACCAGAGAGCACTTCAGCGCGGGTAGTGGCTGATATGGCCATCCGATCGGCGTTCTGTATGATAAATTGAGTTGCGGGATCAATACCGTTGAAGTGATCAATTAAAATCACAGAATCAAGCAGGACTCCCTCACCATTCATCACGAATGCTCTGTTGATAGGCCAGACCGTCTCCCTTGGTCCACAAACCTTTGGTGCTCATCAGTTGTTTTTCAAACGAGGGTTTATCCAAAGTCGGCTTGCGGCGAAGTGTGCGAAGCGCAATGCGGATAAGTTCAGCCATCGATACCCCCCGGCGTGCCGATTCCCTATCAAGCCAAGCCTTATCCTCTTCTTCCAATGAAACAATAGCCCGAACCTTCTTCATGATATCACTAAGTCAAATTATCGCCCATATTTCTATCAATTCCGGGCGTGTCGGGGCTGTGGAAACTATTCGATCTGCTTTGCAGTGAATGCGAAGGGCGACTCTCTCAGCTCGAGAAATCGGAGCGTTGAACCTTAGTGTTCTTACAGATCCGTTACGGGATTTTTTTGCGAGGCGGTCTTGAGTGGCGTTCTATGGGGCTTGTGCGTATGAGCATCTGCCCAGAGCGCTGTAGGATGAAAAATTGTTGAGAAAAGTTTGGACTATGCGTTGGCCCAGTAGTCTTGAAAGCTCAGGAGCACAAGCCCCATAGAACGCTCTAGCGAGCAATAGAGTAATTAAAAAAACGCCAGCTTATTTGGAAGCTGGCGTTTTGATTTGAGCCCAAACTTTCTAGTCGCGGCCGGAGGGGATGATTTGGATGCGGCGGCCGGAGCCTTGTCCATCGGAGCGGGTTTTTACGCCGGGGAACTTAGCCAACGATAGATGCACGACACGTCTGTCGCGTGGAGACATCGGCTCGAGCGTAACCACCGAGCCTTTTTCAGAGCGCGCTTGGCTTGGCGTTTGGCCATCGAAGCGAGGCCTTGATCGTGCCTGTCACGGTAGTCGCCGGAATCAAGTACCACGTGACGTCGGCCTTCTGGAAAACGGTTAACAATTTTGTTAACCAAAAACTGAAGCGCATCCAGCGTCTGACCTTTGCGGCCAATGGCACGTCCGGTATCTTCACCTGATATATCAAGCACCACGCGATCGTCATCGTCGCGAATACTGACTTCGGCTTCAAGTTCCATGCGTTCGAGGATTTCGCCCAGCGCTTCAAGTGCTTGTTCCGCCTTGCCGTCGCCAGGTTGTCCAGGTTTGCCTAAACCTTCATCGTCTTCAAAATCATCATCGACAATTAGTGCGCCATCAAGTGCGGGCTGTTTTTGTTCTACCACGACGGGACCTCCTATTATTAGGTTTCGCTTTTTTCACTTGGTCCGAGTCTTTATCGGCCTCGTGTAAAGGTTTGTTTTGACTCCCCGCTTCACTGGGAGCCTCTGCGAGCGCTGCATGCTCAAAGTATTTTTGCTGCGCGATGCTAAGAACGCTGTTGGTTAAGATGTAAAGACATAGGCCTGAGGGCAAAAAGAGCATGAAGCCCATCATCATCAGAGGCATCATGTACATCATCATTTTGGCTTGCGCTGGATCCATCGCTGAAGGTGTGAGCTTCTGTTGGAAATACATGAGTGCACCGAGTGCAACAGGCAAAACAAAGAAAGGATCCGGTGCCGATAAATCCTGCCACCACAAAGCAAAATTAGCGTGGTAAAGTTGGACGTTCGTCGAAAGTGAAGTGTAAAGAGCCCACCACACGGGAAGCTGCAGGAGCTGCGGCAAACACCCACCTAATGGATTGATTTTCTGTTTGCGGTACAGCTCCATGGTAGCAGCGCCGCGTTTTTCTTTGTCGTCTTTGTAGAGTTCGGTCAGCTTATCAAGCTCAGGCTTAAGCAAGCGCATGCGCGCCATCGATTTAAAGCTCTTGGCCGTAAGCGGAAACAACAAAAGCTTTACGAACAAAGTGAGCAAGATGATGGCAAAACCCCAGTTGGGTACTACCGAATGAATGCTGCTAAGCAGACGCGTCAAATAGCCTGCCAGTTGTGAGAAAAAACCAAGATCGATCACCTTGGGCATGCCATGTCCAGCCGCGCGCAGGGCTTCGGGTGTTTTCGGCCCAAGGTAAGCCATAGTGCGGTAGATGACGGTTTCACCGGGAGCAAGCTTGTGTTTAGGATAATCAAGATAGGCTTCGAAGAGCGAGCCGTGGGGTTTATCTTTTGTGCCGCCACGATCGGAAGAAACTAAGTCGCAGTGCCTAGCGTCAGGGTCGGTGGGAGCCAAAGCGTTAACAAAGTAGACGTTTTCGGTCGCGACAAAGCGAACTTTGCCTTTGTAGCTATGTTTTTTTAGCAGCTCTTTGCGATCTTCACGCTCAACTTTGCCATTCACCGAGCATACGGCATGACTTAGATTCGGAGAGCGCGATGCGATAAAGCCACCGGATTCGTCCTTGCGTGGAATGTAGTGATAGCTACCGAGACGCAGGCTGATTGTTTTTTCTTCCTGGCTAAAGTTGCTGACGCGAAGGGTGGACCAAAGTTGGTAGGGGGATTTTCCAGCCTCGATTTTGCGTGCGACGAGTATATGGTCTTGTTCGTACTGAAAACGAACGCTGCGATCGGAAAGCTGCTTGACTTGCCAGGCTGGTTTTTCTGGCCATTCGACGCCTTTTAGTTCAAAGCGCAAAGGAAGATAGCTGGGTTTGTCGGTGGTGATGATATCGATGGCTTTGCCATCTTTTTTGTAACGCTCATCGCGCAAAGAAAAATGCTTGAGCGCGCTCGTGTCTCGGTCAAGTTCAGCCTCGTAGCTCGGCGCACTGATTCGCAAAGCTGGCGAGGGGTTTTGTGCTTCAATGGATGGCTGCTCTTTTGCCGCGCTCTGCGCCGCGGCAGTTGTGCCAAAGAGCATTGAAAGTACGAAAATAAGAGGAGCAAAAAACGTAGAACGAATCACAAACATACTTACCTAACTCGATGAGGGGGTGGGTCAAAACCGCCGGCCGCAAAAGGGTGACAGCGGCAAATGCGTTTGATGCCAAGCCAAGAGCCTTTGGCGGCGCCGAATTCATGAATGCAACTGGCAGTGTAGTGTGAGCAGGAGGGTTCGAATCGGCAGGCTGCTCCCAAAAGGGGACTCAATGTCCATTGATAAAGTCGTATCAAAGCCAGCAAGACATACTTCATAAAGCAGCCTTCTTTGCTTCTTGTTTGGCCCTGATTCGCTTGGCAGCAAGGAGTAGTTCTCGGCAAACCTGTAGGCTGCCGAGTTCGGCGCTGCTACGGCGGGAGATACAACAATGTCACAGTGGCTAGGAATCATGGTTTTGTTTTGCCGAAACGCTTCTCGAAGGACACGTTTGATTCGGTTTCGGACAACAGCAACACCCAGGCGTTTGCTTGCGGTGATGCCGAGGCGCGCATAAGGAAAAGATGAAGGAAGAATAAGCCAGGTATAGTTTTGCGTTTTTACCCGAAAGCCGTGTTCTTGAATAGCTTTGTACTCGCCTCGTTTGAGGATGCGTACATAAGCCGGAAAACGATGTGGCTTATCTTCCTTATGTTGCTCGCGGTTGTGCATGGTGCCGCGATGCCCTCCGCAGCCTAAATCTACTTCTTGTAGACGGATGCTGACAGAGATTGTCGGCCTTTACGGCGACGTGAATTAATAACTCTGCGACCGTTGGCGGTTTTCATACGAGCACGGAAACCGTGTGTGCGCAGCCGGCGCTTGCGATGAGGTTGATAAGTACGTTTCACGATGCTTCTCCAAAGTCGAAAGGCAAAGCCAATCGAGCCTAAATCCATTAGAAATGTGAACGGCGCAGAAAAGCACAGGGCCTGGACCCTGTCAAGGCTGTCTCTCAGCAGCCGAAAGCTGTTTTGGCATTAAAAGTGCTGTTTTAATGACAACTTAGTCATTTTTTTGTTGATTTTTTGCCACTGTTGGCAAGTGTGTTGAAAATGCGCTTTTGGCCATCCTGGGCGACTAGCAGCATTTTCTGGTCATTAAAGCTGAAATAGCCTTCGGAGCCAATGATAATATGGTCCACCAGGCTGATGCCAAGCAGCGCTCCGGCCTTTTCAACCTGATGGGTGAATTGCTCATCTTCAGGACTGGGTTTTGGATCGCCACTTGGGTGGTTGTGCACGAGCAATACCGCTGAGGCTCCTTCGCTAAGCACCGGCCGAAACACATCGGCTGGGCGCAAGGAGCAGCTACTTAGGCCTCCAATCGCAACGGGCAGCTCGCGTTTCAGGCGCAGACGCGTATCGAGGCACAGAGCAAGCAGGTGCTCCTGTTGCAAATGCGCAAGGCGCGGACGCAGATGCTGATCGACAGCGGCGCTGCTGTTTAGCACTGGGTCACTGTCGGGATTGGCGTGGTTTGCGCGGCTGCCCAACTCAAACGCAGCGAGCAATCGTGAGGCTTTGGCGGATCCGATGCCTGGTTTTTTCGATAGCTGTTTCGGGTCCAGTCCGCGAATATGCCGCAGGCTTGGAAATTCATTGAGCAGTTCGGTTGCCAAGGCTGCCACGTTTTTCTGTGCGGAGCCGGTGCCAAGGATAAGCGCGATGAGTTCGCTGTTGCTTAGTGCGCTTGCGCCGATACGCAAAAGGCGTTCACGCGCATCAAGGCTATGCTTTGTAGGTTTTCGGGACACACCTGCCTGCCATGCAATAAAACAGCCATGACTGCTCGCTGTGTTTTTCATGACTTAGCGGAGCTTGATGGCGAGATTGCCGGACTCGCAAAGCGTCCGCCACCGTACCTGGACCGTTGGTAACTCTGGCCCAGAGTCACAAACAAGGTAATAGACAAAGAGGCGCAATGCTCAAAAAACGCAGGGACTGACCAGCCATGTACCTTTGCCGCGTACCAGATCAGTCGGTGACACTTGTCCGGAGTCTTGAAGCAGCTATCCAAGCACAGAAGCAAAGCTAGAAGACATGGCTTTTGGCGAGGTTTCCGTAGGTTCGAGCGCCCCCACAGGGGCGACAACGATTATACCTTGGTATTTGAGGAGGAGTCCCGAGGAGGTAAGCCGAACCTACGGAAACCTCGCCAAAAGTGCTCGAAGGAAGCAGGGACTGACCAGCCATGTACCTTTGCCGCCGGCGCGTTTTTTGCGGTGTGCTCGCAAATAGGGATGCGTGTTGGGAGCGTTTTGGGTTCTTGTTTGGGTAAAACACAGCAGATTTCGCATCTATGACTTGGAATGCTTTTTGCAGCATTGCGACAGGTGCGAATTTGGGGCGTGATAACAGGCATCGTTTTGTGGGCTGGGTGCGGGCTTGGGCAAATTGGTGTGCCTGGCGATTCCAGCGAAGCAAACACAAATTCTTCAGGGATCAGCTCAAGTGACGATGCAGCCTTTTCGGATGCTGGGACGATGGGCACCGGTACTACGGACACAGGCCAAGGTAGCAGCCCTGGTAACGACCCCAATGATCCCTGCGGCAATGCATGGTTTTGCGATGACTTTGAAAACGCTAGCAGTGGCGGAGCCCCGGACTCGCCTTGGCAGAGCGAACTAGTGCAGAGCACTATTTCTATTGATTCAGCGCAAAGCTACAGCGGAAGCCAATCGGTTCATGTGAAGACATCTTCGAATCAAAGCTACACGCGCGGATTGATTCGTTTCGAAGATAACGCGGTGTTGCCTGTAGCGGGCAATCATTTTTTTGCGCGAGCGATGATGTACATCAAAGCTGTGCCAGACGCTTATGTGCATTGGACACTCGTTGAAGCGGCAGGTCCTGTTGAAAACGAGAACTTTAGTGCACGTTATCGTTTTGGTGGACAAAATTATAAACGCTTTTTAGCGAACTACTGGACTGAACCTACCAATGTAGCGAATACCGATTGCTGGCAGCATTCCGATGACATGATTGTTGAAGGACAGTGGCAATGTTTTGAATGGGAGTTTGACGGTCCAAACAATCGCGAGCAAATGTGGGTCAACGGCCAAGCTGTCAACAATATGAATGTGCAGGACCACGGGCAAGGCTGTCTTAGCAATGACCTGGGCGGGCAATGGCTAGCGCCGCAATTTACTACCCTTAGTATCGGGTGGGGACACTATCAACAAAGTAACATGTCGCATGAACTTTGGATCGATGATGTGGTGATCTCTGGGCAAGCGATTGGCTGTCCTGAATAAGAAGTTTATTGGCAAGCAAAGAGCATTAATGATCGGATGGCTTTTTAAAAAGCTTGGAAAACACGCTTGCGCGACTTGATTTTTGTCCTTCAGGCACCATGGATTTGCGCATGGATGCGATACGCAGTTCACGCGCCGCATCCACGTTTCTTGGATTAATTTTAGCTACGACTTTGAACAACTGAAGTGCTTCAGCGTTCTTGCCTTGTTGTTTGAAGATAAGAGCCTTGTAAAAATTGGCCTTTTCGTGGCGTGGGTTGATGCTTAACGTTTTAGCAAAATGAGACAAAATTTCGTCGTAGGGAATGTCTTCATTTTTGGCGTTGAGTTGATACAAGGCCCAGCCGTAAAAGGTGTGTCCGTCGGGATCGTTAGGCGCGAGTCGCACTGCTTGCTTGGCGTGCTCCAACGCTTCTGTATAGTTGCGTTGCTGCAGAAGCATCGCGGCAGTTTGGATCTCCGATGCCGCCTCCACAAGATCCATCATGCGCTTTTGTTCAGCAGGTGATCCTGCTCCACTATTGACTAGTTCGATGTAGTCTTGACGAGCTTTGTCATTCGCAAGGGCTTTTTGCGCGTCGGTAAGCGCTTTAAACACTTCGCGTACCATGCTGCGAAGTGGATCCATTGTTTTGGGCAGTTTATCGGGATGCCACTTTTTGGCCTGACTCATGTATGCATGGCTCACCGCAGCACTGTCGGCTTCCATCGAAAGTCCGAGCAACTGAAAATGGTTCATTTCAGCTAAATGCTCGTAAGTGTGAACGATGTTTTTCCACAGGCCTTGTTCATCACTACTTAATCCTGTGGGCATCTCGGGGATGGATTTCTTTGGAACGATGTTGGGTTTAGCCGCGGGTGAAGCCGTTTTCTGAGCCGCCTGCTTGGCTGCGGTTTTTTCTTTGGGTTCCTCGGGCGGCATGATCACCGTGTTTGTCGTTACGCTTAACACCTGCGATGGTGTGGCTTTAGCGAGATCGAGCACTTTGGTAATGCCTAACATATACAGAAGTTGCTCAGCACGTAATTTGGATACAGCACCGTGATTGATAACCACATCGTACGGTGTTGATAGTTTTTCAAAACTGTGAAGAAAGCTAATGTCGGATTGATCCAGGCCGAACTCTGAAGCATCGGGCAAGTTCTTTAGTCGAATCAGGCATTGGCGAAGTTTTGCCGTGACACCAGGCATGGCTGGGCTGCGACGACCTTTGCGCAAACCTTCACTCAGTACCGCGATAGGAGAAAGGTCTCCAACAAAATTGGCGGCATGTGAAATCATGTAGTGGTTTTCAAAAAAGCTATAGCTTGAGTTCACTTTGGGCAAGAGATCAATTAAGCCAGTTTCGAAACTTTCTGGATCATTCGAGAAGCTTGCTGCTTTGAGTCGGCCTTGTTCGATCCAGATGAGCTCTTCATGTCCGTCTTCGCGGACGACAAGTGTACCTGTGATCTTTTGCTGCCATACGTAAACTAAGACGTGCGCAAAAGGTGTTTTACGAAAATTCCCCTGGACGGTGGGTGTGGGTGCTCCCGTCATAAGTAATTTATATCATACGCCATTCGGTGCCGTAAGGTGTATCGCATAACTCGACGCCCATAGCTGTAAGTTGATCTCGGATACCATCGGATGCGGCGTAGTCTTTAGCGGCACGAGCTGCATTTCGTTTTGCGATAAAATCCTCAATTTGATCCTTGCTTAGGCCCGATCGCGTCAGTCGTCTGTCTTGTACACGCCCGAGCCATTGCTCGGCAGCTTCGTTTCCAAGGCCGAGGGCTTTTCCAACGTAGGTGAACCCCTCGATGATGTGCTCAAAGGTGTGTCTGTTGATGGTCGCCTTTTTCTTCTTCAACGAATCGGCAAGCTCGTTGACGTGCTTGAGAAATTCATTGAGTGCTGCAAGTGCAGTGCAGGTGTTCAAATCGTCGTCCAAGCAGGCTTTGATGCGTGGAATGAAATTATCGATGACATCGTGTTTTGGACCATCGCCTGAGCTGAGACGGTTTTCCGGGATGTGGGCGATGCGCTCTTTGCTGCGATAGAGATATTCCAAGCGACGCTCGGCTTCTTCGATAGCAGGAAAAGAAATAACATGACCTTGCTCGTCGGTTTTCCAGTCCAGGTTTAGAGGCGCCCGGTAGTGAATGTTAAGCACAAAGAAACGCACGGCTTCGGGCTCGGCGAATTTAAAAACTTCGCGAATGGTGAAAAAATTGCCCAGGCTTTTGCTCATTTTTTCTTTGGAGACTTCGACAAAGCCGTTGTGCATCCACATGTTGGCAAAAGGCATGCCTGTTGCAGCCTCGCTTTGAGCAATTTCGTTTTCATGATGAGGAAAGACAAGATCAAGTCCGCCGCCATGCAGGTCGAGGGTGTTGCCCAAGTAGTTCATACTCATGGTTGAGCATTCGATGTGCCAACCGGGTCTGCCGTAGCCCCACGGGCTCTGCCATCCGAGTTCGCTTTGTGGACTACTTTTCCAAAGGGCAAAGTCGGCGGGGTTTTTCTTTTTTACAGCGTCACTTTGCTCAAGTCGACCACTTGCGCCCATGGACATTTGATTGAGTTTGCGTCCTGAAAGCGCGCCGTATTTCTTAAAATGCTCGACGCTAAAATAAACGTCGCCTTCCGAGGCATAGGCAGCTCCTTTGTCGATCAGTGTTTCGATGAGCGTGATGATTTGGGGCATGTGCTCGCTTACCGTGGGTTCGATGTCGGCCGGAGCGTTGCCGAGTTGTTTCATGTCTTGCCAAAAAGCCTCAGTGAAGCGCTGAGCAAGTTTGCCCGGATCTTCGTTGTTCTCTTTGGAACGGTTGATGATCTTGTCGTCAACATCGGTGATATTACGTACGTAAGTGACTTTGATCGCGCTGGTGCGTAAGTGTCGGACAAGCACATCGTAGACAACGTAACAGCGCGCGTGTCCAAGGTGTGCATAGTCGTAGACGGTCGGACCGCAGACGTAAACTTTGGCGTGTCCCGGATCTTGTAGGCTAAGCGCTTCTTTTTTTTTGCTGTAGGTATTGTAAAGACTAAGACTCATAATTCATGATGCTGTGTTTTGCTCGTCGTGTTTGTAATCGATGACTTGAATAAGGTCATACAAAGCGCTGGCTTCTGTTTTACCCATGGGCAGAAAGTTTACCCCAAGGCCTGGGGGCTGTTTGCCGCTGCCGTCCGAGACCCAGCGTATTTCTGCATCAACATTGAAAGGCTCCCAAGAGGTCGGGGTGGAGATGGTGATGGAGACGATGGCGCCAATGCTGGCGCTGTACGACGTAAGGATAAAGGCACCGCCCATGCCCAAGTCAGAAAGCTCGGCTTCAACGGGCGAAGCATCGGTAGCATGCCCAAAACGCAGCTGTACTTTTAGATTGATGGGTTGTCTGCCCTCACGTCTGAAATGTTGGTTGCCGTTCATCGGAGCCTCCGCTATAGGGGACTGTAGCCATTTTGCAACAGTTAACATAACACTTCCCAGTGAAAATTTCAGAATCTTCGATGCAAACTCAGCAAAGTATAGCCCTTCCGAGAAAACAAAGCGTTTTAGAGCGAAGTCTTGCGCGGTCGATGGGCCACTGTATCGCGGACTTTAATCTGATTGAAGCTCAAGACCGGGTGATGGTGTGTTTGAGCGGCGGCAAAGACAGTTATGCTTTGCTTCATCTTTTGGAAAGGGCCCGGCAACGAGCACCCGTTGCTTTTGAGCTCATTGTTGTGCATGTGGATCAAGGCCAGCCCGGTTACGATGGCGAGCCACTTGAGCGTTGGCTTCAAGAGCAGGGCTTTGAGTACCATATATTAAAAGAGGACACTTACTCGGTGGTGATCGATCGGGTCGAGGAAGGCAAGACCTACTGCGCTCTGTGTTCGCGCTTGCGTCGAGGGATTTTGTATACGACTGCAACGAAGCTCGGCTGCACGAAAATCGCGCTCGGGCATCATCGGGACGATACGATTGAAACCTTGCTCCTGAATATGTTTTTTGCCGGTTCGATGCGGGCCATGCCGGCGCGCCTTGTGAGTGATGATCAAAAACACGTGGTGATTCGACCTCTGCTTTATGCAGCTGAGTCGGACATTGCTGCGTTTGCTAAGGAGCAAGCTTTTCCTATTTTGCCTTGCAATTTATGTGGCTCGCAGGACAATTTGCGGCGAGCGCAGATCAAGCGGTGGCTAAAGGAACTTGAGCAGAGCCATCCCGGATTGCGACAAAACATGTTAGCAGCGCTAGGGAATATCAAAGCGGCTCATCTGCTTGATACCCGTATAAAACAAGAAAAAAACATCGTGGCTAAGCCGGGCCACTTGCCAGTGGTGACATGAAATATGGTCAAAAAAAGACAGATTAGTCATCTTTTAGTCAAAAAATCGCCAATTGTGGCATGTTGTGTTTTTGGGCTTCTATCGGCCTGCACACCCCAGGGCGATCCCGCCATCGCGGCGAGCGGTTTTCGCGATGATTTTGAGCGCAGTGAACTGGGTCCTCTGTGGAATAAAACCGGGGGCAACTACAGCTTGGTGGATGGTCAGTTGCGGGTAAGCGGTGCGCGCAATCATCCTTTGTGGTTAAAGCGGCGCCTGCCTCGTGATGTGCGGGTTGAGCTTGACGTGCGCAGTGAGTCCGAACAGGGCGATATCAAGGTCGAGCTGTTTGGAGACGGCAAGTCGCATGCCACTTCCGAGCATTATACGGCAACGAGCTATGTGATCATTTTAGGTGGCTGGAGCAATACCTTGAATGTGATTGCCCGCATGGATGAACATGGCTCCGATCGTGTGGTTGGACTCAAAAAACGCATCGAAATGGGCCAAGTTTATCATTTGCGCGTTGAGCGTAGGGGCGCCCTGGTGAGTGTTTGGCTTGATGGTCAAAAACTCGGGCAAATGCACGACAAACAACCGCTTTTTGGCCGCGGACATGATCATTTTGCCTTCAATAACTGGGGCGTGGAAACATGGTTTGATAACCTACATATCGAGCCACTTTGAAATGTATCCGGTCAGCCCGTGGCGTCTGCAAGGACTTTTTCCGAGGTTTACGTATATTCGGCTTACGTCCTCGGAGCTCGTCCTCATATACTGATGTATAATCGTCCTCGCCCCTGTGAGAGTGTCTGGGGCGGAGTTCCAGCGAAGCGAACTCCGGGGGCCCTAGACCTGCGGAGAATCTACGAAAACCTCGAAAAAAGAATTATCCTTTAGCTTTGTCCTCGTGTTCGTATACTTTTTGTTAACTGCTGACTTTTATAACCGACTGCCCGTGTACCATTTGAAATGAATGTAAAAGAGTTTGAACAAGAGCTGCATGATCTTGAGACGCGAGTGGATCGTCTTAAAGCGCTTTATGAGCAGTGGTTCTCGGGCATGGAGCGACTAGAGCCGACAGTGCCACGAAAAGACGTGGAGCGACGCATGCAGGCCTTGCGGCGTGAGATTCCGCGCAACACCGCCATGCGCTTTCGTTTTCAGCAACTGCTTCAGAAGTACACAACCTACGGCATCTACTGGAAACGGGTTGCCAGGCAAATTGAAGAAGGCACCTATCGGCGTGATTTGCTTAGGGCGCGACGTCGCCGTGAGCAAATGCGGCAGACGCATGAAAGCGGCTCGGTTTCGTCTCCTGCGCCGGTGATGGAGCTCGATGAGGACGATATCGATATTGATGCGATTTTTGATGAGATTACTGGGGTGGGCGATGATGTGCAGAGTGATGCACGTGCGACCAATCGACCACCTCCGGCTCGAGCGAAAGTAGCTTCGCAACCGATCCCGCCGCCCCCTCCAGCCAAAGCTGTGGCGCGATCGCACCGACCGAAACCGCCGCCTCCGCCTCCACCTTTGCCCAATTTGCGAGGATCTCGTTCGGATTTCAAGGTAGAGTTTGACGAAGCCCCTACAAATCCACCGCCAAAAAAGTGACGCCTAAGATTTGGGGCATCGATTAGCGTTCCGAGCAAGTGTAGTGGACCGCTAGAATTTAAAGGCGGAGAGTTTAATCCGCAAATTAGTTTCTGCCGGTGCTTTTATGCCATAAAGTAGCTCACGCGCTGAATCGTTTGCGCGTTTGGTAAAATTTACCCCGAGGAAATGACTATGCAACAGAGTGTCGTACCTTTCGTTTATCTTCCACGTTTTACGCGTCGACATGTCGCGACGGCCTTATTCTATTCGTTGGTGCTGACAGCTACTCTTGGCGTGCTTGGTAGCAGCAGCTTGGCTTCTGCCCAATGTTTCAATGGCACACCGGATGGCGATGTGCATGCCAGTGAGGAGTGCGATGACGGGAACTTTAGTACGGGGGATGGCTGCGATAATCAGTGTCTGATTGAGTCTGGCTTTGTATGCAAGGCGCCGATTGATTTTACCGGTGGGGTGAGCACGGAAGAGTACTACAGCGGAAGTACTGCCGTATGGACCATGTTGGATCGCTACTCTGCGACGCAAGGTACCAACACCACAAACCCAACCATTGGTCTTGTGGGAACCGAGGCCAAGGGCGTCACCTACGTGATCGATATTGAAGTGCAAACGACTTCGGATGATGATTTTATCGGCTTTGTCCTTGGTTTCAATCCTGGCGATACGAGCAATGCCAGTGCGGATTACTTGTTTGTTGACTGGAAGCAAGCGAATCAAAACATTGGAGGCGGTACGGCGCTCGCAGGGTTGGCTTTAAATCATGTGACTGGGATTCCAAGTGGGCCCAATGATTTTTGGTTGCATGGTGATGGAATTGGTATCGATGTCGACGAAATAGCGCGGGGCGCCACCCTAAGCGCGACGGGCTGGTCTGATAACACCGTTCATACTTTTGCAATTACCTATACGGATGTGCTTCTCGATATCTCTGTTGATGGTGTCACGCAGTTTAGTGGCGCTCCTGGGGATTTTGGACTGAGCAGTTTTCCCGATGGACAAATTGGTTTTTATGGATTTTCTCAAGAAGCGGTGAACTACACCGTGATTACTCCGCGCGCGTCGGTGTGTAATGAAATACCAACGGTGACGGCGAGCGATGTTGAGGTATGGACTGCGACCACTGGCCCCAATGCCTATTTTGATGTGGATATTATCTCCTTGGCCAATCCAAGCGATCCGGACATGGATGGTTTGGCTGAACCTGCTGTGGCAAGTCAGCCCGTGAATGCGACTGTCGTGGATCCTTTAGGCGGTGCTCCTTCTGGTTACGTGCGCATTACGCCCAATGACGACACCGTTGCAGCGGACTATGTGTTTGACGTGGATTTGTGTGACAACGATCCGGACGTAGTGGGTTGCGCGACGGTGCAAGTCACGGTGCATTATAACGATGACCCCACGATTGGGGTACAGTCGGATGCGGTGCTACCAACGACGAGCGCTACGATTTTGCTTGATGACATCAAAAACGATGCAGGTTCATCACAGGGCACCGTATCACAAGGTTGGGATGACTCTTCCTTCACGGTAGCCACCACTGAAAACGGGAGCTACAGCACAAGCGTTGCTTCAGCGTTGGGTGGGACTTGCGCTATCGATATTAATGGCGACTTTGAGTATACGGCCCCAGGTAGCAGTTTTGAGGGCCAAAACGACAGTTGTTGGGTGCAGCTTTGTGAAGCCGTGCCGGGCCCAACGGGTGCACCAAGTGCGGATCGCGCCTGCGGCAAAGCAGAGTTTACTTTCCTGGTGGCGGAGTGTTTAACCGATGTGCAATGCGATGCGACAGCGCCGGTGTGTAGCAGCAATGCTTGCACGGGTTGTTCGGCTAACGCGGATTGCAGTGCTTATTCAAGTCTGCTTGCATGTAACACGAACTCCGGGGAATGTGTTGAATGCAATACTACGGAAGACAGTTTGTGTACGGGTCTGTCCGCTTGTAACCCCACTACCTTTATGTGCGAAGGGGATGCAGACGGTGACGGTGTAGCGGACTCGCTTGATGCCGATCGCGATAACGACGGTACGCCAAACAGTGTTGAAGGTACTGCCGATAGCGACGGTGATGGCATCACGGACGATTACGATTTGGATTCGGATAACGACGGTATTCCGGATTTGATTGAAAATGGTGGCAGCTCACTTGATGTCGACCAAGATGGTCGTATTGATGGTGCGGATCAGCCAGGCTTCGATGCAGATGGCGATGGTTTGGCAGCAGTGGTTGATGTCGACGATGGCGATAGTGGCAATACGACTTCCACATTGCCGGTCGCGGATACTGACAATGATACGACACCGGATGTGTTGGATCTGGATTCCGATGCCGATGGCGTGTTTGATGTTGTGGAAGCTGGCGGGACCGATGTCGGAGCTGGCCTCATTGCCAATCCCATTACCGATGCGAACGGTGATGGCTGGCACGATCCAACCCAAAACGATCCTTTGTCATTGCCAGACTGGGATGAAAACGACATTCCTAACTTCCAAGACAACGATGATGATGGCGATGGTGTTCCGACGGCCGATGAGCTTGGTTCTGGCGGTGCAGCAAGTCCTCGCAACACGGATGGGGACGGTATGCCAGATTACCGTGACACGGATGATGACGGTGATGGTCTGACTACAGCGGATGAGCTTGGAGCTGGCGGCGCAAGTGATCCTTTGGATAGCGACGGAGACAATACGCCTGACTATCTTGATGCGGATGATGATGGCGATGGTATTCCGACTGTTGATGAACTCGGGGCTGGTGGTGCATCAAATCCACAGGACAGCGATGGCGATGGAACGCCGGACTATCTGGATACGGACGATGATGGTGATGGTGTCCCCACAGCAGATGAGCTCGGCTCGGGTGGAGCAGCGAATCCACGGGATAGTGATGGCGACGGAACACCTGACTATCTGGATACGGACGATGATGGTGACGGCATGCCTACCAGTGCTGAGCTTGGCTCTGGAGGTGCTGCGAATCCACAAGACAGCGATGGCGATGGAACGCCCGATTATCTGGATAGTGATGACGATGGTGATGGTGTGCCGAGCTCTGATGAATACGGTCCAGGCGGTGCGGCCGATCCACAAGACACTGACGGTGACGGAACGCCCGACTATCTGGATACGGACGATGATGGCGATAGTGTGCCGACCAGTGAAGAAATTGGAAACGGCTCATCACCCCGTGATAGCGATGGCGACGGCATACCGGATTATTTAGATACTGACGATGACAACGACGGGGTGCTGACAATCATTGAAGCGTCGCTGGACAACAGCGACATCGATGGCGATGGACTTGCGAACTGGCTTGACGTCGATAGCGATGGCGATGGCATTCTCGATGGCAATGAAGCGCTCGATCTGAACGGTGATGGCATTCCAGATTTCGCGACTGCTGGCGGAGTCGGAGGCGGAGCCGCATGCGCGATCGGTGCACGAGACACTGACACCTTTGCCAGTCGGAGCATGCTGTTCGTACTGCTCGGCGCTGTGTTGTTCTGGCGCAGACGTCGTTACAGTTAAGTACTAGTAAGTATTGAAAGGCCACTGAAGACACCCGGAAGCATTTGTTTTCGGGTGTTTTTTTATGCTTTGCCGCAAGTATGCGTATTGCAAGGCAATTAAATTTATTGACCGTTTGACCCTAAAGAAAACAACGAAACCGTCGATATAATTAATTACAGCATCTGCTCTGTGAGCAACTTCATAGCGAGAGTATGAGATGTATAAATCTGTTCGGATATCTGTTTTAGTAGGCTGCGTAAACGCGCTGCTTAGCTGCACAGTTCCTACGGATGGCTCTACTTCAGTCGACAGGACCCTCAGTGTTTCTGTAAGCACCTCGTCCAGTAGCGAAACGACAGACAACTTAGAGGATCGCGATGAGGATGCCTTGATTGATGAGAGTGAATATGACGCAGAGACCGACGAGGATTGTGACGAGGACGGCGATTTTGATCGCAATGATTGCAATGATTCTCTTCCGGATTTGATTGATGATTTTGAGGATGGTGGAGAGGAATGGACGATTCAGACGGTATCTGGGTCGGTGGACTTTTCGAGCAGTCCCGATCTACAGAGCAATGCAGCTCTATTTAGCACGGAGGCTGGGGTATGCAGTCATGCCATGATGTGGCGTGAGGTTGATGTTCGGCTGAGGAATGCCGCGCTAGTGTTTGAAGCGTCTGGAAATCTCAGCGAGGGTTCACGCCAATTCGGTGAGCTCGAGGCTTTTCTTGTTACGGTGGATCCTGATGAATATGGCTCGTATATGAATACGGGTATTTCTGTTACCGCTTTGACAGAAGTGGGTACCTACAAAGTGTGCATACCCGAAGCGATGCGAGACCGAAGCGTGCAAGTCATGTTTCGCACCCGCGCAGTTGGTGATTGCACCAATTTTCCGGAACTTAGTACGGCTGTTGACGACGTCCGTTTCTCGAAAGACGCAGCAGATTGCGAATGCGATTTTGGTTGTGAGTTCTAAGCTTGGCGAACACTATTTTAATTTGGTGCTCAATGATTTTCTACTGGATTACTCGGATCGAGTGTCGAGAGTTGTTGCAAGATGAGTCGGCTTTTGAGTAGTTCAAGTAATGGAAGCAGTGAGCCAAGTATCAGCGCAGAAACGACGACCGTTTCCGTTCGCTGTTGTAAAGCACCAATCTCAGTGTCGGTCAATTGATCTGATTTGTTGTAGACCATGATGCGCGGCGTTTGGTCGATACCGAGTTCAGAAAGAAGTTTTTCTGTGGTTTCGATATGTTGGTCTTGAGAGGGATCCGAGGCATCAATAACATGTAAAATAAGGTCAGCATCAATGGCTTCCTCAAAGGTGGCTCGGAAAGCCGCCCATAGGTCTTTCGGTAGATTTCGAATAAAACCAACCGTGTCGGTGATGATGATTTCTTTTTCTTCGGGAAAACGCAGTCGGCGTGAACGTGTATCCAGGGTGGCGAAAAGTTTGTTTTCAGCGCGAACGTCGCTATGTGTAAGCGCGTTAAGTAAGGTGCTTTTTCCAGCGTTGGTATAGCCCACAATCGCGACAATGGGGATGCCATGCTTTTGTCGTTTGCTCCGTCTTTGGATGCGTTGCTTTCCCAGTTGTTTGAGTTGCTTTTCGAGTCGACTGATTCGCTCGTATGCACGGCGACGGCCGATTTCAAGCTTGGTTTCGCCTGGTCCACGGCCTCCGATGCCGCCAGTAAGCCTTGAAAGCGCGTCATCTCGCGTTCCGAGGCGTGGGAGCAAGTAGCGCATTTGAGCCAGTTCAACTTGAAGTTTACCGTCTCTGCTTTGAGCATGCTGGGCAAAAACATCGAGGATGAGTTGGCTGCGATCGAGAATTTTTAAGTCGGATACGGCTGAGATGGCGGAGGCTTGATTGGGATTGAGATTGCAGTCAAAGATAAGTACTTCGACATCCAGTTGCATCGCTCGAAGAATTACGTCCTCAAGTTTGCCTTTCCCGAGTACATATTTGGGGTCTTTACGATCGCGTATCTGAACGATGGTATCAGCTACGTCGACCCCCGCAGTGCGTGCGAGTTCTTTGAGTTCCTGAAGCGATTCGTGGACGTGGGAAGCATGTGTTTTATCGCTGACATGCACTAAAATCGCACGACCGTCTTTGGCTTGGATATGCCTGATGCGACTTGCCCGGGTGTATTCTGCTTCAAGCGCGGTGATTATTTGGGCGGGATTACAGTCGAGGCGTCCGTAGGGTGTGGGTCCGAATTTTCTGAAGGGTTCCTCGCTACTGTCTTCCGGAACTGGAATGCAGTGCGCGTAGTGAATTTTTGATGGACTCCCGCTGCTTGAAAGAATGATCGCTGCGACTAAATCAAGACGTAGCCGTGTTAAATCAACGAGATCATCGCGTGTAAGCTCTTCACCTCGCAAGTGAGTGTGAACTAATCGCAAAGCTCTAAATCGACCTTGAGCAGCACGCAGGCGGCCAATGTCCGGTAGCATGATTTTAGTTGCATCGCCGACGATGACAAACTCGACCTCGCCTGAGCGGTCGATAAGTACCCCGATTTGTCTGCGCGTTGCGTGCGATACACTACAGAGCAAACTGGTAAGTTCAGGTGTGGTAAGCTGTTCAAACGGCACACGTCGACGATAAAGCCGTTCCAGTGACTTGAGTTGCGTCGGACTTAGTCCATGAGTATTTCCGTAGACCTGCAAGGCAGACGGTTTAGCCTCTTGTTTACGCTTATTCAAGCCTGTTTTTGGGCTTTTTCATTGGATCCATATGATTTGCTTTCTTGAAAGGGAGCGTAAGTAGCTAGCGGGAGGCGTCAGTGGATCTAATATGAAAGCTAAAGGTTGCAGATGATTAAGTGTGGAAACCTTTACCTATCTATAGCTGGCGGGCCTTTTTGATATCACGTGTTTTTTGTATTTATTTTGCTTGTTTGTTGCTGACTTACTGTAGTTTTGGTTTCAGCAAAGATGAGCTAGATCCGGACGCTGGCGTCTTGGATGCCTCGATGGATAGTAGTACGGATGTCGTTACCAACGATGCTGCTATCAATGATGCTTCCACTGATAGTTCACTTTCTCCCGATGCAGGTGATCCGGTGCCGAAGACGCAAACGATTAAAATAGCGACCGATGGCGACGATGGCGAAGTGACCGAAACTTCTTATTATCCGCAAGGAGAAAGCTCTTCAGGAGCAGCCTTTGCTCACCGCATTTTTATGGGAACATGGTCTGGCGAGATGTACTGGGGCTACTTTCGTTTTAAGCTGCAACAAGCTATTTCTGCTCAAGCCAATGTGACAAGCGCCACGATGAAGGGCTATAGTGTAGGAACCGACGGGGTATGGCAGAGCAGCCAAGATTGGTTGGTCATTCATCTCGAAGATTCAGCTAACCCTTCAGCGGTGCAAGGGATTAGTGATGACCCCTATGCCACAGGAGGTCGCTCTCTTTACCCTGGTCTTTCGGTATCTTGGAATGCCAATCACCAATTGCCCTGGCTCGAGGCGCCACAACAACGTTGGGAAACGACTCCTGACTTGAGTGTGTTGATTCAAGCGCTTGTTGACAAATATGGCGGTCTTGCACTGAATGCCTACGTACAGCTTTGGATACGTGGTGGTAATTCGCTTTCAGAACAGGCGCAGGTTGGCGTATGGGACTATGCACAGGGATCGGCTACAGCCGCTGAGCTTACGATTGAATGGACGGAATAAACGTCAAAGTTTGTCTTCTCAGCATGTCTTTATAAGACAGATTCCAACCTTTTTTTTACCTCATTGATCTCTGGCAAGTTCAGGCTCTGCTCTAGGCTTAGCCTGACTTGTTTTTTTTTATGCTGCTTTGTTCGCAGAGTGCTGAATCTGTCCACTGCGGCACGTAATTTGTTTTCAAAAGAAAGAGACTTCTCAGCAGCTTTGCGTAGTCCTTCTTGTGCTTTCAAACGGCTCTGTGGATCCTGACATACAAGCAAGGCATCGCAACCTGCTTCAATAGCGAGCACAGCAGCGTCTGCAATTGAGTGGTTGTTTGAAATTGCTTTCATGTCGAGATCGTCACTGATAATGATTCCATTAAAGCAACAATATTGTCGCGCCAGTGTTGCGAGAATGCTTGGCGAAAGTGTTGCGGGATACTTAGAATCAAGCTCCGGAAATATAATGTGTGCGGTCATGATGGCATCAACCGCAGTGGCCAGAGTTCGAAATGGTTCAAGCTCGATTGCTTTGAGTCGCGTAAGTGAATGCTCGAGCCGAGGCAAGGTTTCATGGCTATCGGAGATGGTATCGCCGTGTCCGGGGAAATGTTTTCCGCAAGACAGTATTCCTGCTTGCCTTAAACCTCTTGCAAATGCACCGCCATGCTCAATCACTTGCTCCGCGTTTTCGCCAAAAGCGCGATCGCCAATGACAGGGTTCTGCGGGTTGGTATGGATATCGAGCACGGGCGCAAAGTCCATCGTGAAACCAAGTGCTCGGAGCTGTGTTCCAAAGATAAATGCGCACCGCTCTGTAAACCCAGGGTCGTTGTATTGAGCAAGTGTACGCATGGCTGGAAGCTGCAGAAACGGAGCGCTAAGGCGGCTTACCCGACCACCTTCTTGATCTACCGAGCTTAGAATTGGTGCGTCCTCGGGAGCGCAGCTATGGGCGTTATGCAGAAGTGATTGTGTTTGCTCCAGATTTTGAATATTTCGCTTGAATAAAATAATGCCGCCCAGACTTTTCGAGTGGATGGCCTCGACGATGTCTTGGGGCAACTCGTTTTCCATGAAGCCGGCAATAAGAACCTGGCCGGCGGCTTGCTGTAGGCTCAGAGAGTTCACGGCTCCATACATAGCCCAGATAGGGGAATTACTGCTAAAAACCAGGTCTAGGTCTCACTTTGGCAAAGAGAGAAAAGTGCGGTAAAGACCAGGCGGCTCGGTTCTGCAATGGTAAAAAAAAAGCTAGACAATCCAAAGGTTTACCCTAAACGCTTTGATCCGGAGTTACTCGATAGTGACGCAATTTCGGTGACAAAGGAACTCAATGCCAGAGGTTATGACGCCTATCTTGTCGGAGGCTGCGTCCGGGACTTGTTGCTGGGACATAAGCCGAAAGACTTTGACGTTGCTACCAATGCTCTTCCTGAACAAGTTAAGGCAAGCTTTCGTCGTTGCCGCATTATTGGTCGGCGTTTTCGTTTGGCCCATGTGGTTTTCGGCCGCGAAAAAGTGATTGAAGTAGCCACCTATCGCAAAGATCCCAGTGCGAGCAACGATGGATCCGATGCAGGTGATTTACTCATCAGGCATGACAATGTGTTTGGCAATGCAGAGGAAGACGCACTTCGTCGAGATTTTACAATCAACGCTCTGTATTACGATGTGAAACGGCAAGAAGTGATCGACTACGTTGATGGCATGCCGGACTTAGACACGCCGGTAATTCGTACGATTGGTTTCCCAGGCATTCGTTTTCAAGAAGATCCCGTACGCATGCTGCGTGCTGTAAAGTTTGCCGCGCGACTTGATGCCGGTATTGCTCCCGAAGTGTATGAGGCCATGGTTTTTTTTCGAGACGAGCTCGCGCGTGCGGCCAAGCCTCGTTTGTTTGAAGAACTGTTGAAGCTCTTGCGGTGTGGCGCATCGCAGCGTGCGTTCTATTTGCTTTGGGATAGTGGCCTTCTTAGTGTCATTCTTCCAGAATTAATGCCTTATGTTGAAGAGCAAAGCGTGCACGATTACCGCATTTGGCAGAGACTTGCCGAGATCGATAAGGCTGCCACGCAAGGTACCTTGTACGATGAGGCAGTCTTAATGAATGCGCTTTTCTTTGATGCTTTAGTTGAGACTCTTCAGGTCAGAGTGATCGTGTCCAAGCTTTCGAAGAGTTTTTTGAACCGATTGTTGCACGATTTGTCGTACCAAGACGTTTACGTGACCGTATGTTAGCTGTGTTGTTGAGCCAGAAGCGCTTTCAGCGAGGCCGTGGAAAAACGATTGCCAGACGATCTTATTATCAGGCAGCTCGTGATTTTTCGAGATTCAACAGCGCGTTGAGGACTGATCATCCTTTTATCAAGGATTTGGTGTTTTACTTTCTGCTAAGTCAACGGTGAGTGAAAAACTGCGAGTGCTTGAGTCGGGGTAGGCCACGTTGGGTTCTCGCCACGATAGGTTTGTAACGGCGATCAGGAGCGATTGCGTTTGGGGCGTGGTCTCTATGAGAAGATAAATAGGAATGTTTTTACGTTCGGGGCTGTATATCCGACTGATTTCATAGTCCGTCGCATCGCGCCGAGCGGCCGATAAGGACCAGTTCACTCCATGTTCTCCTTTGAGCCAGACGCCGATGGCTCTGCCACGGTGCTCTTGTTGTATGTTGACTGAGAAATAGGCACTACCCAGCGCTTCGAGTGGGGGATCCACATCGTTAATTTTTGTGGGAAGCTCACCACTCTTTAGAAAGTGTTGAACAAAAAGTTCTGTAGTTGGCATTAGGATATCGTGCTCAGTACTAAATCCGACCCGATGCCGATCGCGATCAATTGTAGCGCGATCGAGTGCCAGCTCAGTTAAGAATTTCGGTAAGGTCTGCGAGGAAGCTTTTAGCTCGGCTTCGATGATCTCCCACAAATCAAAGCTTTTATTTCGGTGTTGAAAATTGATCGAAACAAAGCGCGCACGATCCCACATGTCCCAGAAATAGTCTCCTAGGAATGCTTTCTTTCGTTTTTCAATCAATGCCCAAAGATGTGCCGATTCGTTCCCCGTTTCAAAAGAATGACCAAACCAGCCGTGCCATGGTTGAGCCTGCAGGTTAAGAGTTCCCGATGTGAAATCGTCTCGTGCGCTTAGTTGCCATGCAAGATAGCTTGCTGAGGCATCTTTCCATTTCGGATTCATGTAAGGGGCAAGTCGGTAAAGTGAGCCAAGCGCGAATGCTTTATAGATGCACGGAATAAGCCCTTCACGGTGTTTTGGAATGGATACCGTGGCGAAACCTCTAGCCGCATCCACGTCTTTTTGATGTTCGATAGCTTCAACGGTAAATTCAGCGCATGCATGAGTGTTATCGTCGAGATACACAACATAGCCTTCAGCGCTGCCATAAACAGGCTCTGGCCAGTGGCGCGCTTTCCATTGCAGATAACTTTGCTCCAATCGTTGGAGCGCGAATTGGGCATCCGATAGGGGCACTCCTGGCGGTATTCGTACGCTCAGAGGGTAGAGCGCAGACGATAGCGTGGCCGTTTCGTTTTGGCTTAGCCGATCCCCAAAAGGTATAGAAAGTTCGCGGACGGTGCTATGCTCTTCCATATCGCTGGCCATGATGTCGGCCAGCGCTCCTAGGCCAGTGGATTGAGCCCCTTCGGAGCTACAAGTGCCAATAACAGGCACCAATCCTAGCAGGTATGGTAAAAGCTTTTGCACTACGAGCTTGCGTTTTGTATGACAGGCATTTGACACGAACCCACTCAACCTTCTAAACCGTCTATTATGGATACACCATTATTCGATCCCGGTGGTTTTTACGAGTTTGATCTCGCGATGGGGCAAGTTCGCACGCGTGAAGGTCGACGAATGGTGGTTTTATCAGACAAAACAGCAGCCTCATTGATAGCTGCTGCGGTGGCTAAGGGTGACCTTACCGCACTCAGACATTTTGGCAGAGATCTGGCTAGTTTGGTGATGACTTCTCTCGGACGCGATGCGCGGGAATTGGCGCCTGAAACAGTCTTGGGGCACGCAGCGAGTGTGCTTGCACTATGTGGTTGGGGGCGTTTGCAGTTGGAGCGTTGGGGTGATGTTTTAATTGCTGTGCTCGAAGGGCTGCCGGATGTTGATGAGGAAAATCTGGCTGCAGCTGCGTTGCTGGGTGGTTTTTTCTCCAGTTTATCTCAAGCAGATGTGGCGTGTGTCCCCCTTAAGGATGCCGGTCATTTTGTTGTGGTCAATCCCAATATCGCTGAGACCGTATGGGGATGGTCGCGACAAGGCCACAGTGTTCCTGAAGTTGCTTCCAAACTAGGTGCAGTCGCATGAGTGAAGAGATTCTACGTCTAAATGAGCTTTTGGGCCGTGTCCAACAACGTCGACATTCCGTAACCTCGCAACCGTTGTTTCCTGAGCCGTCACGGCCGCCTGGTCCCGAGAGCTTCAAGCGCAAACGAAGTGATAGTTATAGCTCGATTGCCGAAGCCATTGCTGCGCAGGAGGACTCAATCAGTGAGTTCACTGAGATCACCGAAGATCTCCCCGTGCCCGAGCCAATCGATAGAGGGGAAATCACGGCAGATATACCTATTCTTTCCCGAGTAGCCGCTGAACGAACCACAGATGATTTTCTAATTGGTCCTCCAATGGGTTCCGAGGCGATTACCGAAGACGAACTCGTCGCACCTCCGCCGCAAGATGATTTTGCTCCAATGTCGAACGATGCCACAGCCGTACGTGCGATTCCTCACATGGCTGCTCTGAGCTCATCTCTGCATGAAACCATTGAAGCGGCGTCGGTGTTGCCACCGAGTGTACCGATCGCAACCTCGGTAGGACAAGGTGCGGAAGTTAGCCTCACAACTTTTGGCGGGCTAATCCAAAGAGCGTTGTCGCTCACGCCCAAAGGTTAATTATGCTCCTTGCGGTAGACGTTGGAAACACGCAGACGGTCCTCGGGGTGTATCGTGGTAAAGAGCTTGTGCATCATTTTCGAGTTGAGTCGGCCAGTAGTCGCACGAGCGACGAGTATCGCGTTCTTCTTTCTCAGCTTATGCGTGAGATCGATTTGACTCCGAGTGCCATTGATGCCTGTATCATGGCATCTGTTGTCCCGGTGCTTGGAGAGACCTTTCGAATTGCTATAGAAAAAACCTTTTCGGTAACAACCTTAATTGTGGGTCCTGGGATTCGCACTGGCATGCCGGTTCTGTACGACAACCCGAAGGAGGTGGGCGCCGATCGCATCGTCAATGCCGTTGCAGCGTTCGAGCGTTTCGGGGGTGGAGCGATCGTGGTTGATTTTGGTACGGCGACAACCTTTGATTGCATTTCTCCCAAGGGAGAATATCTCGGAGGCGTGATAGCACCTGGTGTGCGGGTGTCAGCAGAAGCTTTGGCTCAAAAAGCAGCTAAGCTTCCTCGTGCGGAGATACGCAAACCGCAACGTGTGGTTGGGCGCAATACGCTAGAGTCTATGCAGTCGGGTTTTGTCTATGGCTACGTTGCTCTTGTCGATGGCCTTGTTGCGAGATTAAAAGAGGAACTTAATTTTCCGTGTGCAGTGATTGCCACAGGTGGTCTTGCACGGCTCATCCACAGTGAATCAACGACCATTGAAGAACTCGACGATAACCTGACACTCGATGGCTTGCGGATCCTTTTCGAGCGCAATTGTTGCGATGCAGCGTAGTATGGGCTCGCAGCATCGACGTTTTACTCTGGTATTGGTTTCGGGATTGTTGCTGCTCTTGGGGTTAATGTTGCTTGCCACTTCGATAGGCGAAACGCCTATTAATTTATCCAGAGCATTCGATTCTTCGTTGGTGCAGAACCCTGATCGCGTGATGCTGTTTTCGGTACGGCTTCCTCGGGTCGTGATGGGCGCCTTGTGCGGTATTGCTTTGGGCGTTGTGGGTGCTTCGTTGCAAGCCTTGCTTAAAAATCCCTTGGCCGATCCTTATGTGCTTGGGACCAGTGGTGGTGCAGCTCTTGGCGGGACCTTGGTACTAGTGATGGGTGCGTCGGTGAACCGAGCTTTGTTTCTCCCGATGGGTGCTTTTGTTGGAGCGTTAGCTGCTACAGCCTTTGTTTATTTTATTGCAACCAAAAGCGATAGTTTGAGTGTGACGGGTGTGCTTTTGGCGGGCATCGTGGTGAACGCGTTTGCTTCTGCAGCGATTACTTTCATTAAGCTTCTGGTGAGTGCCACCCAGGCGCATGAGTTGCTGTTTTGGCTAGTTGGCGCGATTGGCTACGAACCCTGGTCTATCCTTGGGGTTGTATCAATCTATGTGTTTGTTGGTAGCACAATTATGGTGATGCTTTCAGGCCGTATGAACCTGATGAGTTTGGGTGACAGCGCAGCGAATCATTTGGGCGTGGAGCTAAAGCGCATCAAAAGCATTTTGTTTATTGCCACAGCACTTGTAGTTGGAGGGGTGGTTTCCTTTTGCGGCATGATTGGTTTTGTGGGTCTTGTTGTTCCCCATGGGGTACGACTCGTTCTAGGCCCCGATCACCGCTGGGTTGTGCCCGTCAGTGCCTTTGCCGGTGGCGCTTTTCTGGTTTTAGCTGATTTGGGAGCGCGCATGCTTTTTCACTGGCTGGGGAGCGAAGCTCCTGTAGGTGCTGTAACAGCCATGATTGGTTGTCCTTTGTTCTTGTGGCTACTTAGTCGTGGCAATCTTCAAGAACGTTTACCGCTCTAAGTCAATATTGTACTAGGGATTGCTGAACAACAAAACCAAGCCAACAATGCTTAGGCCTATGACGATGGCTGCGATGCTGTAAATGATCCAGTCGAGGGTTGCCGATACATTGGCTTTTGGGGGAAGTTGAATCGCTGTTTCACTGGCTTTGGGGCTAAGTGCTTCGGTGGCTGGAACACCTGGTTCGATTTTTAGTGTCTGATCTTCTTTGCCGTCGAGTTCTTGAATAAGCGCTTCGGCAGCGTCTTCAAAGCGAAGGCTACTTTTGCCGACAGTGAGAACATCGTTGTGTTGTAAGAGGCGCTCTCGAAGCAATTTGCCGTTAATATTAAGCTCACCATCTTCAAGTAAGCTTTCAGCAAGGTAGCCTTCGCTTTTGCAAAGCAAAGCAAGGTGTTCTCGGGCAGCGTCGGCGTCTGACAACGGAATATCGCAGTGTTCACTCCGCCCCACAATCAGTCGAGCAGGAGCCGCCGGAAGCAATACACTGCGCCCTTGTTGAGGCCCTTGCGTAAAGATGAGTTTGGGGCGCGGGATACGGCCTTGGGTCGTCGAAAGGATATCGCGTACAATTCGTCTAGCCATCTCCGCGCTGTGCTCGGTGTTCGTAAGGGCGTGACCTGTTTGGTTGTTGTGAAAAACAAGCAGAAAATCTCCAACCGTGACTAAATCACCTGTGCACAGGACCTTGGGGTGCATCGGATGGAGCCGCGCGCCGTTGAGCCAGGTGCCGTTAGTGGAATTGTGGTCGATAATGACGAATTGCTCCCCTTGCCTTGCAAGAGTTGCGTGATGAATACTGATGCACAGTTGCGGCAGCCTCACATCGGCGCCGCGCCCTCGCCCAATCACAATACGGTCCTGCTCAAAGCTGTACTCCAGGCGAGAGGCGCTTTCTCCCTGATTTTCACGTGATTTTGCTATCAAACGGACCATGGTTAGGTAGTGAGATGTAGGACAATGTCAGAAAATTGGACACATTAAAGTGCGCCAAGGCATAGTGGTTCTTAGAGGCCTCTGGATTAGCCGGATTTACGTTTTTTTTTCCAGGGTTTTTGAAGGCCATTTGGCCCAGATGGGGAGGAAAGTTATGCAAGCAGCAGTGGATCGGCGAATACAGCATGAGCCCCGTATTCCCTTTAACGCATCCGTTGAGCTCGCAAATCAGACATTTGATGCTGCTGTTGAGGCAGATGGAGTAGATTTATCACCACGCGGTCTCAAGGTACGCGCGCCGATGATGCCCGAGCTTGGTTCTTGGCTTCGCTGTCGTTTTCAAGTTGAGCCGGGAGCACCAGGCGTTGAAGCAGAAGGCGAAGTGGTTTGGATCAGCGATAGTGGCTCTCACATGGGAGAGTTTGGCGTACGGTTTGCGCAAGTCGATCCCGATATCGAACAGTGGGTACGCGACTTCGCTGAACGTCATTCCGGTGAGGATTTCGAGGAAGAATTTTCAGGAGTTCGTCAAAAAGATGATTTAGACGAGGCCGATCAGCGTTTGGCTGACTTCAGTATGTCAACGGAGCTACGTATTGATCATCTCCGCACCCCCGTGTTGACGCGCATGGCTCATCAAGCCAAAGATCTCGTGATTCTTGAGCAAGACTTGCCTTTTTTGCGAATTCACACGGGTGTTGAGGTAGCGGATTCAGAGTGGGGACAAAAAGCAGGGCGTCTCGCTTCTGTTGACCTACAGATGGTCGGAAATATGCCGAAGTTGTGCCTGGGTGTGATCTTCGATGATTTCGGGTCAGCATCAAGTGTTGCACATAAGAGCCCGGATACCGTTCAAGATCTGGAGGCTCCAGAGCCTCCGCCGCTTGATCTGTCAAAACAGGGGCCTATCGTTGAGCAGAAGTCCTTCGACTATGAAGACATGCCGACGCCTGTGCATAACAGCGCGCCTCAGCTTCTGATGAAGGCGCTGCAAGCGGAACGTGAGGAAGAATACCAAGAGCAACGCCAACAAGAGCGCGAAGAACAACGCGTGCATGCTTTTGAAACGGAAAAGCAGACAAAGAAAGACGATATATCGGCTAGCTTTCCTACAAAAGAGAGTTATCTGTTTCAGCGAGATTCGACCATGTTGGGTCGTGTGCAAACAGGACTAGCTCGCGCGGCTGTGCAAACTGTGGCTCATCTTAGCACGCGTTCGGCCATGTTACGGGAGCGCATCCATCAGCTGTCAAGTAAGCGTCAAAGCAAAAGCATCTCACGTGGCAGTAAAAAAATGTGAACTGGCTTGTCCTTTTTGAAAGTTCTCGGCTCTCAGATGGGTCTGCGCGTGCCGGGAGTGGGTGCGGTAAAACGTCGCAAGACTTCACCTGCGCCAAGGCAGGCTAAAGTATTGTCGCGACCCATGTATATGGCACGCGGCGCTGCTCTGGCCATTCCCAAGACCTGGCTTTATGCCGGCAGCGCGATGCTGCTTGGCGCTTTGCTCATGTGGGCGTTTGGACATTCAAAGCAGACCGAAGTCGTAAAGCAAGTTGATAAAGAGCGAGTCAGTTCGGTTGAAGCTGAAGACAATTCACCCGTCGCAGAAGAAGTCTTTGAAGAAGAAGTTTTTGCTGACGGAGCTGAGAGTGCTAACGAAGAGTTAGAAGCAAGGGCCAATACGGGCGTTGATCCTTTGCTTGAGTCCGCTCTCCCTGCGCCGTCGTACGAAGCAGGCCCGGTCTCACCCACACGCTATCCAACTTTGCAGCAAAGCGCAAAGAGTACTTCACGCCCACAGGCAAGTGACAGTCGACCCTCGGTTGTTGAAAGAGCTCCTAAAGCTCGTGTTGTAGCAAAAGCTGAACCGGTACAAGCAACGGCCTCTTCGAGCGGTCCGAGTTTTGGTGCGGGCAGCGTTCGAGGTGCGCGCAGCTACACTTTGCGTATGTCACAAACTGTAAAGGATCTGCAGGGCAGCAAAGCCCCTGATGGTTTCCGAGTACGGATACCGGGTTCGCTCTCGCTTGACAAAGCCGGTCCCATTGCTGAAGCAAACCCACAGGTTGCTCGGGCGATGATCTTGAACCACGGCGACTACGCTGAGCTTTCGGTTTTCTTTGAAGCTGGACAACATCCAGGATATCGAGTTGTTGCAAAAGGCTCGAGTCTGGAAGTATCAATCGGCCGCTAGCAAGCCCTAGTGCACCATGAGTACAGGTCTTTGGGATGTGCGAATTACGCGGTCCGCAACGCTTCCAAGTAAGGCTCGGTAGGCAACATTGTGTCCTTTGGTGCCCACGATAATAAGCTGTGCTTCATACTTTCTAGCGGTCTCGCAAATCTTCGTTGCGGGATCACCAGCGACCATATCGCCAAACAGGGCAACGTCGTTGCTTTTGTACTTATCGAGTAAAGCATCCAGCTGCTCTTTTGAGTTTTTGGCAAGCCAAGTCGTGAAAGACTTTTCGACCTCAGCCGTATTTCCTGTCGGCAATCGAGGAATATCGTAGGCATGAACCACATGAATGGGGGCCTCGAGTTTCTGGGCATAATGAATTCCAAGCTCTAATGCACGTATCGCGGGCTCGGAAAAGTCCATTCCGACGATGATTACTTTGCCCTGCTCACCCATAGCGACCTCACTGACTAAAAGTTAAGCCTATGGTACAATGAGCCATACTTTTTGTCTTTGTAAAAATAGTCAATTCAAGAGGCTCCGATGCAGGTTAAACATATTCTCACACCGATTGATTTCTCCGAAAATTCCGACAAAGCAGTGGCTTTTGCGGCGAAGCTGGCCGAGAGTTTGTCAGCCACCTTGCACGTTGTGCATATCTACCAGCTTCCGATGTACGTTGTCCCAGACGGAGGCTTCGTGATGGGTGATGAACTTGGCAGCAAGCTCAAAGCTGCTTCTGAGGAAGCGGTCAATCGCTTTATTAGTGAACGCGGTTTCTATGGCGTTACGATGAAGGCCCACGTTCTTTGCGGACTACCTCACGAAGCGATTTTGCGAATTGCAGACGAACTGGATGTCGACATGATTATCATGGGCACCCACGGGCGCGCCAAACTTTCCCGCGTCTTGTTGGGTAGTGTGGCAGAAAAAGTAGTGCGTACTTCGAATGTACCAGTAATCGTTGTACCCAATGAAGCGTAGTTGTTTTATCGAGAGTATTTTACGCTGCAACCGTAGGCATTGGTTTGAGCTTGTTCTATGGCTTTGTTGCTGCGCAGCGCGGTGACTGCGTCTTTGATGTAGTTGATGTGCTTTTTGCCATAAATGGTACCGAGAGGGGCGTTATCCAAAGCGCCTTTGTACACCAAGATGCCTTTTGCGTTGATGATGAACATGTGCGGTGTGGTTTTAGCTCCGTAACTCCGCCCAGTCTGCCCACTTTCATCCATTAGAATTGGATAGTTCATCTTGAATTTAGCTTTGGCAATCTGGTTTTTTTCAATGCCATGCCCTTGACGACCTGGAGCGCTCGAATTGATAGCGAGCCAGACCAAATCCTCGCCGGCCAGTTGTTTAGCAAGATCTTTGAGTGGTCCTTGGCTATGTGCAAATTTCACAAAAGGACATTCTGGATTAAACCATTCAAGCACCACAATTTTACCGGAATAGTCGCTTAGCTTGTGTCCTTTTTTGGAAAGGTCGGATAGCTCGATGGCTGGCGCTTTCCTTCCAACTTGTGCGCTTGCCGTGCCCTTGTTGCCATCGCTCTTTTTGGTGTTATCGGCGTGCGCTGCGTAGGGCGCGATCCAAAGGCTTAGAAGTAGTCCGTAGAGCAGCGGTTGTATCGCTTTTTGCATGGCCTTGTTCCTCATTGAAATTATCCTTCGGTTGGTAGTGCTAAAAAGCGGTCGAATAGTACAGCGGTCGAAGCTTCGGTGGGTAAATCCTCGGCCAAGTTGCTTTCAATGCTTTGTTCGCCTGGCACGCAACGCTCGGCACTGCAAGCAAGCCAGCTTACGTGGGCCTTGATCCACAACATTGTCTTGCGTTTTGTCTGTCGGTAGCAATTTGCTGTAAATCAGCGTCTCTTTTTCATAGCCATAGGTCACAATATCGCCCGGGGCTTTAAATTGCTCGGCTTTGGGAAAAGTCGCTTTGGATACCGTCCAGTTTTGTGGCGCAGTCCAAGTGACTTTGGTTGGCAGGCCACTGTCGCCTGGATGGGGCCCGTAAATATGCCAGCTTGGCTGCATCTGAAAATAGATGCCAGTCAACTTACCATGCTCTTCCGTGCTATGGCTTATCAGGCTTACGCTTACCGGCGGGCTAGTGTTTGCTTGGGGCTCAGCGCTTTTAGCGGTCTCGCTTTTTGCTTGCTCTTGATTTTGGTTTTTTTGGCAAGTAGCTAAACTAAGAAGCGATAGCAATAAAACAGTTCCAAAAAAAATTCGCATGTTGGAGTGATAGGCGCTTGAGCAAGTGATGTAAAGCGCCTATGTAAGAGCCATGAGATTTTCGCGATCTTCTCTAGTATGTTGGGTTTTTGGCGCATGCTGTCTTGCGGCTGCTCTAAGTGCCTGTGGCCACAAATCGGAGCAGTCTTCTTCGAAGGCAGCGAGCAAGAATAAAACGCCCGAGGCTTTGGCTGAGCTTGACCTGATGACCCTTGAAGCCCAGGGTGCATTCAAGACCCTGCAGCCTGTTGATATCGACGTGGTCAATGATCCCGCTTATCATGGTGGGCGCAAGCGATTTCGCGGCTATGCATTGCTTGATTTGCTTTCCGTTGTTCCGCAAAATGTGCTCGATGGCGACGACTTGCAACTTCGCTTTCACGCTGCCGATGGCTACATGACCAGTCTTGATGTGAACCGTGACTTGATGCGCAATGCTGTGGTGGCTTATGAAGATCTCGAGGCGCCGGAGGGCAAGCGCTGGGTCAATTTCCGCAAAGGCAAACGCCTGATGACACCAGCTCCCTTTTATTTGGTGTGGAAGTCGAGTCACGACGATGAAAAGCTTCCATGGCCGTATCAGTTGCTGCGCATCGAGTTAGTCAATGGCAATGTTTACGATGCGGCTTTTCCTTATCATGAAGAGCGCATGACGCCCGGTTATACGATTTTTAAAACGCATTGCATGTCTTGTCACTCTATCAACTTGGCTGGAGGAAGCTTGGGTCCTGAACTAAACGTTCCACTGAACGTGACCGAGTACCTGGACCTGACCTTTATTCGTGCATACATCCAGGGACCGCGTAGCTTCCGAGCGCGCAGTGTCATGCCGGACTTCAACGAGCTTAGTGCCCAAGAAATGAAACAGCTCATGGACTATTTGACCGTGATGCGTGAGTCCAAGGTTTGCTCGAACGCAAAAGCGTGCGAACGCCAGTATGACAGTACTGTCAATTAGACACGCTGAAACATGCCAATGTTGGCATTAATTTACCGAAAACAAGTCATGTTTGGCATGTGCAGTAAAAGAGCAATGCTTTGTTTTCCCAGTTGGATGGGCTTTCCGGTGGAGCTTGGGAATGAAGAGGTAGGCACTTTTAGATGCTTGTGAAAGCTTTATGCGGCGGTTTATACTCACTTGACTATGACCGCATTTGCGCAATGGACCAGTCTGGAATGGGTATTTTTGCTATGTGCGATGATTGGCGGTGCTTCTTTCATCGCATGGCTTCTTTTGCAGTTCATCGGCGCGAGTCATAGTTTTGATGTGCAAGGCGATACGGACATGCATGTCGATACCGACACGGAACTGTCCGGCGAAGCTGATTTGAGTTTTACTCTTTTATCTTTTCAGGGCATCTCTGCTTTTTTGACCATGTTTGGTTTGGTGGGTTTAGCCGTTTCAAGGGAGAGCGGCCTCGGTGCTGTGATGGCGATTGCTCTGGCTCTTGCTGCCGGCTTTGGCATGTCATGGCTTATTGGAAAACTTTTTTCGATTTTTGTAAATCTGCAATCAAGCGGCACCATTGATCTCAATTCGACGCTTGGCGCAGAAGGTACGGTCTATTTGCGCATTCCCCCCCAGGGGCAAGGTAAAGTAAACATTTCAGTGCAAGGACGGATGCGTGTGCTTGAAGCAACGCAAAAGGGCGATCAAGTTTTGGACTCTGGCAGCCGAGTTAAAGTGATTCAAGTGATCGACAGTAACTTACTCGTCGTACAGGCAATAGGCTGAATAAGAACAAGAGGTAGAGTGTGCAGCAGAACATGACAATTTCAGTGATAGCGGTCGTGGCAGCGGTAGCCATCGTTGTGGGTTTTCTGATGTACCTTGCTTCGCGCTACCGTCGCTGCCCGTCTGATCGGATCTTGGTTATTTACGGTCGCGTTGGTGTGGGGCAGTCTGCTCAATGCATTCATGGCGGCGGTAAGTTAATTCTGCCATTGGTGCAGGACTATGCGTATTTATCGCTTACGCCAATGACGATCAGCATTCCGCTTCAAAATGCGCTGTCGCTGCAAAACATTCGCATTAACGTGCCGAGCACTTTCACTGTGGGTATCAGTACCGAATCGCACATTATGAACAATGCTGCTGAGCGTTTGCTCGGCTTGCAGCAGGCACACATAGAAGACATGGCTCGGGAAATCATTTTTGGTCAACTGCGTCTAACAGTTGCTTCGCTGACCATTGAGCAGATCAACCAAGACCGCGAAAGTTTCTTGGAGTCCATCCGAAAAAATGTCGAACCCGAGCTTAACAAAATTGGTCTTTATCTTATCAACGTGAACATTACTGACATTACCGATGAATCCGATTACATCGAAAGCATCGGTAAAAAAGCGGCAGCTGAAGCCATCAACAAAGCAGCGGTTGATGTTTCGGAACAAGAGAAATTTGGTGCGATTGGTCAGTCCGAAGCTAACCGCGAACGTGAGATTCGCGTCGCGCAAAATTTAGCAGAAGCCGAGAAGGGCAGAAAAGCTGCAGAGTCCGGACAGCGTGTTTACGTGCAGCAGCAAGAAGCTGAAGCTATCAAGGGTGAAAAGCAAGCGGTGGCCGAGCAGCGAATTTATGTGCAGCAACAAGAAGCTGAAGCTATCAAGGGTGAAAAGCAAGCGGTGGCTGAGCAACGAGTGTTTGTGCAACAACAAGAAGCGCAGGCTATTGATGGCGAAAACAAAGCCAAAGCTTCGATTGCTGACTACAATGCACAATTGGCGATAAAGGAAGCCGAAGCGCTGCAGCGTGGTGAAGTGGCACGTCGCGATGCCGAGGTTGAGATTCAAAAAGCGCAATACCGTGCTGAGCAAGAGCGTCTCACCGCACAGGAAGTGGTGCGCGAAGAAATTGGGCGACGCAAAATCGAAATCGCCGCTGAAGCTCAAGCTGAAAAGCTGCGAAGAGAAGCACGTGGTGAAGCAGATGCCATCTTGGCGCGTTACCAGGCTGAGGCTGAAGGTATACGCAAAGTACTTGAAGCAAAAGCTTTGGGTTACCGCGAGTTGGTGAATAGCGCGGGAGGAAATGCTAAGTCCGCAGCTACCTTGCTCATGATCGAAAAACTCGAAAACATTGTGAGTACACAAGTCGAAGCAATCAAGAATCTCAAGATTGACAAAATCACCGTGTGGGATTCAGGAAGCGCAACTGGGCAAGGTTCCTCGACATCAAACTTTGTTTCGAGTTTGATTCGCAGCCTGCCGCCTTTGCATGAGATTGCCGCTATGGCAGGTGTGGAGCTACCCAACTACCTTGGCGAAGTCAAAGACAAGGCTGAAAGAAACGGAGCAGCACCCGCCCAAACACCGGCTGGGCCTTTAGTGAAATAGTAGTCTTTTAGCGGTGATCTCGGGCCTAGTTTTTCTTTAGAAGGTCGCGAATTTCCGCGAGCAAGACTTCCTGTTTTGGGGGTTCGGCAGGCGCAGCTTCTTCTTTCTTTTTGAAGCGATTCATCTGCTTGATGACGATAAAGATCACAAAAGCGATGATGGTAAAATCAATGACCGTATTGATGAAGGCTCCATACTTGACGATGGGCGCGCCTGCTTTGATCGCGGCGTCTAGAGACTCGTAACTTTTGCCATCAAGGTTGAAAAAGAGTTGGGAGAAATTCACTCCACCGGTGATTAAACCAATCGGTGGCATGATCACATCTTGCACGAGGGAGCTTACAATCTTTCCAAAAGCTCCACCGATAATGATACCAACAGCCATATCAACAACGTTGCCTTTAAGTGCGAACTCTTTGAATTCTTTGAGCATGCCATCCTCCTGTGTGCTTATGGTGATTACGGCAAAGCGTTGATCAAGTAAATTGTTTTTTTAAGGAATAGAGTTAAATAGCATTGGCAGGGTTTTGATGAAAATACGCTGTTTTAATCAAAAACTATGAAAATTAGATTTCGCATCAATAGCTCGGGATCGTCGGTCCGACTACAAAATCGAGTAGAGCCTGACGGAAAGGTCTGTAAATTTGCTTTTCCAGCATTAGAATGTGAGAGCCTTGCTTAAAGCGTGTGAGTTTAATCAAGGTTTTTTTTTGCTGTGCTAGAATTTTTTCGATCCATGGCCAGTCCAAATACGGATCGGCGTCGCCACCGAGTATGAGTGTAGGTGTCCGGAGTTTATCCAATGCTATGAGTTCTTTTGCTCGGCCCTGGAACAGGTCGTGACGTCCACCATTGGGACTGCTCTCTTTGTCGTACTTCCAGCAATTGGAAAGAAAGTGATGGACTACCTGTGGCTCGACGCGTGAAAAATCGATCGTTCCCTCTTTGGTCGTAGGAAAATCACTGGCGGCATGTTGCCAAGTGTTTGGATGCCACGCCTCATGAGGTGCTTTTTCATCGAATCCGCGAACAATAGGAGCGAAGAGAACTAGTTTGCTTAGCCATTGGGGCTTTTCTAGAGCGACCCGGGATGCAACGACCGTTCCGAAACTCCATCCCATGAGGTGGACTTTGTCGACTGTGCTGCTCTTACGGATAAAGCGGATGGCGTTGATCAGATCCTTGCTGGCATGCTCTGTGTCGTAGATAAAACCATTTTTATTGTTTTTTGAGGAGCAGCCGTAGCCTGCAAGGTCAAGTGTCCACACTGTTAGCCCATGTTGAACTAAAAAGCGTACAAGACTGTAGTCTTGGGTATCAACATTAAAAACATGTGAAGAGTAAGTCAGTCCATGGACTAAGACGATGTGTCTCTCATGATGGCTACCTTTAACAAATTGCTTTTTGATGCAAAGCGTTTCATTTTGGGACGGGAGTTTGTAGTTTTGTATGGATACGGATGATTGCGCGAATGCGGGGTCTGCGCTCCCTATTCCAAGGGCAAAGAGAAGAATGAAATGAAAATGTTTCGCATTCATAAACTTCGTTCTATGTGCGGTCGTCATTGGAAAGGGTTTTTCGGCCAATAAAGTCGTCCATCGAGTGATTGATCCCAAGAAAATTTGCCAAGGCATCAAACAGGGGCACAGGTAAAAGTCGAAGCAATGGTAGCAGGTGTAAGATTCGCGGCATCATAAGCGTTGCTTTGTCTTTTTCGATCGCGCGGATTGTTTTTTTTGCGACATACTGCCCCTCAAGGATGGGTAGGAGCAATGGAAAACGGGTTTTTACGCCAGTAAACATGCCGGTGTTGATGTAAAAAGGGCAAATAATCGTGGTGCGAATAGGGCTTTTATTGCGCTTGAGTTCAACGCGGAGCGCCTCATCAAAACCGATGGCTGCAAATTTGCTGGCGCAATAATCGCTTAGTTTAGCGGCACCAACTAATCCGGCTGCAGAAGCGATAGTGACAATGTGTCCTGCTTCTCGGCGTTGCATGCTCGGAAGGAAAGCACGGGTTGTCCAAATAGGCGCGAGTGTATTGACCTTGAAGGTGCGTTCAATTTGCTCTGCTGTGATTTGGAGCAAAGCGTTCCCGCTGACGACGCCCGCATTGTTGATGAGGACATCAACAGGTCCGACTTGCTCAAGGGTGCGTTTGGCGGTGTTCTCGATTTGTTCGCGTGATGCAAGATCGATTACGTAGCTACGGTGTGGAGCCGGCCCAGTTGATGGCAATTCGCTTAGACATTGCTTTAGCCCTTCTGGATCTCTATCCCATAGGATAAGCGTTGCATGTTTTTTGGCGCAGAGCATGGCCATGCTTTTCCCAATGCCACTTGCAGCGCCAGTAATAAGAATATTTCGATTAACAAGTTTCATGACTTCTGATTTAGAGAGCTTTGCCTATGAGCCTATCGGGATTTACTTGGTTTTTTGGTGCTTGACGGCGTCTTTCGTCCTTTTTAATCGCCCATATCTCTGCGCAACTCAAAAGCAAAGGGCTCGAGAGCTCCATATGCTGTGTAAGCTTCTTGTGTTGCCGGTGCAAGACAGCTTGGCTACAGTGAGGCGATGCACGTTACGGTGATTTTAATAGAGCTGGCTGAAAAGATGGGGCTATTGGCTTCTGCCGCACTTGTCGCGGTGCTATTGCCTCCTTTGCGTGCTGTTGTGCTGGGGCGTGGTCGGCGGATTGATAAACTAGCCGTGGTTTTTTTGGGCTTGGGATTGTCCGCTTGGGGGGGCTTGTTGGGCTTACAGGTCGGCGGTGAGCATATTAACCTGCGCGGCATTGGTATTTTGATTGCCGCGGTGCTGGGTGGTCCTAAGGCGGGTTTGCTCGTTGGGCTTGGTGGTGGTTTATTGGCTGCGGCACGAAGTGATGTGCAGATTGCTCCTTGGGTGCTGTTTGCTTCTTTTGTCGATGGAACTGCCGCGGGTTATCTATCGAAGCGATATCCAGATTTGTTCAAGAGCTGGCGTAGTTTCTTTACCTGTTCACTCGTTCAAGCTCTCAATCTTGGGGTCGTTGGGATCGGACTGTTGTGGGCGGGCGATGCAGCCCGCTACGTGCCTGCATGGCCAGCACATCTAGTAAAAATCAGCGTTAATCCGGCAGCGGTTACGCTTTTTTTGTCGGTTGCGCATTTGGTGATGGCGCGCGAGCAGGCCGCGGTCGACTTAAGTAGAGCACAATCGGCAGCTGAGGCATCAGCTTTACAAAGTTTGAGACAACGACTAGAGCCACATTTTCTATTTAATGCATTGAATGCATTGCGTGCAACGATTCGGCGTGATCCACACAAAGCACGTGAACTTGTTTCCGATCTTGCGGATTTGTATCGTTATCTTTTGCGAAGTGATGAGCGAACCACGCTTAAGGAAGAATTGGATCATGCTCAAGCTTATTTAGCTATTGAGCGATTGCGACTTGGAGAGGAGCGCATAGGAATTGTAACGCAAGTGCCATCTGATCTGTATGCCTATCAAATACCATCACTCGTTCTGCAACCACTGGTTGAAAACGCAATCAAGCATGGTATCGCTGCTCACAAAGGAGCAGGCGTTGTGACTGTAACGGCTCAGCTGCATGGTGGAGATCTTGAAATTGCGGTAGAAGATCAATGTCAGGGTGCAATGCAACATGTTCCAAAAGGGGCGGGCATAGCGCTTGATACCTTGAAGAAGCGACTTCATTTGATGTACAGCGATAAAGCAAGTCTAGAACTTTGCTTGACTAGTCTTGGTGCGCGAAGTGTGTTGCGTATGCCAGTGGCGGAGTGTGCTCCATGAAAACCCTAAGTGTCATGTTGGTGGACGATGAACCGTTGGCTCGTGATGAGCTCTCCTTTCTTTTGGGGCAGTGTGAGGGCGTAAAAGTAGTGAGTCAGGCGGAAAATGCTACGGAAGCGTTGCAACGTTTTGAAGAGCAGCCGGTGGATCTTGTCTTTGTGGATTTGCGTATGCCGGGGCCCGACGGTCTATCACTCATTGAGCGACTCAAGGCGCGTTCATCAATGCTTAAAGTTATTATTGTCACTGCACATAGCGAAGGAGCGCTTCAAGCTTTCGATGTTGAAGCCAATGATTATCTGTTGAAGCCAGTACGCTTGGAACGTCTCAAAAAAAGCTTGTTGCGTGTTGGGGCAAAATCTTCTGTGGACAATTCGTTTGAGCGCTTTGCCGTGAAAAGTGAACGTGGGCTTTCTCTTTTAAATCTTAGAGATGTTATAGCGTTTGAAACGCGCGACGAACATTGTGGGCAGTGACTAAAGATGCTCGTTTTCCTTTGGATCGCACACTTGCAGAGCTTGAACAGATCTTGCCGGAAAAAGAATTTTTTCGTTCCCACCGAACGGTGCTTGTCCGTCTTGATAAGATTGAGGCTATCGAAGTAGTAAGCAAAGGTGTGTTTGCTCTGCAAATGAATCACCCTGATCATTTATGCGTTCCTCTTGCCCGCGATCGCGCCAAAGAACTACGCGCCCGCATACCCACTCTTGGCTAGAACCCGTTAGACAAACTTGGGGTTCACTTAATTTATTTTTTGCTGAGCTTGCAAAGTGGAGGCAAGCCTTCATGCTCAGACAGTCCTCGCTTCGCTGTGGAACTGCGCGTGAAGGCTTGTCTCCACTTTGCCACAAGACATGGGTGCACAACACAATGCGACAAGCATTGCTACGATTATTCATGAACGCTAAAATTGATTGAGCCACGCGAGCTCAGCGTGTTGAGTAGGGCAGTTGGGTCACCGTATTAATCGAAGAGCGCAGAGATCATTTTCATCCTTTGAAGTCTTGATGCAACGAAGGGGTAGGGTCCCCACGCTCAGACAGTCCTCGCTTCGCTGCGGAACTGCGCGTGGGGACCCTACCCCTCGTTGCAAGCTTAATTCCCCAGGCTCTATTGCGCTCCGACTATGCTGCGCGGTCGTAAACTAGGGGTGGTTTTGTGGTTTTGGGAGAAGATCCGTTGCCATTGTGGGCGCCTCGGGGTATCAGCGTTTCGTAATTATGCTGGAAACAGAAGACGAGATTCGCGAGATCAAGAAAGAAATTATTGAATCGCGTGGACTAATTATAAAGACCAACAATCTGACCAGTTCTCTTGCGGCCGATATTAAGTCTATTGCAAAAAGACAAGCCAGTGATGAACGGCGGTCTTTTTGGAACAGTGCGGTTGCTTACATTCTCTTTGCGGCACTTTCTTTTATCGCCCTGAAGCTTCTATCGGATGCTCGGATTAACGAAATTGAATCGGAACAGGCCAGCGTTGTAAAAAACAGCGAAGCGACAAAAAGACAATTGGCTGATCTGTCCAAGAAGCTAGAGCGTCGCAGTCGCGCAGAGCAGCATGCGCTTGAATTTTATGGATTAATACGTTCATCAAAACGTGAAGAAGCGATTCATCGTTACGAGACTCTAAAGAATGAACCACTTTCTCCTACGGAAGAGAAGTTCTTCGATGCGCAGGTTCGTAAGTTCAGACATGAACTAGCCAGAACCAATTATCAAGAAGGATTAAATCTACTTGGCAATGGCCGATATGCGGAGGGTGCTGAGGCTCTAAAAACTGCGCTTAAACTTGATGAACATGGTCCCGATGCTTTGGCTATACGGTTTGAGCTTGCACGAGCCATGCAGAAACTGAATCAGACTGCAGAGGCGGTGGTTTTGGTGCAAACGGTTCTCGAAGACGAAGAAGGCAAGGCCCTGCATGACGATGCGCTGTGGCTATTGAGCCACTGTTACGAATCGCTGGGGCACCTCGATGACGCGGTGGGCAGCCTGCGAAAGCTACTACGAAAGTTTCCGCGATCGGAATTTGCAGCTTCGGCGCGCCGTAGGCTTGGCGTGCTTGCGAATCGCGCAAGGTCTTCAACAAAAAAGGCTCCCTAAGGGCCAAGCGTTCTTCCAAAAGTCGACTTTCCCTAACGATTATGGGACCCTAGGGTTGTGAATGCAGTGAATCGGGGCTCCTATCCCAAGCTGGCGTTTGTGGGTTCAGGGGGCGCTACAAAAGGTATAGCGCATTTAGGTGCGCTCAAGGCGCTGGAGGAGCTTGGGCTCAAGCCAGATATCTACGTCGGGACTTCTGCGGGCGCGATTGTAAGTGCATTTGCGGCGCAGAATTTTTGTGCCGATCAGATGGTGGATTGGATGCGTTTGCCCTGGCGTCGCCAACACTCAAAAGGCGCGTTGAAAAGTCGATATTTTATTGGGTGGCCTACGCTGGAGCAGCTGAAGAACCCAGGCTATCTTTCAAGTGGGCTACTCTCCATTGATCGTTTGGAACAATTTCTTGCACGGCGGCTACCTATCAACGATTTTCGTCGTCTCGATAAGACCTTGATCGTGACCGCGGCGGATGTTGATCAAAGCAAACGTGTCGTGTTTGGTAGAGGCTATCGAGACGACGTGCCGATCAGTCAAGCCTTGGCTGCGTCTTCTTGCGTGCCGGTGCTATTCCGGCCATATAAGATCGGCGATCGTTTCTACATGGATGGTGAGGTAGTGCGCACGCTTAGTGTTGATTTAGCAGTCGAAGCGGGTGCCGACGTTGTCGTTATCTCCAATGTATATCGGCCGTACTTAACGCGGCCCAATGAGTCATCCGTTGCGCTGCAAGGACTTGGTGCAGTGGCACGGCAGTCCTTGAATGTTGTGCTGTCTGAAAAAGAAAAGCGTGGATTGGATCTGATTCATCAGCAGTATCCTCATGTGAGGATTCTCAATGTCTCTGCTGATTTAGGTAAGTTCCCGTTTTTAAGTCGTCGTAACGGAAAAACACTATTGGGGCGCGGATATCGCGAAGCACTTCGCATTCTGAGTGCAGCTGCAAGCGATGGGGTGTTTGGGCGACGCTAGAGCACTTTCCAATCAGAGCACTAGAAGCCAGCTATGTTTTAGCCAAATAGTGCAGCCCCTTTATTGGGCTTGTACTTGAAAGGGTAGCACGGTCAGTACAGGTTGCTGACTTGTTTGAAGTAGAGAATACCAGTCTAGGCTTCGCTCAAGTTCAAGTTGCTTGCCAATGGTTTTACTCAAAGCCATCAGTTGTTTTGTACTTATCGATGAATGGACACCTAAGGTTTCTGAGATCACCGCAAGCAAAGTTTTGGGTGGTGGCCATGCTTGCACAGGTGCAGCAGGGTTAAGGCCACCTTTGCTTTTTGCGAGAGCTAAGGCTTCTTCTAAGCCACCTATTTCATCAACTAGACCGGCTGAACGTGCGCGCGTTCCCACCATGATGCGGCCTTCGGCAGCGGGTTGCAATTGCTTCTCGCTCAGTCCACGTCCCGCGGTGATGCGCTTTAAGAAAAGTTCATAGGTCTGTTCCATAAGGCTCAAAATAGTTTTGCGCTCGTCTGCGGAAAAGGGCTGCGCTGGTGACATCCAAGCGCCATGGTTCCCTCGTTTGATGATTTCCGTGTGAACTCCAAGACGCTTTGCCAGATCTGCAGCGCTCACCTTGCCGCCAACGACGCCGATAGAGCCTACGATGCTTGTTTGTTCAGCAAAAACAGTATCGCCAGCTGAAGCAATGTAGTAGCCGCCGCTTGCTGCCATATCTCCGATCGATATAATAAGTGGCTTTTTCTTTCCAAGGTCGCGAAGGCTCTTCCAAATGAGGTCACTCGCAAGAGCTGATCCACCGGGAGAGTTAATACGTACAACCACGGCTTTGATCTCGTGGTTGTCGCGAATTTTGCGAAGCATTCGCTGTACAGGTCCTGAATGGATTCCGTTTACGCTTTCGTTTTCACTCTCGGCAATGGTGCCTGATAGAACGACGAGTGCAACACGATTTCCTTCAACTTCATTTTCAGGCTCTTCAGTGAGTTTTTCAAACAGTTTGCCCAAATCTACCTTTTCTGGGTCTTCTGTTTCTTCGAGAACTTGCACATGAAGTGCATGACTTGCATTTTTTGCTTGTTGTCGCGCTTCATCTTTAAAAGAGACTGCATCAATCAGTCCAAGTTTTAACGCTGCTTCAGCACTGTACGGTCCGTTGTTAATGATGTCTTGAGCTTGTTTTGCATTAAGCTTTCGGCCATCGACCAACGAAGCAACAAGCTCAGCATGAAGATCATCTGCTAGCTGGTTAAGGGACTGCCGAACTTCTTCTGGCATACTGTCTCGGGTAAAAGGGTCTGCTGCGCCTTTGAATCGACCGACTTGCAGAAGTTCAGCAGAAAGTCCTATTTTTGAGAGCAAGTTTTTAAGGTAGCTCACCTGCAATGCAACGCCAACCAAGTTAATCAGTGCCCCGGGCGTAGCGCTAATGCGATCACATCCCATCGATGCCACTGCAATAGAAAGATTGTCTGCATTGTGAATATGACAGTGAACGGTTTTACCGCTTTTGCGCAGTTCAACTAAGGTTCTCTTGAGCTCTTGCGACCTAGCCCATGTACCCGACAGTGGACTGAGTTCTAAAAACAGGCCTGCATTCCTTTGTTGAATATGGTTAAGGTGCCCTAATACTTTTCTTAGTGGAATCGCGTCTTCTGACAAAGGGTCTCGGTAAGGAAACTCGATCGGAGCTTGGCTGAGTTTTAATTCGACAAGCGTTTTTTGTTCCAGCGCTGGATCTTCTTCTTGGGAACTTTTCACGTAGCCGCACCCGCTTAGCATGGCGGCGATTAGGACTAAACTTGCAAGCATCATGATTGCTCCCATACCACCAACAATCCACCACCGCCATCGAATGAGGGATGCCGAGATAGCGAGCTCGGGCGCCATTGGACTTCGAAGTGTGGTTTCGGAGTAGTGCAACGAACCCTCATCGAGTGGCAAAGGGGATTGATTTTCACCTATGGGAGAATTTTGCCAGGGCGGTTTTTCACGATCCGCAGAGGCCTTTTGAGCCAAGGGTAGAGTACCCAAAACCGTGCGAGAGCCAATGGGTTTTGCCTTTTGTGGCTGCTTTGCAGGTGTCTGGACCGGTACTCCAACCATGGTCTTTTTCGCGCTACTAGCGATCGCACTTGGAGGAGGAATCGATGATGGCATGCCCACCATGGTGGCGTGCCGTACTCGATTTTGCTCTGAGCTAGCAGGTGTTTGTGGTTGAAGGTCTAAGTTTTGTTGCCGAGATTCAGCCACGAACAGATTAGATAGTCCTTCGATTTGTCTGAGCTTTTTCCAGCGTTTTCCGCTACGGGAGATTTCATCGTCTCCAGAAATCTCACCGTTTTCGATGCGCTGGAGTAGTTGGCCGAAGGTGCTAATCAGTTCGTTTTGACCATTTTGTTTGCGCAAGATCCAAGGATGCGCTTGCTTTTTGTAAGTCTGCCCATCTTCATCGACGCTGAAACGAAATCCACAAGCTGCGCAATCAATTGAAAAAGGCGCATCTCCTTGCATGGGTTTTTGCCAACGAAAGGTGTGTTGGCAATTTTGGCATTCGACCATCATGGTTGTTGAGCCCTTATAACCTATCCAAAACTCAGGCTTATCTAGGAAGCTAAAAGATACTTGGTATGGACAGTGTTGTCGAAATAGCAGAAGGGCAGCTATGCGAAAAGAAATTAATACGAATTGTGGCAAAAATATGCCAAAAATATTGTCCTAGTTTGGAATTTTCTTCCAAGGACTGTAGCCGAACAGATTCCGAAGGGGTTGACGTGTCCAAACTTCCAACACTGCTTCGAGCGATTCAATGCGTGCGCGAAGAATTTCAATTTCAAGCTCGTCGGTCATGCCCGCTGCAATGCGTTGCAACAAGACAGCTCGTTCATGCCAAGAGTCTTCCGTGATGTATCGAACTTGTTTATTGAGATCGTACAAAGCAAGGCGCTCTGCGCCGACCTCCTCAAGAATAAACATACCACCCTGTGGGGGGAAGAACTTAAGCTCGACAAGGAATTTCCATTCGAGAAGGTCGGAGTAGGAGCTTAGCATGTAGGGTGAGCTAATGAGCTGTTGTTGGAAAGAACTCGCGTCACGGCGATTGAGTTGAAAGATGAAATCAAGTCTTGGGACATAGGGACGTTTGTTTTTCGCTCGTTGAAACAACGCTTCAAGCTCTTCCGTTGAAATATACACTGAGCTGGTCATCGCTTGTATCACCACGTCCAAGGGCGGGGTGGCAGCAAGCTTGGATCTAGCCCACTCCGCTGCTGCGGTATCAACCGCTGCTCCATAGCGATCAACCACGTAATCGGTCGCCCATAATTCACCACGAGTGGCCACCCACCACTGCGCTGGTTGATCACCGATAGGAGGACTTGCTGTAGCGTGACGTATGGTACGCCTTGTTAGATCGTTGAAAAAAGGATGCCAAGTCTTTCCGCCGTCGTCAGTGGAGTAGGCCCAGTCTCGTGGCGGATGGGGATTAATCATGATGTTGGCTAACGGACCGGAATTTGTGAAGCTGTGGGTATAGCACCGGAAATACGGGCTTGTATGGTGCCCCAGATGGCGACGACGCGTTCCCCGCCCTGCTCGTTCCAGCCGACAAAAAGCTTACGAACCATACCTCGACTAAATAGTGTTCGTGAAACAGCTTTCCAATTTCGCCCACCATCATAGGAGGCGCGTAGTCCATCGTCTGTACCGATCCAGACCTGTCCCGAGTTTGTCGTTTTGATATCGAAAATAGTGCCCCACGGAGCCGTTTCGGAGTTATTGAAATCAGGATAAATGAATTCCAAACCTTTGTCCGACCACGGATCTCCCGCGAAAATAACGTCACCCGTGCCGGTATACAGTTTGTAGAGATTCTTTTTCTCGGTGATCCCCCATTCGACTGCCCAGGCGGCACGACCTGGCCAACCGGTAAGATCCTGGTCAAAAGTGAGACCACCGTCCCGCGAAAGAAACACGCCAAAATGGCTGGCTACCACGATTTCCAAAGTGTTGTTTGGGTTGCAACGAGCCCATTCAAGAGGAACGTTTCCTGGGATTGCAAACAGACGCACGTATGTGAAGCCGGAATCGGAAGATCCGTAGAGTTCATGCTGGGATGCTGCGATGACGTCGTAGGGTGCTCCTGGGCAAAAGGCAACGGACCAAATGGAGTTCAGTTACGCTGCTCGTTGGGCAGTTGCTTCCGTAAGGAAACCCAGTACGGGCATCGTGACTTTTGGCATAAAGCCACCAGCGACGAAATCAGGTTTGATGCTGAAGAAAAGAGTGTCAAAGGGAATCCATACGCGCTCGGGCCAATTCGCTCCGGGAGGATCGACGAACATGGCGTAATCGGGTGGTACAAGTTCGCCGAGAGCAGGCAGCCCCGGTGTTTTCGGTGCGAGGCTAAAGCGTTGGACAGCTTTTGGGGCTGGTTCGATCTCGATCCACGTGACGCCGCCATCGTCGGAGCGCACTATGGTACCCTCTTCGGTTCCGATCATGATGAGCCGCGGGTTTTGGGGATTGACCTCAACGATCGTGAAACGGCCCTGGGTGCGCAGCGAGGCAGCTACTTGGCGCCAGCGCCACTCGGGTGGAGGAGGAGGTTCGCTCGAGTCTGTTCGTGGATCGATAATCGGGACTTCTGCGTTTGCCGGTGAATGCCACACTCCAACAAAGATGAAGAATCCAGCAAACAATATAACTTTTTGAACGCCAAGCCGAAAAATTAGCTTTGGGTTTAAGTTACAATTCTTTTGCAATCGTGTAGCTAAGGTGTTCACTGCTTTACCGGAATTATCATCAAGGTTGGCTAGCGATCCAAAAGCATACGACATGCGGCTATCATGTGCCACCGCATTAATGACATGGGTTCTACTCATCTAAGGCCCAGGGATTATAGTGGATTAGGTTGCGAAGAGGTTGACGTGTCCACGTTTCTAGTACCGCTTCGAGTGCTTCAATACGGGCTCGAAGAACTTCAATAGCGAGTTCATCCGTCATTCCTTCGGCTATGCGCTTAAGAAGAACTTGTCGTTCATGCCAGGTATCTTCAGCAATGAAGCGAATTTGTTTATTTAGATCATATAGAGCAAGACGTTCTTTACCACTTTCCTCGGCAATAAAAAGTCCCCCTTGTGGCATTAGAAATTTTAATTCGACCAAAAACTGCCATTCTCTCAGCTGTGAATTGGAACTTAGCAAATAGGGACTTGTGATAACTTGTTGTTCAAAATAGTCCTTGTTTTTTTGAAGGAAGGAAAAGTTAACGTCCAAGCGAGGAACATAAGGTCGCACGTCGCGTGCCCGTGCGAAGAAATGGTGCATCTCGACGTTAGAAATATAGAGTGCATCAACCATGGCGCGCAATACAACATCGAGTGGCGGCGTCATGGCTAGTTTTGCTTTGGCCCATTCGCTAGCAGTGCGGTCTACGGCACTGCCTCTGCGATCGATGACATAGTCGGTTGCCCATAGCTCACCGCGAGTGGCAATCCACCACTGCGGAGCTTGCCCGTTAATCGGGGGAGAGGCTGTAGCATGCCGAATAGTGCGCCTTGTCAAGTCATTGAAAAAAGGATGCCAGGTTTGTCCACCGTCGTCGGTTGAGTAAGCCCAGTCGCGTGGGGGATGTGGATTAATAATTACATCCGAAAGTGGTCCTTGGACTTGGGACTGATAATTGGATCCAGAAATCCGTGGCCTGTTTGCACCCCAAATCGCAACGACGCGCTCCTCTCCTTGTTCGCTCCATCCAACAAAGAGTTTTCGAACGCGTCCGCGACTAAATAGAGTACGTGCAGTGGCAGCCCAGTTTTTGCCTCCATCATACGAAACGCGCAAACCATCTTCGGTACCAATCCACACCTGACCTGATTTGGTGGTCTTGATATCGTAGATATCTGCCCACGGTGCGGTCTCCGAATTATTGAAATCTGGATAGATAAAACGCAGACCTTCATCTGACCATGGATTGCCCGCGAAGATCGAGTCTCCGGTTGATGTGTAAAGTTTTGCGAGTTTGCGGTTTTCGGTGATGCCCCACTCGACGGCCCAGGCTGCGCGGCCGGGCCAGCCTGTGAGATCTTGATCAAAAGTGAGCCCGCCGTCGCGTGATAAGAACACTCCAAAATGACTTGAAACAGCGACTTCCAGGGGATTGTTTGGATTGCAGCGTGCCCAGTCTGTTGCGATACGCGGAATCGCAAAAATACGGACGTAGGTCATGCCACTATCGGATGAACCGTAGATCTCGTTTTGGGACGTGACGATTACATTGTAAGGAGCGCCCGGGCAATAAGCGATTGCCCAGACGGAATTAAGTTCTCGTGAGCGTTGAGCTGTTGCTTCACCCAGAAAGCCGCGCGGCGGTAGCGTGACTTTAGGCATGAACCCGCCTTTGACGAAACTTGGCTTGATATCCAAAAACAAAGTTTCAAAAGGAATAAATAAGCGTTCTGGATAAAATGAGTTCGGCGGGTCAATGAAAAGTTGGTATTCCGGTGGAACGAGTTCACCCAGAGCTGGCAGACCAGGTTGTTTGGGCGCGAGGGTAAAACGTTGAATCGACTGCGGAGCGGGTTCGATCTCATTCCAAGTGACTCCGCCGTCCTCGGAGCGAAGAACCGTACCTTCCTCGGTGCCCACCATAATAAGGCGCGGGTTGCTTGGATCGACTTCAACCATCGTGAAACGGCCTTGGGTGCGGAGCGATGCTGCGACCTGCCTCCAACGCCATACTGGCGGTGGTGGTGGTTTGCTTGTATTAGAGCGCGGATCGACGACGGAGCCAGGGCTTTGATTGAACTGCGCCCGGGCAAGTGCTGGATGGATCGATAAGGCCGCCAGCAGCCATACTGCAAAACAGTCGATAAACCTCGTGCACGAGGAGCGGTACGTGTGCTGTTTTTGCCGATATCTCATCGATTACTTCTCGGCACGCCCATAGGTAGGCAGGACCTAGCACGGACCATCCCTATGCGGTAGTCGAAATCCGGAGAACAACTGAGAAAAATATTTAGGAATATGGTATAATTTAACACTTGAGGCCTTAACGAGATTTAATTGACGGATTTTGGTTACAAAGCCGTCTAAGGCCGAAAACGCCTTGGTTCTAAGCCTTTTTACCCCTTTGTTTCGATTTTGAAACAAAACGGAAACCTGCTGCTGTCATGCTCAAGACTTCGATACTTCCGGAGGCTGATAGACGATGGGCGAAGGCTTACTTGATAGTTTGTGGGTGCTGATTAGCGCGTGTTTGGTGTTTTTTATGCACGCTGGCTTTGCTTTGCTTGAGAGCGGGCTGTGTCGAAAAAAAAATGCGGTGATGATCTTGTTAAAGAATTTCTCGGTCGTCGCGATTGCTTCACTTTTATATTTTGTTCTTGGTTTTGCCCTGATGTTTGGCGATGGCAACGCCATCGTAGGGCTGTCTGCGTTCATGCCGAGTGGAAACGAAACGCTAGGCGCTGTTCCACAAAACATGCCTCTCTTCGTGTTTTTGTTTTTTCAACTGGTTTTTGCAGCGACTTCGGCCACGATTGTCAGCGGCGCAGTGGCGGAGCGCTCGAAGCTGAGTACTTTTTTTATATTCACGGCTTTTGCAAGTGCCGTGATTTATCCCCTCGTCGGTCACTGGGTATGGGGCGGTGGCTTTTTGAGCACCTGGGGATTTCATGATTTTGCAGGGAGCACTGTGGTTCATGCAGTCGGCGGGGCGATGGCGCTTGCCGGTGTCATGCTGCTTGGCCCGAGGCGAGGCAAGTTTTCCCCCGACGGCTCGCCTCGTCCGCTCCCTGCACATAACCTGCCCTTAGCTGCCCTAGGGGTATTTATCCTGTGGCTAGGTTGGTTTGGCTTCAATGGTGGCAGCACCTTGAGCGCCAATGTCCACGACATTGCCTCCGTGATCGTGGTGACCAACCTAGCCGCTGCGGCAGGTTTTCTTACAGCGCTTGCTTTTGTACGTTTTCGGATCGGCATGCTGGATCTATCCATGGCAATGAACGGCGCTTTAGCGGGCCTGGTAGCCATCACCGCAGGGGCTGATGTGATCAGTCCGCGAGATGCGATCGCCGTTGGTTTGATTGCGGGTTTTGTCGTCGTTGAGGGCGTATTTGTGCTTGATCGGCTTCACCTTGATGATCCGGTGGGCGCGATCCCTGTGCATTTGGTGTGTGGCGTTTTCGGTACCTTGGCTGTGGGCGTGTTTTCTCAGGACGGAGGCCTGCTTTACGGTGGTGGCTTCAAATTGCTCGCCATTCAGTTGGCAGGCGTAAGTACAGCCGTGTTTTTCGCGTTTTCGGTGGGCTACCTCCTTTGGGCAGTCATGAAAAAGACCATTGGTATCCGTGTCAGTGTGTCCGAGGAAATTGAAGGGCTTGATGAGGCCGAATGCGGTATGCAGGCTTACGGTGAAGAACTCCGTAGTCACACCGCCACTCCATACGATTCGCATGCCTCATCGCAACTCGGATCGCTTCGGCAGATCGTCACTGATCTTCCGACCACATAGAATTTCCGCTAAAAAGCAGGTGGTTTTTTCTTATCTAAAGAAAGTGAAACAAACTCTTCGTTTCGATGTTGACATTGATACCCGGCATGGTAGAGATCGCGTCCTTCGCCGGTGACCCGCACCTCTGGTACGGGCGCAAGGGACACTGTCCCATCGGCCTTTGAAAACTGAATCGGAACAAATTAAACAACGCATACTCGGGTCCCATTGGGTGCAGTTCTTTCGGAAGGCTGCATCTAGGGTTAATTCCGAAACAATAGAGCCTAGATGGCTTCTAACGAAGACCATCAAGGTGTCAGCTCGCAGTTTTCAACTGGAGAGTTTGATCCTGGCTCAGAGCGAACGTTAGCGGCGCGCCTAACACATGCAAGTCGTACGCGAAAGCCCTTTCGGGGGTAAGTAGAGTGGCGCACGGGTGCGTAACACGTAGGCAATCTACCTAAAGGCGGGGGATAACACTTCGAAAGGAATGCTAATACCGCATAAGACCACAGTGACTCCGGTCACAGTGATCAAAGCTGGCCTCTTCTTGAAAGCTAGCACCTTTGGATGAGCCTGCGGCCCATCAGTTAGTTGGTAGGGTAACGGCCTACCAAGGCGAAGACGGGTAGCTGGTCTGAGAGGATGATCAGCCACACTGGCACTGGAACACGGGCCAGACTCTTACGGGAGGCAGCAGTGGGGAATCTTGGTCAATGGGCGCAAGCCTGAACCAGCGACGCCGCGTGAGTGATGAAGGCCTTCGGGTTGTAAAGCTCTGTGGGGAGAGAAGAAAAAGTTAAGTCGAATAGGCTTAAAAATTGACGGTATCTCCTTAGCAAGCACCGGCTAACTCTGTGCCAGCAGCCGCGGTAAGACAGAGGGTGCAAACGTTGCTCGGAATCACTGGGCGTAAAGCGCGTGTAGGCGGATTTGTAAGTCAGATGTGAAAGCCCTGGGCTCAACCTAGGAATTGCATTTGAAACTACTTGTCTTGAGTATTGGAGAGGGAAGCGGAATTCCTGGTGTAGAGGTGAAATTCGTAGATATCAGGAGGAACACCGGTGGCGAAGGCGGCTTCCTGGACAGTTACTGACGCTGAGACGCGAAAGCGTGGGGAGCAAACAGGATTAGATACCCTGGTAGTCCACGCCGTAAACGATGAGTGCTAGATGTCGCGGTTATGACCACTGCGGTGTCGAAGCTAACGCATTAAGCACTCCGCCTGGGGAGTACGGCCGCAAGGCTAAAACTCAAAGGAATTGACGGGGGCCCGCACAAGCGGTGGAGCATGTGGTTTAATTCGACGCAACGCGCAGAACCTTACCCGGGCTAGAAAAGTAGGGAATCCCTCAGAAACGAGGGAGTGCTCTTCGGAGAACCCTAATCCAGGTGCTGCATGGCTGTCGTCAGCTCGTGTCGTGAGATGTTGGGTTAAGTCCCGCAACGAGCGCAACCCCTATCATTAGTTGCCATCATTTAGTTGGGCACTCTAATGAGACTGCCGGCGTCAAGCCGGAGGAAGGTGGGGACGACGTCAAGTCCTCATGGCCCTTATGTCCGGGGCTACACACGTGCTACAATGGTCGGTACAATGCGCTGCGAAGCGGCGACGTGAAGCTAATCGCAAAAAGCCGACCTCAGTACAGATTGCAGTCTGCAACTCGACTGCATGAAGGTGGAATCGCTAGTAATCGCTGATCAGCAGGCAGCGGTGAATACGTTCCCGGGCCTTGTACACACCGCCCGTCACACCATGGGAGTTGATTGCTCCAGAAGTGGCTGAGCTAACCCGCAAGGGAGGCAGGTCCCTAAGGAGTGGTCGGTAACTGGGGTGAAGTCGTAACAAGGTAGCCGTAGGGGAACCTGCGGCTGGATCACCTCCTTTCTAAGGAGCTACCCAGATTTTAGCAATAAAATTTGGTAGTTTCGGTCATACCCGAGTATGACATGTTCCGATTCAGTTTTCAGAGGCTGAAAATTGTGTCATGGTGAAGTGGTGAACTAGGCCGAGACAGTGTGTTCATCTGAACCCAGTCGAGTGCTAGAGAGAAATAGGATTGGGTAGACAGAGATGAGCAAGAAATTATTTGTTGGGAGTTTGGCTTGGGCAACCACCTCGGACACGCTTCGGGGCGCTTTTGCGTCTTTTGGCGAGATCGAGGACGCGGTGGTTATCAACGATCGTGCAACTGGTCGTTCACGTGGCTTTGGTTTTGTGACCTTCGCCGATGATGAAGCAGCAGATAAGGCAGTTAAAGAGCTTGATGGCTCTGAGCTTGATGGCCGCACCATTCGTGTCAACGAAGCGCAAGCACGTGAAGCTGGCGGCGGTGGTCGTGGCTTTGGTGGTGGCGGTGGTCGTAGCTTTGGCGGCGGAGGCGGCGGTGGTCGTGGCTTTGGCGGCGGTGGAGGCGGCGGCGGTTTTGGCGGCCCAGACTTTCCACCTTCGGATCGCGGCGGTGACCGCAATCGACGCGGAGGCGGCGGTGGTCGTGACCGTGGCGGCAAAGGCTCGCGTCGAGGCGGCCGAGGCCGTGACGATGATTTCGGCGGCGGCGGCAGCGACTGGTAGAAAGCAGAGCTTCAATCGTTTCGATTCAGAAAAAGCGACTATCTACAGATAGCCGCTTTTTTTTATCAACCTGAGTCCCTACCATACTACTTCGAGATCGTATTTTTTAAAGTACTCGTCTGCGCTCAGGATGGCGAGGCGCTCGACGATAGCTTGACCGATCAGTAAGCGATCAAATGGATCGCGGTGATGAAACGGTAGCTTGACGTACTGTTCGATGTGATGGGCTTCGATGCCTAGTTTAGGATAACTGCTCTCGGTCCAAACTTCGCGAACGAAGTTATCAAACGATACGCCCAAACAAAGCTTTCCCAAGGCGATTTTGGTGGCGATTTCCCAAAGACTAGCCATGCTAAACACTTTTTCGATTTTGGGATCGTCAAAAACCCCGGCGGCTTTTTTGCTCAATCGTGGATCGTCAAACACAAACCAAAGCAGCGCATGGCTGTCGACTAAGACGGACTTCGCTTTCATTGATACTCGCCAAAATCTTCGGGTGTTTCTGAAAAATCATCACTTATCCAGTAGTCAGAGTTTTTCAATTGTCCGCGTTTAAGCACCTTGTCTTGCGGTGTAATTGGCCTTAGTTCCGCAACGACCGTGCCGCGATGGGTGATATGAAACACTTTTCCTTTTTGCACTTCATCCAGCAGTTGCGATAAATGCGTCTTCGTATCAAACACGCCAATCCGAAGCGCCCCCGATTCATCTCGAACAAGGCCGTTGAAAAAGGTTTCTTTTGTAGCCATATATAACTAGTTAGCATACTGGTTATATTGGTCAACTGATTTTTGTCGTGCTTGCAAAGAGTCGGTGGTCTACATGCTCAAACAGTCCTCGCTTCGCTGTCGAGCGGCCACTAGCGCTACCCGAGCGGTTCTTTGAAGACGATGCCTAGGATGGTGCTGGCGATGAGGGCTTCGATGATGGTGCCAAGGAACCAGACGAAGGCCATGAAATGAGCGATGGGCATGACGGCGTAACTTCCGTAGCCGAACTTTAGACCTGTTGCGACTCCAAAAATCAACCCGTAGATTAGTGCGCGCTTCATGCTTTTTGGCGAGATGAGCCACGCGTAGATTGCAGAAAATAAAAAGGCATGCACGAGCGTAATCGACCAGACCAGTGACATGTTCATTTCTGGCATGGGGCGCCAAAGATTGGCTGTGGCTTGGTAGTGTGAGCTAAGAACCATGCCGTGCATCACAAAGTCCAAAGCGGTCCACAATAGAAAGATAACAAAAGTCGACAAAACCAGTTTCTTTATCATGGTCGTCCTTACATGAGGGAGGTCAACGCAAACGGCGCTAATTTGAGATGGAGACACTGTACTCGATTGTCCGCCACCTTGAAAATTTGAGAATTAATAGAGAGGAAAAACGGTGGAAATGGAGCACTGTACATAATTGGGGGTGTGCTACAACTATGCTAGGATCAGGTTGTTATGCGACTTCGTTATGTGTGCATGGTTTTTTCTTGTTTATGTCTTTGCTTTTGTGCTTCGGGTAATAAAGGTGAAAGCAGCGATATCGACCTTGATGCTTCCGTAGACACCGGGTACAAGCCGCCGCCGGTTTGCACACCCACAACGAGTTGCGCTGCAGAAGGACGTTCTTGCGGCACGGTTGATAACGGTTGTAGCATCGAAAGCTGTGGAGGTTGTTCTGATCCCAGTCAAGCGTGTAACGAAGACGGTTTGTGTTACTGCGCGGGCAACCTTGAATGCCAAATAGGGCAGTGTGGTGATATTCCGCCCGGGGTTTGCGGTGATCTTAACTGTGGGACCTGCCCAGGTTCCCAATTTTGTACAACTGGTTATTTTTGCACAACATGCGATCAGGCCGCCTCGATGGAAGACTGCCAAGGTGCGGATTATGCAGCGCGTTGCCGCTGGGCCGAGTGTGAGAATCGATGCGTTAGCCGCGATAGTTATTGTTCCGTTATAGTTGGATGCACCGAGGGTTTGTGTGATGGGGCCACCAATTCCGGTTCGTGTGATGCGATCGAGTGTTGTTCTTGGTATTCCTGTTATCCGGGTGAAGAAAATCTTGCCAGCTGTCATCCGACTGGAACTCCGACAGGCGAAGTGTGCCCAGCCTATTGCCGTCTGCCACAGTTCGATAACCAACCGGCTTGTGATCTTGCAGGAGGCTGCGCATGGTACATTTGTGTTGATGACTGCTATCAAGTTGGTACCACTCCTGATCCTTGCGGCGGCACATAGATCGTTTATCTTCCTAGTGGATGAGTTCAAGTGATCCGAGTTTCCAAGAATTTTCGCCGTGATTGTGCAGGTGAATGATGAGATCCTCTCCAAGCTCTGCATTGAAGGTGAGCGGAACTTTCTCTTGAAAGATCCGCGAGCTGGAAGGGATCGGTGGGGATTTTTCCCAAAGGAGCTGGCCATTAATAACGATGGCAACATGCCCGGTCGTTGCTTCGCTTGCTCTTAGGTCGCTGTACCAAAAAAGAATGGAAACGCTCTGATTGACTCTCAGCGCCTTGAGTAAAGGAAAGCGCACGAGGTAGTAGTCGCAATTCGCTGTGTTAAATTCCAAAGCATCGGCTTCCAGAATTGGTAAAGGTCGCTGGCAATCAAAACTATCCGGCTGATCTTGTAAAAAAGGGTCGTCTTCTGGGTCTAAGACTTGGGCCGAAGCGAGATCGATTATGGGCCCGACGTTGTTCTGAGTGTGCGACGTGCATCCGCCAACATTGACTAACAGAAACAGACTCAGAGCAAGGTGCCTAGCTTTCATAACAAACTAATCAAAGTGAAGCCAAAACACATTTCTTCGTCGGTGCGCTCTCCGTAACCAATGTCTTGCGGAGGGTAGACCAGAAGATCCGGATTGCTTTCGGAGTTATTCCAAGTGCATCCCATGGTTGTTTTTGAGCCCGCTGGGACGTCGACTGGTTCTTTGAACATATAGAGCCGTTGGTTATCAAAATCATAGCCATCCGAGCGAACCAGGCACTCCTCGTTGCCGTTGTGCTCAAAGCGCATGTGATAACCTGAACCAAGGTAGTGCATGTGAGGAAACACCCCGTGCACTTTCAAGGCAATGGGCAGTTGAATGGGAAGCTCGTAGTCCACGGTATACGCAGAGTCATTGGCCGGAATGGTAAACTGCGTCGGTCCAAAAGGAAGCATAATCACTTCTTTGTCGACTTCATTTTGAATCCTGAATTGGTAGCCACTGTGGTCGGTAACCGTCTTTTGCGGATCGCGCTGGAAGTAATGCATCTGCAAGATAAATTTTTCTTCAGGCTTGACCAATAGACCGTAGCCTTCTGATAGTAAGACTGGCTGGGTTCCGGGAGCCCACCCAGCCAGCATCCCGGAGCCGGCGCCTTGACCGGTGATTAACCCAGTCACTGCTTCAGCCCCGCCAAAAAAAGCCATGTCGATGCAATCGAATCCTTGGGCGCTCTCGCCACCTTCCGGAATGTCCTCGGGGGCAACTTTAAAAAGGACAATATGATGAACGATGGAAGGCTGATCGACCGTGGGATGCATGGCCGTAATATAGAAGTTTTCGTTTCGCTGGTGATCGATGACAAAGCAACGGTATTCGTTTCCAGGGTTGTCTGGGTCTGAAAAACTTGGTGTGTATGCTTCGGGAAGTGTTAAATTAAGGTTGGCATCTGTAAGGGAGGTCGCGGTTGCATCGCCTTGCGGACCTGGCAACGAGGGGTCGCCCTCAAGCAATCCATCCTCGATCCATTGCGCCAAGATGCCCTTCGCTTCATCGGAAATTCGCAATCGTTCCGAATCGAGATAATCCCGGCATTCAGGATCGGAGACGGGTGGAGGCATTTTATGTGCTTCGATTTTGCCAAGCATCACCGTGGCAAATGCTTTAGCTGTTTCGTAGTCAGTAAAATTACCTGTACCTTGTCCACCGTCATAGTGACAGCGTGAACAATAGGTGTCGAGCACTTCGGCCACCTGCCCTCGGTAAGTCACGGGCACGTTTTGCGTATCGTTACACCCTAAAATCGTCAAAAAAATGCTAAAAAATACGCACGAAAGAAAAATGTTAGTGCAGTTTTTGACCATGATTTAGTGTAGCATCTTTCTTCGTTCAGAGGAGAGAGTGGCCATACCACAACAAGATAAATCAACGAAATTGTCAAAAGCCGATAAGCATGGCGAATTTCGTGACGCTAAAGATCTGCGGCGAGGCGTGACTGTCAATCTGATTGGTTACGTCACCAAGAGCGCAAACCCCTTGCTGATGGCTCTCGCCACCTCGCTCTATGGTGCGGCGGAATGGGGTGTGTTCATCGCGCTTCAATCAGCGATGATGTTGGTAGCAAGGGTTTGTTTGCTGGGTTTCGATAAAGCTTTGCTGTGGTCGGTCCCGAGGCAAGAAGATGGCCGTCCGCATGGGTTGTTAGCTGCGCTTGGGATTGTGGCAGCCGCAACGACTGCTATCACTTTAGTCGTATGGTTCTTTGGTGCTGCCGTTTTATCTCTTTTTAATCACCATGGGAGTGCATCTACGGCGCTTAGCGACATTGCTGATCTAGAAACGCTTCGCATTATGTCTTTGGCGCTTCTTCCATTTTGCGCTACGGAACTTCTGATTCATGCCACGATGGGAAAACGAAAAATGGGCTTGCAAGTGTTTATCCGCGATGGATTTACACCAGCTTTCATCGTCGTTGTTGCTGCGCTTTTGTATTTTACGCCTCTTCAGGGTGTGGGCTTAGCTTATGGCTTTTTGATTTCTCATATTGCGTCGTTTGGCTTAGCTCTTTTGGGGTTTTTTCGTGTGTTTCGAGGACAGCTTTCAGGGCTTGGATACAGGCTGCAATCGGACATGGTGCGCTATGCAGTCCCGTTGTGGGTTACCGAGTTTTTTAACACGCTCTTACAGCGCTTGGATGTGATCGTATTGGCTACCTTGCTTGATGCGCGTTCCTTAGGCATTTACGCGGTAGCTTCCCAAGTTGCCAATCAGTTTCGCGGCATACGTCGTGCTTTTGATCCGATGGTACTCGCGATTGTTTCGGGTATTCACGCTGAAAACAAAGATGCGTTTCAGAAACGTTTGCGCACCGGTTTTTCACATGCCACCAATTTGGTTCAGAAAATCCAATACCCAGTGTTTGTTGTTATGGTCTTTCTTGGTCCATGGATTTTAGGAATCTTTGGTTCCGAATTTCGCGCAGGGTCGACGGTGCTTACTTCGCTCTGCGTGCTTTGGCTTCTCAATGGAGTGTTTGGTCTTTGCGGTATGGTGATTTTGGGTTTTGGTAAAACCACTTTGTTCTTAATCGACACCGTGTTGGCCGTGGGCATACAGTACGGTTTGCTGTTGGTGCTTCCCAAAGCCTACGGTTTGATGGGCGCAGCCGTTGCCGTGGGTCTTTCAATCGTTATCCAAAATATTATTCAGCTTTTTCAGATGAGAAAGATTTGCAACCAATGGAACTACAACAACGAAGCCTTTAGTTCGTTTCGTTATGCAGTTATGGCGGCTTCGGCTACGTTGCTAACTTACTATTCCCTTGCGGCTGCTTCACCGTTGATTCAACGTGTTATGATGACTGGTGTCTTTTTAGCAGTTTATGGCATTTTATTATTGCGTGAACGCAAGCGAGCATCAAGCGGATAGAAATAAGGCTTCATACTGTTTGGTAATAGCGTCCACACTAAAATCATTGGCTCGTTTTTCGCCAGCCTCTTTGAGGCGGTGCTTAAGTTCAGGTTCACTTTGCAATCTCAGCATGGCCTTTGCTAAGGCTTCTTCGTTGTCGGTAGCTACGACTAGACCGTGAACATCGTGTTCGATAATTTCTTTCGGTCCAAAATCACAATCTGTGACGATGCAAGGCAATGCGCAGGCGAGGGCTTCTGCAACAACGTTGCCGAAACCTTCCCACCGTGATGAGAGTACAAAAGCCTGAGCCTTAGCCATGCAGGACCAAGGGTTATCCAAAAAGCCGGTCATGTGAACGCGAGATCCCACGCCAAGCTCTTCGGCGAGCGCTCTAAGGGATAGCTCTTCGCTGCCTTCTCCAATGATAACGAGGTCCGAATCAATCGTTTTAGCAATGCGTGCAAAGGCTTTGATTAACACATCAAAGCCTTTTTGACGATCAAGTCTTCCAACTGCTACAAAATATTGGTTAGGCAAATCCAGTGAGCAAGGCTCCAGTGCCTTTTGTTTAATGCGCTCAACATTGATGGCATTGTGGATGGAAGCTACCTTGCTTGGCGACAATCTAAAGTCTCGCGCAAGGCCGATGCCCATTTCTTTTGAAATAGTGAGTAAGATGTCTGTAGAACGATAAGTGTTCTTTAGTAAAAATTTGATAAACCGTCGTGCGAGTGACGAACCAAGTTCATCGTCGATAACTGCTAAGGCGTTGTTTCCTTCACGCGCTATCCAGCGTGTTTTGCTCCGTCCATAAAAAAGTAAAGCAAAGCGAGTACAAATGCTCATGCCCTTGAGAAAACTTACGACAACATCGGGCTTGTTTTTTTTAATCATCCACCAGGTATTGAGGGGCGCAAGTAGGGCAGCGGGAATGACTTTACTCAGCTTGTAGCTTTCTCTATTGTCGCTATCGAAGTTAAGGACCGATTGACCAAAGTGCGACGAATCGACACGGTCGTTTGAGATCTCTTTTAAATAAGGTCCTGCTCGACGTAGCAGGCCCATGCGCACTTCAAATTGCTCTCGGTTGGCATGGTTTAGTACGTTAACAGCAACCCGCTCAGCTCCACCTCCGTTGAGAGAGGGCAAAAGAAACAGAACACGAATTGGTTTTTTTTCTAACATAATGACGTTAAATATTGCGGTTTCTCAAAGTACCAGAGCGTGCTAGCACTAGAACCTACCGTCGTTTTTCGCTTAGCAAAAGACAAAAAACAGCGTTTGGTAGGAATATCATTGATGAAGATCAAACTCATTTCAGGATCTCGCGACTTTGTAAGTGAGGCTCGGCGAGACATTAGGGCTGCTAACAGTCGTTGTTACGTGCAAGCCATGACTTTTGAAGGTGATAGTGCAGGAAAAAGCATTGCCGACATGCTCAAGGACTCTGCTGCAAACGATCGCCGGATGCTGGTTGATGCGTACAGTCGTTATATCATGAGTGATAAAGTCATTGCCGGACCTTTTGCCCGATTGAGCACGGCGCAGAAGCGCGAGCTCGATGATACGATATCGATGTTTGCAGAGTTGGAAAGTCATGGGATTGGTGTTCGGGTTACGAATCCTGTTGGCCTGCTTTGGCAATTTTTCCCATCACGCAATCATAAAAAACTTATCGTGACCGATGATGTAAGTTACATTGGTGGGATCAATTTTAGTGATCATAATTTCGAATGGCATGACATGATGGTGCGAATCGAAAACAAAGAAATCGCTGATTTTCTTTCAAAGGATTTTGAGCGCAGTTGGCAGGGACAACCCCAAGATGCGTGTCTTGAGCTCGATGAGTTTTTCTTGCTGAGTTTGTCTGGACAAACAAATCCAAGAACCTGGTTAAAATTCCGCTCGCAGATTGAAAAAGCAACAGAGAAAATCGAAGTTGTAAGTCCTTATATTACCTATCCTTTTTTAGCTTGGCTCAAAGACGCTTCGAAGCGGGGTGTAGAAATCGTCATCTATTTACCAGCACAGAACAACAAAGGACTTGTTGGCGACTATGCAGAAAATTATGCATTGCGACATGGTTTTACGGTGAAAAAGACACAAGGAATGAGCCATACCAAAGGCATGTGCATCGATGAGAAATGGTTGGTGTTCGGTTCTTCCAATTTTGATTTTGTGAGTTACTACACACAAGCTGAATACCTTGCTGTTCTTGAATCCCGAGGCGCAGTAAAGACTTTTTTAAATGAGATTCTTTCTCCTCTGGAAGCAGTAGAACGTTCAAGAAAGTCTTCAAGTTCCTTTTTTTCCAGGTTAATGGCAACGATTATGTTACGCCTTGCAGGTATAGGTATATGTCTTTTGAAGCTCATTCCAAGGAGAACATGGGTTCAAGATCGCAGCTCCGTCTTTTGATGCTCACGCCCAATTTCCCACCTCAAACGGGTGGGGTACAGAACTATGCACTTGAATTGGCTTTTGCATTTTCTGAGTTGTGTAGCGAATTCGAAGTTCTGGCACCGAAAAGCCCAGGGTCCGAGCAAGTTGATCGGGAATTACCGTTTAAGATTAAGCGAAAATCGATTTGGGGTGATAACTTTTCCCTCTCTGGCATCTTGCCTGCTCGTCGAGCTTCTCGACATTTTGATGCGGTCTTTGCAACGCACTGGTCAGCGGCTTATGCTGCTTTGATTGCGGGCGATCAAAATTGGGCGGTGGGCTGCGCGGTGCACGGCAAAGAATTGTTCTTTCGTCCACTAGAGAAAATTTGGCCTGCTCAGAAAGTCTACGATCATATTCGAAAAACGGCTCTGAAGCAGTGTCCTCTTTTGTTTCCCGTGAGTCGCTTCACAGCTGATTTACTAAAGAAATACGAAGTAAAAGAGGATCGCATTATTACGGTGCCGAATGGCGTAAATACAGAACGCTATAAGCCTGGTGATTCCACCCAATTGCGCGAAGGTTTAGGGTTGGTTTCTAAAACTGTACTGCTTACGGTTGGACGCTTAGTGGAGCGTAAAGGCGTGGATACCGTCCTAAAGAGTTTAGCTACGATAAAGGACGAGCATAAAGACCTGGAGTACTTGATTGTGGGTGATGGTCCGGAGCGGAGTAAGCTTGAGGCACTAAGTCAAAAGCTTGGACTATCGGAACAGGTGCGTTTTATGGGTGCCGTAACTTCCAAAGCGTTGCTTGAATTTTATCAACTGGCTGATCTTTTTGTGATGGCACCTCGTGATATTCGCGGAGATGTGGAAGGTTTTGGTCTTGTGTTCTTGGAAGCAAGTGCTTGTGGCAAAGCCGTACTCGGTACCCGTTCCGGAGGCGTGCCAGATGCGGTGCTTGATGGCGTAACTGGTGTTCTAGTGTCTCCAGATAACTCGATGGAGCTTGCCCGCGTGCTTGATGACCTTATTAAAAACAAAGACAAACGAGATGCTCTTGGAACTGCTGGGTTTGAGTTTGCCAATCAGCAAGGCAGTTGGAAAGGCCGAGCGCATACGATTGTCGAAAGCTTTGAAGAAGAATTACTTGATCGGGAAAAGCGCATAAAATGACATCAACGCGTTACCGTATTTTTCTGACGGCGAATTACTCACCCTGGTCTCCTTATTCGGGTGGAGGTCAATACTCAACCCACCAACTCGCATCGGCTCTAAGCCAGTTAGGCCACGACGTAACGGTGATCTTTAGTAAAGTTCCCGGTGAGGTGATTAGAGTCCCCGCAAACTTAACGTATCAAATTGAGTGGGCTGCCTTTGTGGGTATGAAAAGTTCAGCTTTTGCGCCTTTGCGAAGTCTAAACACTTTGACTTTCTTTAAGAAACTACGAGGTTTATTGAAAAACGACACCACGCGCCTGCCCATGGTTGTGCATTCGCAAGGTGAAGAAGCCGCATTTTTTTCACGCTTGAAAAAAGACTTTTCTTTTAGTTTGCTAAGTACACCTCGCCAACCTCTTCAGGAAGTAATAAAAACAAGTGGCACGCAGGGTTGGTGGCGTAAACGGCCAAAATTTATGGCACTGGCAAGAACTTTGCGAGAAGCACAACGCTTTTGTCCGACAAGCGAGAAAAGTGCGGAGGAATTTCTAGCTTGCTTTGATCTTGATTCCCGGAAGTTGGTGGTCGTTCCAAATGGAATCCATCCGGCGTTCTTGCGTGTTGAGAGGAAAAACTCCGCCGCATCCGGTCCAATAGTTTTTGTTGGCAGGTTAGCAAAGAGTAAAGGTATCGTGCAGCTTGTAAAAGCTTATGAAGGATTACGTGGTGATTCCGTACCAGAACTTCATGTGGTGGGTCGTGGCCCTGAGTCTGTTTGGATTGAAAGTTTTATCCAAAAACATGGGTTACAAAACAAAGTGAAACTTTTGGGTTGGCAGGAGCCCGAACATACTGCGGAGTTGTTGAGCCACGCCTGTATGGCAGCGCTTCCCTCGTTGGAAGAGAGTTTTGGAAACACAGTGGTTGAGGCCTTGGCGGCCGGAGTCCCAACGGTTACGACATCTGCCGGCTCACTTGCCGAGATCGTTGGCGGCAAGAATATCGCGAAGGTTATATCCCCGGAAAATCATGAAGAGCTTCAGTTAGCTATTCAAGACTTGCTGGATCATCCAAGGGAAGCTGAAGTCATGGCTACTCGCGCGAGAGACGCCATTCGGCCGCAGTATTCTTGGGACGCTACCGCAAGACGGTATGTTGGCCTCTACGATGAACTCTTTGTCTCTGTAGGGACAGAGCACTAACGCACTGATTGTTTACGGCTTTTCCAATAAAGGATAGCTGCGGGCAAAGTTAGCATGGCTGCACATACACAGGTAACTTCACTTACGGCCATCGCTAAGCCGAAGGAGTTCAGTGCTTGATTGGCGCTCGTGTAAAGTGAAGAATATGCGATGATAGTTGTCAGTGAGCAAAGCACCACTGCTCCACCGCTTTCTGTGACGGATATTTTAATGGCCTCTTTGAATCCTTTGGCTGATTCTTGAGAATAGCGACGCATGACGTTAACTCCGTAATCAACGCCGTTGCCAAAGGTAATTGGAAAAGCGAGTACGTTTAGAAAGTTCATTTTCTCGCCAAGTAAAACCAGGCTTGCGCCCATCCAACCGATACCTAGCAGTAAGGTGAAGATGGTGATCGTCCGATCAAAAGCTCTACGAAAGGCAATAAACAATAGGAGCAGTGTTGCCACAAACGAAGCCATGATGCTTTGAGGGGTACTGTTCCAAATTGATCGAATCATGTCGGCAAAGACGGGCGCACGACCTGCCAAGGCCGGCTTTCCTCCGCTATCGAGTGTGAAGTGACGCACTTCGTTTGCCCATTGCATCAAAAAACGACCGTCCCAAATATTCTTGTGTGGAGCTTTTTCGACAAAGAGGATGCGTCCTCGTGTTCCGTCTTTTTCGGTAAAAGGTCTGGCTATTTCTTGAGGCAAGCTACTATTGTCTAAGGGGCTAAGATTTTCTGGCGGCATGTAATCATCGATAAGCGTTTTGTCTTTTTCGCTAACTAAGGGATGGAGCCGCTTAAGGATGTCTTTGATCTCATCAAGAATTTCTATTTTGTCGTCTTGGTCTTGAGGCAGAAAATCATCGATGCTGCGAATTTTCCCGTAAACTACTTCGTTTTTCTTACGATAGTCTTCGAGATGTTTTTTAAGCTGTTGTGCACTTGGCTCATCGGGAAGCAATAAAGCAATAGCATTCCCTTCCTGCATGCCCTGAACGATTTCCCCAACTTTGCGATTGACCGTTCGTGCGATGGTTGAATTTTCACGGACAGATTTGAGCTTCCGGAAATCGTATTCCATGGGATCTTGCAGGATCGCAACGACAATGATCACAAATGAAAGTGCGCCAGTTGCTACGGAGAACCATAAAATCGAGCGAGGGAAGCGTTGGGCGAAGGAGAAGAAAAAACGTCCGTAAACACTTCCGTCTTTTTGTTTCGCTTTAAAGCGAAATGGGAAAAACTTCTCCATGAGGCTTACCCATGCTGGTAAAAACACCAGCGAAGCGATCCAGCAAAGTTCCATGCCAATGCCACCGATGATTCCGAAATCACGGAAGCCACGAAAGTCTGTGATGATCAACGAGCCGTATGCGACCGCTGCCGCTGTGGATGCCGTAAAGGTTGCGATCCAAGTTTCTTGATGGCTGTTGATGAGAGCCTTACGAAGGCTTTTTCCATCACGTCGCTCCTCGGTATAGCGCGCAAGCCACATGATATTTGGATTGATCCCATTGCCAATAACAATGCTTCCTAAAAACGCAGTGGATGTGTTGAGGTAATCGACGAACAACTCGGCAAACCCAAAGGTCAGCAACACTGGAGCAAGCATGCCTAAACCAAGCAAGGGGATGACTCGAAAGTTGCGAAAGAAGATCCAAATGGCAAGAAACACCAGGACGATGGTCACCAGTGTCGCGATTGCAAGCTCTTGAACAATGGCTTGTTGTTCTTCCAAGGCCATGACCAGGCTTCCCCCGAAGTTGACCTCAACGTCGCGAAACGAGTCTTTCTTCAGGCTCTCAGCTTTTGCGGAAACTGCTTCAATGAGCCGTTCTGTGGCCGTGTTGTTTCCGTCGCGAATATTGGTGCGAAGGAAAATGGCAAGGAAGTTACCTTCCCGATTGACAAAAAAACCTTCCGGAAATTTCTCTAGCTTTTTGCTGGCTTTCTCTTTTTGTTCTTCAAGTTTTTCTAAAATATCATCGAGACTCTCAGATGAGCCACCATCATCAAGACTTACAAAAAGAGGATTAACTTGAGAAAGCTCTTTTTCGAGTTTCTGTTGGAGACCGTCTCGCAAGTCTTCAAGATCGTCGATTTTTGCATACAGATGTCGGTGCTCTGAGGCAAACTGGTCAAACAAACTAATGTTGGCATCAACGCTTCTGACTCCAAGAGGCTTAAGTTCTTCGAGAGCTGGGCTAAGTTCTTTCGCAAAGGCAATTAGCGTATCGGTATCCGAATGCTCAAGTGCGATGGTTAAGGTAGTGAGCCCACTCAGTCGGTCGCCAATTTTCTTTAAATCGACAACGCTTGGCGTATCCTCTGGCAAGAGTGCCGTCCACGAGCTGTTGAGCTCCAACTGTGCAATCAATGGAAGGCTGCTTACCGCAATCGTTATTGCGAGCAAACACAACAACACCGCGCCACGTGTTGTGCTTTGAACCTTTGCCAGGCGCGACAGAAAACGCTCAATCATTTCCGTTGGGTTCATGGAGAGGTGATATCACATCAATGCTTCGAGCAAAGGGGAAAAGGCGTCTAGTTTTGGGCTGGCTTGAATGTCCTAGACTTGTGTGTTAAAGACGGCGGATTCATAGCATGTTAAGGCTGAAATGGACATCTTTGTCCACCCGGGGTTTAGGCGATGATGACACAGAGTTATAGCGACGAGGGCATTGCAGATTTAGTTCGAAACAACCCCGGGCAGGGTACCGAAGGTGAGTATCGATATTTTCGCGATGTGATCCTAACGAAGAGCCCGTGCAACCTTTTGATTTTTGGTGTGGGCAAGGACTCGCAAATCTGGATCGATGCCAACAAGGGTGGCCGTACGGTTTTTATCGAGCACGAACCTGAATGGATCAAAGTAAGTAAAGAGCACATTCCAGACATGGTCGTGCACCAGGTAAGTTACGAGACAAAGCGTTCAGCTTGGAAACGTTTGCTTAACCGTCAAGATTTGCTTTTTATGGAAGACCTTCCGGACGAAGTGCTCTCGACCGCTTGGGACGTCATCTACGTTGATAGTCCTCAAGGCGGCAATCCGCGTCGCCCAGGACGCATGAAAAGTATTTATACGGCTTCGGTCTTAGCGCGCCGCCATACGGATGTGGACGTTTTGTTCCATGATTGTGATCGGGAAGTCGAGAAGGCCTACACGGATCGTTATTTTGGAAGCCCGCTTTTGGTCAAACAAACCGAGCGAATTCGTCATTATCGCTTACGCCCAGCGAATTGATCGCAACCAACGGTTTTAAAGCCTTGTCACTCTCTGCTTTTGTTAGTTTACTGGGCAGTAAGGGGAGGGCTTATGTTCCAGAAACGGGATCAAAAACGCACTGTAATCGGTGAAGGAACCGTGATCATTGGACAGATTGAAGTCAGCGGAGAACTTCAAATCGACGGTGTTGTTGACGGTACAATAAAAGCGACCGGACCCGTGGCGATCGGCCCGAGTGGTGTGCTTCAAGGCGAGTTGCGTGGCACGGAGGTTTCGGTAGCGGGTCGGATCGAGGGCGCGGTCATCGTGGACGGTGCGCTGCGTATGTTAGCGAGCGGAGTGATTCAGGGGGAGGCCGTGTATCAAAGCCTTCAAGTGGATCAAGGTGGCGTTATCAATGGTTCGACCACTCGCTCTGAAGCTCCGCCTCCACTGGATATCGCATTGGTGCCAGTTGAAGACGCTTCCTAACCTTTATCGAAGTCCACCCGTTGTCCCTTTTATTTAAAACATCAAACAACGGATCCACTTATGAAGTGCGGTCTGCTGGTCGCACAACGCGTTTGTATCGAAACGGTGTGCTGCATACCGCCTATCATCCGGACCGTATCCTTGGCGGAAGTGTATGGGACTTATTGTTCCTGCCAGCTTTTTTACGAGCTGATCGAGATATCAAGCGTGTTCTTGTTTTGGGTGTCGGAGGCGGTGCTTTGCTCCATATGTATCGTCGTGTTTTTGCGCCGCGAAAGTTGGTGGGGGTTGATATTGATAGTGTTCATTTGCATATCGCAAAGCAATTTTTCGATTTGAATGACAAAAACCAGGACTTGATTCTTGATGACGGTGTTGCTTGGGCTCGTCGCTATCAAGGCGAGCCTTTTGATATTGTGATTGAAGACATGTTTACCGAACGTGATCAGCAACCGGTACGACTCATGCATGCTCAAGTAGAGTGGCTTAACACTCTACGGAATCTGACCCGTCCCGGCGGCTTGTTGATTATCAATCACGGCGATCTTCGCGAAGCAAAGTTCACAAAAAAGTATCTACTGGAGTCCGGATGTGCGATTAGTTTTTCCTTACCGCATTTGCACAACCGGGTCTTGGCCTATGGCCAGCAGGCCCTTGATATGAGCTGCTACAGAAAACAGCTTAAGCACTATCCTCAGTTGGATCCCGCGTATGTCGAGCGTATCTCGACGCGTGCGTGTTGATGTCCCTAAAATGATAGGCATTTTATGCTTTGAGCCCTCTCTCAAAGCATGTGGCTGGACAATTTACTGCGAAGCTGGCTACTCTGCGCCGGTTACTTTATAAGTTTGCGTGGACATTGAGTCCTCGTAACTTCCGGCCTTTAAAAGGAGCTTGTTTTGAAAAAGAATACCTTAATCCTAGTCTTCGCAGCAATTGCTTTGCTCGGTTGCGATAAAATCCAGCAGATCACAAAAGGCGGAGCCTCGGATGGTCTAAAAACCGAGGATCAAAAAACCCTCTATGCCCTTGGCCAGCTTATAGGTGGCAACGTCAAAAACTTCGGACTAAGTGAGTCTGAGTTGGGCCTTGTGTTTGATGGTATCCGCGATGCAGTCAATGGTACCGAGTCCAAAGTTAAAATGGATGAGTTCGGCCCCAAGGTTCAACAACTTGCTCAGACGCGTGCTCAAAAGCAAGCCGAAGAAGAGAAGAAAAAGGGTGCTGCATTTCTTGAGAAAATGGCCAAAGAGCAAGGCGCTAAGAAGCTTGAATCCGGTCTTGTCTACATTGAGACCAAACCTGGGTCCGGCGCTCAACCCAAAGCAACCGATACAGTTAAAGTTCACTACCACGGCACCCTTGCCGACGGTACGGTGTTTGACAGCTCCAAAGAACGCGGGCAGCCTGCTGAGTTTCCTTTGAACCGCGTCATCCCTTGTTGGACCGAAGGCCTGCAACAGATGAAAGTGGGCGGCAGTGCTAAGATTGTTTGTCCCTCTGAGGCAGCTTACGGTGAGCGTGGTCGTCCACCTAAGATTCCTGGCGGCGCAGTTTTGGTGTTTGAGGTTGAGTTGATTGAAGCAAAAGAAGGTGCTGCAGCGCCAGCGATGAGCATGGCTCCACCGCATGGTATGAAGGGTATGCCTCAGGGTCATCCTCAAGTGATGCATCCAAAAGCAGCAGCGGGCGGAAATGCTCCTAAAGCACCTGCTCCAAAAGCAAACGTAGCTCCGAAGAATCCGTTTAAAGAGAAAACACAGCCGGTTACTAAGTAAGTACTAGTACTAGGCTAGTAAAAGTCAGAACAGCAGGGGTATGCCTTATGGTGCATGCTCCTGTTGTTTGCTTTAAGGGATTCGCTGCAGGATATAGCTACCCCAGTGATGAGAGCTATTTGTGAGAATCGTCTTATCGATGTTGTGCGCGACTAAGCCGATCGCGTATGGCTAGCCCGATACCGTGTTTTATCGGTAGTTCAATAACGATAGCGTCTTTTTTGCTGTTGTCTGCTTTACGCAACAAGGCATAAAATTGATGCGCGTAAACTTCGGGATCGGCTGGCAATTTAAAAAACAGATCGCTTGCTTTTGAGCTGCTCGGACAAGACGATGCCAAAAGAACCAAGTTTTTGTAATGCACTCGAATGGTATCGACTGTCTGTTTGAAGTGCTCGCTTTCGCTAACAAACAGGGGCGTGTACGGTGCGTAGTGTGAAGGAAGTTGGCCGGGTACGCGAATATCACTTTCACTTTTTTGTTCGGCAGAGACCTTCAGCAGCTCCGAAATCATATCTTGGGTAATGCTTCCCGCTCTTAGAATATGAGGCTGTTCGCTGCGAACATCGACAATCGTGGATTCAAGGCCAACCGCACAAGGTCCGCCGTCCAGCACGCAAGAGATGGCATCTGCAAATTCTTCGCGAACATGCTCGGCCGTAGTGGAGCTTATTCGACCGAAGCGATTTGCGGACGGTGCTGCAACACCGTGATCGAGGAGTTCGAGCATGTGTTGAGCAAGCGCATGTCTTGGCCATCGTAAAGCTACACTTTTCTGTCCGCCGGTTACAATGTTAGGTACTTCGTCGCTCTTGCTGCAAACAAGCGTCAACGGTCCGGGCCAGAAGTGCTTTGCCAAAAGTTGTGCATGTTCCGAAACCTTGCTGAAGTAGCGCTGCAGTCCTTGCATGCCGTTAATATGCACAATCAGTGGGTGATTCAGCGGTCGACCTTTGGCGGCGTACACCGCGCGAACGGCTGCTTCGTCATGAATCGAGGCGCCCAGGCCGTAGACAGTTTCCGTAGGGAAAGCGACAAGTTCTCCTTTGCGAAGAAAATCAGCGGCTTTTGCTGGATCGTGTGTAATGAGCATGGGTGTCGTCTTGAAAATTGGCAAATCGAGCGTGCTCTGGCGCGGCGTGAGCACTAATAGGAAGGCTCTTTTAGCACGCTTTTGCGTTCAGTAGAGATCGTTCAGTCTCCAGGTGCTGGAAAAAGCCGTCATGCCGTAGTAAGCAGCCCCAAAAGGCGTGGATAATGAACAAAAACAATAAAGTGCAGGTTGGCGTTGTGATGGGTTCGACTTCGGATTGGGCCACGATGCAACATGCTGCAAAGCTCCTCTCGGACTTAGGGATTTCGCATGAAAGCAAGGTGGTCTCGGCGCACCGTACGCCCGAGCGCTTGCGCGACTATGCACTAAGCGCTGAGGCTCGGGGCCTTAGGGCGATCATTGCTGGTGCAGGTGGGGCAGCTCATTTGCCCGGTATGCTAGCGGCACATACCACCGTGCCAGTGCTCGGTGTGCCTGTCAAAAGTAGCGCTCTTTCTGGGATGGACTCGTTGCTTTCGATTGTGCAAATGCCAGCCGGTATTCCTGTAGCAACTTTTGCCATTGGTGAAGCCGGCGCAAAGAACGCTGCGCTCTTTGCTGCCGCGATACTCGAAGTGCACGATGCTGAAGTTTCCAAAGCGCTCCGTGCGTTTCGTCAACAACAAAGTGATTCCGTTCCCGACGATCCGAGCGATGCCTGATTTCAATAAGGTTGGTATTTTAGGCGACGGTCAGCTTGCGCGCATGCTTGCGATGGACGGACATCGCATAGGCATTCAGTGTGTCGTGCTAGGACACGATGAACGGTCAAGTGGAGCGCAAGTCACTGAGTTTCGTAAGGTGGACTATGCCGATCCGCAATCGATTCTACAGGCCAGTCATGATTTGGACTTGCTTAGCTACGAAATGGAGCATCTGCCCTATGCATCGCTTCTTGAAGTATCGAAGCATAAAACGCTCCATCCTGCTCCGGAAGCACTGCGCCTGGCTCAAGATCGTTTGCTTGAGAAGCAGTTTGTGCAATCGCTTGGCATTCCTGTCGTCCCTTTTATGGAGCTTCCCTCAACGGTAAGTCTCGTTGAAGTTGCTGAAGAGCTTCACTTTCCATTTCTGATTAAAACACGCACCGCGGGCTACGATGGAAAAGGTCAGCTTTGGGTTAGAAGCGAAGCTGACTTTGAGCAAGCTCAAGCGCTTCTAATATCACGTCCGTGTATCGCTGAAGCAAAATGTGAATTTGATCGTGAAGTCTCTCTGGTGATGGTGAGGGGAGTTAATGATCAGCTTGCATGGTATCCACTCGTGGAAAATGTTCATCGCGAGGGCATTCTTTTTCGGAGTGAAGCGCCTGCGCCAAAGGTATCAGAAGCTTTGTTTGCGAGCGCTTCGAGCTACGCTACTAAAATTGCAAAACACCTTGATTATCGTGGCGTGCTCACAATCGAGTTTTTTGAAAAGAACGGTGAGCTCTGTGTGAATGAAATCGCGCCGCGGGTGCATAACTCAGGGCACTGGACGCTTGAGGGGGCTGGCTGCAGTCAATTTGAAAATCATCTGCGTGCAATTTGTGGCCGATCGCTTGGAAGTTGTGAGGCCGTAGGCAAGAGTGTGATGTTCAACTTCCTTGGGCAGATGCCGCCGCTCAATGAGCTCTTTTCCCTTCCTTTCGTGCGACTCCATCGTTATGGCAAAGAGCAAGCCCCCAAGCGAAAACTGGGGCATCTCACGGCCCATCACTGCAATGTGGACCTTTTGTCTCCAGTTCTGGCAAAGTTAGAAAAGATTTTTTCGTAGTCTGTTTTGTTTTCTCGAGGAGTGTTTAGTTTAGCCGTTATGCGATGGGCTTTTCAGTGTCAATTTCTGTTTAGTGCCGTTCTGCTCGCGTTCGTTGTTCCGCGTGCTCAGGCCGAGGATGACGTTGAGTCCAAATGCCTGAATGTACCAATGGCGATTCATCCTGCCATGGGGAATCGACGCTGTTTTTCAAATGATGCAGATGGTTATACGTACTACCTTCATTTTGTGCGCCTCCAAGATAGCAAGATGGAAGAAAAGCTTTCTGAAGATTTAGAGGCATTGCAGCAGCGTTCTCTTTGGGCGCATGTGATTGGTATTGCAGGACCTGTTCTTGGTGTAGCCACCGCGGTGTTGGCATCGACTGTGTTTGCTGATCCAGTAAGTGGCAATCCCAATTTTGCCTTGCTTGCAACAGGAGGTTTTTTTTTCAGGTGTTACGCTTGGCTTGGGCTTTTTATTGAATCCGGGGCAAAGCGACTTTGAAACGATGCTTCGCCGGCATCGTTTGCTCTATTTGGAGACCTTGTCCAACGATCTGCGTTACTGGTCGAAAAAACCGGACATGCCATAAATGGCTATTTCTTAGCATAAAATATGTCAAAATTGGCATGTTTTGTGCCTCTTTCATGCCAGTGGCCAGGGACGAAAAAATTCGGTATTTCAAAGCGTCATGACTCCAAAATATCGAGATCTCGGGCTTTTGCTGTTGCGCTTAGGCATTGGCGTTTTTTTCATGGTGCACGGCTATCCCAAATTGCTTGGCGGTCCAGAAAAGTGGCAAGCGCTTGGTAGTGTGATGCAGCTTATCGGCATTAATTTTTTGCCTCAGGCATGGGGCTTGATGGCAGGTCTTGCTGAGTTCGGCGGCGGCTTATGTTTGATTGCCGGCGTTGCTTTTGTGCCTGCTGCGCTGGCCATGGCTGCTACCATGTTGATGGCAACAACGATGCACCTTTCCAAAGGCGATGGCTTTAATGTGGCTTCGCACGCCATTGAACTTGGGATCGTGTTTATATCCTTGGCGTTGATTGGTCCTGGACGTTTCAAACTCAAGCTTTCGTTTTCATCTTAGGAGTATGGTGTGAATCCTTCGTTCATCGTCATTGCAATTGTGCTGATCTACATGGCGGCGATGCTTGGGGTGGGTTGGTACGCTTCAAAAAAAGTTAAGGGCAACGACGACTTTTTGGTGGCTGGGCGTAGGTTAGGGCCTTTTATGATGGCCGGGACTTTGGCTGCAACCGAAGCCGGCGGCGGCAGTTCGATGGGTGTGGCCGAAAAGGCCTTTGGTGAGTGGGGGATGAGCGCCGGCTGGTATGTGCTGGCCATGGCCATTACCTTGGTGTTGCTTGCGGTGGTGGCGCCCCGCTTGCGTCGCAGCGAAGTAAGAACCGTGCCTGAGTTTTTCACGAAGCGCTACGGCGAAAAAACCGGACTGCTTTCGGCTTTCTTATTTATCATACCGCTTGTTGGGCTCACTGCGACGCAGTTCATTGCATCCTCTGTGATTCTATCGGTGATGACCGGCTTCAATTTTACTCTCTCGGCGATCATCGTGTGCGCTGTCGTTACGGTCTATTCGGTGCTTGGCGGTCTTTGGTCTGTGACGCTTACCGATATCATCCAATGGTGTTTGATTGTTGGAGGGCTTTTGCTGGCGATTCCTTTCGCTCTTGATGTTGCTGGTGGCTATTCTGCGGTGATGAGTAGCCTACCGGAAGCTAAGGCCAGCTTTACCGAAGGCACGGGACTTGGGACGATTGTAACTCTGGTTATCATGTACTTCGCATCTTTCGCCGTTGGTCAGGAAAGTGTTCAGCGCTATTTCGCTGCGCGCGATGAAAAAGCAGCAGCTTGGGGTTCGATCTTGGCAGCGCTGAGCTATGTGTTTTTTGCCTTCATGCCGGCGCTCCTAGGCGTCATTGCTTATTCCATGGTGCAGCGAGGCCTGATGGACGGCGCATTAATCGAAAGTGAAGGCGCCCGCTATGTGCTGCCTTTGCTTGCCGTTCAGGCTTTTCCCAAATGGCTTGTTGGCATTGTGTTTGCGGCGCTTATTTCGGCTACCATGTCGAGTGCCGATTCGGATTTGCTTGCTGCGGGCTCGATCGTAGCCAATGATATTTATGCCAAGAAGATTAATCCGAAGGCAACCGAGCAGTCGATTCTGAAGCTAACCCGTTGGACGATGGTGGTGGTGGCGCTCATGGCGCTTATGGTGACGTTGTTTCATGCTGAGAGCATCGTGGCGCTGCTTATGTTTTCTTTTTCCTTCCGAGCAGCCGGTGCTTTTGTGCCTTATGTGCTTGGCCACTATGTCTCACGTCCCGGGCCCGGAGCAGCCGTGAGTTCCATCACGGGATGCAGTTTCGTGGTCCTGCTTTGCGAAGTGATGGACTTTAGTATTTGGGGCATGCAAGCCATTGTGCTTGGTATTTTGGCGAGTGCGGTGTGTTATGGCATGGCCGGTTGGTTTTTCCCTTGGTTGCTTTTAAAAGTTACCAAAGAAAGTTCTGAGGTTGTAGGCGACCATGGCTGAGTTAATTTTTCCCCCGGTAACTTCCTTTTACGACAATCCCAAGGCCAACCCGGCGCTGGAGTACGATAGCGACAAGCAAAGCGTCATTAGTCTGAAAGCCTACGAGCAAGCCAGCCAAGAGATTTGCTCATGGCCGGGTTATCAGCCCACGCCTTTGCGTAACCTTGACGGCTTGGCTGCATCGCTTGGTGTGAAGCATGTTCTTTACAAAGACGAAGGCAGTCGTTTTGCTTTGGGTAGTTTTAAGGCCTTGGGCGGGGCTTATGCTGTTTACAAATTGTTAGCAGAACAGGTGGCTAAACATGACGGCGGCCTAAAGCCAAGTGCACAACAGATCACTCAGGGTAAGCACCGCTCGTTGGTCTCAGGCATCACGGTCTGTTCTGCTACGGACGGCAATCATGGCCGATCGGTCGCTTGGGGCGCTAAGATTTTCGGTTGCCGTTGCGTGATTTACATCCATGAGCATGTCAGCAAAGGACGCGAAGCAGCGATTGCTGCGTACGGAGCCAAAGTAGTGCGCCATCCGGGAAACTACGATGATGCGGTGAAACAAGCTGCTGCGGATGCAAAAAAAAACGGATGGTTTATTGTTTCAGACACTTCCTATGAAGGCTATACGCAGATTCCCAAAGATGTGATGCAGGGCTATACCATCATGGTGCAAGAAGCGCTTGATCAACTGCCCGCGGGTGTTTTTCCAACGCATGTGTTTGTTCAAGGTGGGGTCGGGGCAATGGCAGCTTCGGTGTGTGCTCATTTGTGGCAACGCTATGGGCAGAAGCGGCCACGTTTTATCGTGGTTGAGCCCGACAAAGCAGACTGCTTGATTCAGAGCGCCAAAGCAGGCAAACCCACGGCGGTGCACGGTGCGCTGGATACCATCATGGCAGGCCTTGCGTGTGGTGAGATTTCGAGCTTGGCTTGGCAGATTCTCGAAACTGGTACGGATGCCTTTATTAGTATTGCGGACGAAGGCGCCGCGCAGGCTATGCGTTTGCTGGCCACGGGAGTGGGCAAGGATCGTCCCCTTGTGGCAGGCGAATCAGCGGTGGCCGGCGTGGCAGCTCTTTGCTCAGCTGCACAGCAGCCCGAACTTTTGCGGCATCTGAAACTTGATAGCGACTCTTGCGTCTTGTTTTTTGGAACAGAGGGCGATACGGACCCAGAGTTGTACAAACATATCGTCGGTAGGAGTGGTGATGAAATTCGGCAAAGTGAAGTAGATGCAACAGATTAATCAGCAGCGTTTATTGGGATGGATTGATGAGCTGGGCCAGATTGGCGCCATCGACGGTGGCGGCGTCTGTCGTCTAGCCCTTAGCGATGAAGACAAAGCTGGACGCGACTACGTTGTAGGCTTGATGAAATCACTTGGTCTTGAAGTTAAGATCGATCGCATCGGCAATGTTCTGGGGCTACGCGAGGGGCAAGAAGATTTACCGCCCGTTATGACAGGTTCACACATCGATACCGTTCGTACCGGAGGCCGCTACGATGGCAATCTGGGCGTATTGGCAGGTCTTGAGGTCATTGCCACGCTCAACGATCTTGGTATTCAAAGCAAACGACCGCTTGGGGTTGCCTTTTTCACCAACGAAGAAGGAAGTCGCTTTGCTCCGGACATGATGGGTAGTCTGGTTTTTCAAGGGGATCTTGCGCTTGAGACGGCTTTAGCCGTTCGAGGAATCGATGGCACGACGGTTCAAGAGAATTTGCAGCGCATCGGCTATGCCGGAGATTGGATAAGCGAAGGACAACTGGTCCCGACTGCTTTTGTCGAGCTGCATATTGAACAAGGACCTGTTCTAGAGGAAGAGACAATCACTATCGGTGCGGTGCAAAGTGTTCAAGGTATTTCCTGGACCGAATATACCTTTAAGGGTGTCTCGAACCATGCTGGGACCACCCCGATGCGTTTACGGCATGATGCTGGTTATGCTGCTTGCCAAGTGGCAAGTTTTTTGCGTGCGTTGGCCGAAAAAGTTGGCGACGATCAAGTTGCTACCGTGGGGCGTATGGAGTTTAAGCCCAATCTTGTTAACGTCATTGCCAACCATGCAGTATTTACTGTTGATCTTCGAAATACCGATAACGAAAAGCTAAAGTTTTCTGAGCAACAGACTTTAAGTTTTATTAACGAATTGTGTGAAAAAGAAGGACTTGAATGCAGTTCTAAAACACTGGCTCGCTTTGATCCGGTTATTTTTAACGATGTGCTGGTCAATCGCATTGAATCCTTTGCCAAGGAGCTTGGCCACAGCGTTAAACGCATGCCAAGTGGAGCAGGTCACGATGCTCAAATGCTAGCTCGAATGTGTCCATCTTCCATGATTTTTATTCCAAGCAAAGCTGGCATTAGTCACAACGTGAAGGAATACAGTAGCCCAGAGCATATTGAAGCCGGGGCCAATATTTTACTCAACCTACTTATGGAACTTGCTCAGGCTTAATGCCTTTGTTGATTTCAAAGGAATCAGTGTGACTCAGAAAGATAAGATTGTTATTGGTGTAGGCCAACTTGGTCCGGTTCAAAAACATCATAGTCGAAAACAAGTTGTAGCACGGCTAGTCAAGCACTTGGAAGATGCCAGTTTGCAAGGTTGTGAATTGGTGGTTTTTCCAGAACTTGCATTAACGACGTTTTTTCCGCGATGGTACGTTGAGCAGTGCTCGGAGATGGACGCGTATTTTGAGCGTTCGATGCCAAATGAATCAACGAAGCCGTTGTTTGATGGTGCAAAAAAACTCGGTATAGCGTTTGTCTTAGGCTATGCGGAGCTGTCTAGCGATGACGATGGAAATTCCAGGCACTACAACACATCGATTCTCGTTGATGCTTCAGCTACTATCGTAGCGAAGTATCGTAAAGTTCATTTGCCAGGGCATGCTGAGCTTGAGTCGTATCGGCCTTTTCAACATCTTGAGCAACGCTATTTCGAGCGTGGCGATGGTTTTTCTGTCTGGGATGCTTTGGGCATGCGCTTTGGTATGTGCTTGTGCAACGATCGTCGCTGGTCTGAAAGCTACCGTGTGATGGGCTTGCAAGGGGTAGAGCTCATTGCGCTTGGCTACAACACACCAAAACACTATCCACCTTTTCCTGAAATTGATGAGCTTGCGGTGTTTCATCATCAGCTGGTGATGCAAGCTGGCGCACATCAAAATGCATGCTGGGTGGCTGCTGCTGCCAAAGCAGGCAATGAAGAAGGGGTGCCCATGATCGGGGCGAGCTCTATTATTTCACCTTCGGGGCAAATTGTGGCTCAGAGCAAAAGCGAAGAAGATGAACTGATTGTTGCCGAGTGCGATTTAGCCTTGGCACGCAAGTACAAGCGAACGTTGTTTAATTTTGCTTCGCACCGACATCCTCCGGCTTATTCGACCATCTGCAAATAGTTTTGATCTTGGCGCTTGATCAAGGTTAGGCTGCGTCTATGCACCCAATGAAGCGCTCGGTGGCTTTTTTTATGAGTGGATGCTTTTGCTTTGCTGTTGGATGCAGTCCTTCCGGTGAGGGAGTAAAGCGCGCACCGGACGATCATGCTCTTAGTGAACGTCCTCAGAATAGCAACTGTGTGGCCTTTGAGCGCCCGGTCTTTGCCAACAGTGTTGCGGTAGAGCGCGTGTTTGAGAATTTAAGCTTCAGTAAACCAGTGGCCATGTTGCAGGCTCCGAATGATGATTCGCGTTGGTACGTCGTGGAGCAAGATGGTCGAATCAAGGTGTTTGACAACCAAGCCACAGCAAGCAGCGCTCAGGACCTTGTGGATCTAAGCGCCGCAATCAATAGTGTTCCCGGTGAAGCGGGTTTGCTTGGCATGGCCTTTCATCCCGATTTTGAAAACAACAACTACGTTTTTTTATCTTTTACTTTTGGCAATGCACCCATGCGATCGCGCATCTCGCGTTACACCGTCAATGCCAATGGTACCTCGCTTGATAGCAATTCAGAGCGAGTCATCCTGACTCTTGAGCAGCCCTACGATAACCACAATGGAGGCAACATCGCTTTCGGTCCCGATGGTTTTCTCTATATCGGCTTTGGTGATGGTGGAAGCGGCGGCGATCCAAATGCAAATGGTCAGAATCCACGCACGCTGCTTGCTGCCCTTTTGCGCATTGATGTCGACAGTGCGAACCCCTACGGCATTCCGGCGGACAATCCTTTTGCAAACTCAAGCTGTGATGATGTTGATGGTGGATGCCCTGAAATTTATGCGTGGGGCTTGCGTAATCCTTGGCGATGGAGTTTTGATAGTTTAACAGGCGAGCTATGGCTTGCGGATGTAGGACAAGAAACCTGGGAAGAAGTTAATCGTATTGTGCTTGGAGGCAACTACGGCTGGAATACGCGTGAAGGCATGCACTGTTTTTCGGCTCAAAACTGCGATGCCTCAGGCTTGATTGATCCAGTGGCTGAATACGATCATAGTGAGGGTGAGTCGATCACAGGTGGCTTTGTCTACCGTGGGCAAACGATTCCCAGTTTATCCGATGCGTTTGTCTATGGTGATTTTGTCTCAGGGCGCCTTTGGAAGGTAGGCCCCGATGGCGATGGTGGTTTTCAAGAAGACATGCTCGTAGACAGTGGTTTGTCTATTTCGTCCTTTGCTCAGGATCACAATGGTGAGATTTACATTCTCGATTATGGCACAGGCGGCATTTACCAGCTGGTTGCTGGTGCACAAACTGACACCTTAACGGTACCAGAACTGCTTTCGCAAACCGGATGTGTGGATCCGCAAGATCCCAAGACACCCGACCCAGGGATGATCCCCTACGATATCAATGCCCTTTTTTGGTCGGACGGAGCGCTAAAGACGCGGTACTTCACCATTCCCGATGGCACGCGTATTACAATTGGAAGTGACGATGACTGGGAGTTTCCGGTTGGAACGGTGCTTTTGAAGAATTTCGATCTTGCCGATCAGCGTGTTGAGACACGCTTACTCGTACGGCATGAAGACGGCAATTGGGCAGGGTACAGCTACGAGTGGAACGACGATCAAAGTGACGCTACTTGGCTTCGCAATGGCAAAACGCGGGACGTTGCAGGACAAACTTGGATTTACCCAAGTTCGGCGCAGTGTCTGCAATGCCATACCAATGCATCTGGACGCAGTCTTGGACTCGAAACAGCACAGCTGAACAAAGATCTGCTCTACGAGAGCAGTAAGCTTGTGGGCAATCAGCTCACGACGCTTGCAGCTATCGGAATGTTTACATCGATAGACAGTATTGACCCTTCACTGATGCCGCTATTGCCTAATCCTCAAGACGAAAACGAGAGCCTGGAGAATCGTGCTAGAGCCTATCTGCATACCAATTGCAGCCAGTGTCACCGCCCCGGAGGGCCTACCAATTCCATCATGGATCTTCGCTTCACGACATCTTTAGCGGATGCAGAGATCTGCGACGAACTTCCCACCGATACCACCATTAAAGTCGATGGACTGCGATTACTGGCCCCTGGACTTCCCGATGCATCTCTTCTTGTTCTGCGAATGCAGCGCCGCGATCAACTGGGTATGCCACCCCTTGGAAGCAACATCATCGATGAGGATGGTGCAAGTCTTCTGAGCGCTTGGATCAGCCAACTAAGCAACTGTCCCTAATGCTTACTTGGTTACTTGGGGACATGCTCGCCGCGAATAAGCAATGCAATTTCATGCAGTTACAAACCCGACCGCGAGACCTTTTTCATCTAAACGGTTCCGCGGTTGCATCTCTAAGCCACTGCAATCATTCTTAAATTTGAGAAGGAGCATGTCCCCACGTAGGTTTGTTGTTTTTCGCTTGAATCCTTTGGGTGTGAGCGTGCCAAGGTAGACAGGCCCAAAGACCCTTTGCTCGATCTGCTTTAGACCAAATTTGGCATGTTTTCTCTATAAACATGCCAAATTTGTCTGCTCAACTGAAGCGACAATGAGCTACGATTTCACAGGATCCATAGCACAACTACCCATGCTGGGGCACTCAACCCCAGTGATGGTAACCCTTGAGTTATAGAGCTCATTGAAATCCATAGTTAATTTGCTCGGATTACTTGGATCAATTCTTGCTCTGTACCCGAAGATGTCCCATGAGCACATGCAACCATGGCATCGAGCCGCCCTAGCCGCAGCATGGATAAGTCTTTGTAGTTGCGCGGCTGAGACGAGCGCTGAGTTTTCGCAAAACAACGATGCGGTGATGTACGCGCAGCATGGTGTGATTGACCCAGCCTACCACGTGGCGCCGGCCGTAGGGGCCATCTTTAGCTGGTCTCCCGATCGCTATTTTGAAAAAACGGCAACCGCCACATTGATTCGCATACCTGATGACGATGGAAGCTTTTCCGATGAATGCAGCAATATTGTTCTCACTGCGGCACATGTATTTGATTATGAAGAACAAAGCTATCCAACCACAGAAGGGCTTCGCTATTTTGTGCGGTTTGATGTGCCCACAGTCGATGGTTCACGCAAGCACGCTTATCTGCCGGTGCTCGAAAACAAAAAAATACGAATCTCTCCGAATAACGGTACTACCGATTTGCTCTCGGCCGGGCGTTGGGATTTTACCGTAGCCAAACTTGCCTATACGCTATGTCCTGAGCAACTCGATGGACAACCGATTCCGCACATCGCTGAAGGCTACCCAGAAGCGGATTCCGGAAAGCTTGCCTTCTTTGTGGGCTACGGGGATTCTTTGTGTAACGGGGGATTGCCTTGGAACTACAGTGGTAGTGGCTTAGGAAGCAAGCGGGCGGGTGTCTTCGATTGGCCAAACGAAGGCCTGCCCAATGCAAGCCAACTTCTTGTGCTCTCAAACATTTTAACGACCTGCAAGGGAGATTCTGGTGGACCCGTACTTGTTTCAACTGAAGCTCAAAACGGTATGGTGACTTTACCTTCAAATAGGCTTCGCTATGCGTTGGACGAAATTCTAGCCATTGATTCCCGGGGTATCGTTCATGCAGACGGCAACGATCCCCCTTCGGGTCTGCAAGCATTTGCAAATGTCGTGGGGCATCGAAAAAGCATCGAGGCTTTGGGTCGAGAGCTTCGTGCAGGGCAGGACACAACGCAGCTGCCAGCTTTTGAAGAGCTGCCGAGCTGCTCCTATTTAACATTCAGTTCTACTCGGTCGGAAGTGTATAGCGCGTTCACCACTCAGGAAGTGTGCGATGAATTGCGGATGCAAGTATGGCTTCCCTATTGTTCCCAGCGCCACGGAAGCCCTGCGCACTGCTCATTGTATTGCACCTGGTACGCTGGTGCTAAAGAATGCGTGCCGGGAACAGAGGGTTCCTGCTGGCCATGGGACACCACCCCCGAGCAAATCGAAGAGCTTGAATGTTTTCCGCCCTAGCGTTCCGGAAGTTTACATGAAACACAAAAGCTAGCTAATCGAATAGTCCTGTATCTGGCAGTCATCGCTTTGAAGTCCGATTGAATAAGTGGCTTTACATGGGGACATGCTCCTTCTCAAATTCAAGAATGATTGCAGTGGCTTAGAGATGCAACCGCGGAACCGTTCAGATGAAAAAGGTCTCGTGGTCGATTTTGTAACTGCATGAGATTGCGTTGCTTATTCGCGACGAGCATGTCCCCAAGTAATAGGGCGGGAATGTGCTTGATATTGGCCGCAGGAGACGCACGATTCCGCCGGCTATATCGCGGGCACTGAGATTACGCGACCAAGGCTGCAAGTTTCCGGGCTGCACGCACACCAAGTTTTTGCATGCACATCACATCAAACACTAGGCGTATGGAGGCGAGACCAAGCTGGATAACTTGATATTGCTATGCACAAAGCATCATCGCGCGGTGCATGAAGATGGCTTTACCCTGCGCAAACACAAATACAGCTGGTGTTTTTATGCGCCCGATGGCGAAGCCCTATTGAACACCCCGGCGTTTCCGCGGGAAGGCCTTCAGCTTGTGAAATCACTGACCTTGCCGGCGCCTAAACACAACGAAGCGCTGATGCCCGAGCGCTATCAACACCGGCCGGATTACGTGACTGCGGTGCAGAGTGTTTGAACGCGTTGCTTGGTTGATGCAGAGATTGTCATTTCTATAATGATTTCAGAGGCACAAATTTGGTTGGCACTTTTGCTCTTTCGCTGGCTCGCTCACGGAGTTGCCGATGGGCTGAGCTGTAGTGGCTGGTTGGACGATTTTCCTGTAGATCGGTGCGATGAATCCTGAATCCTTAGCTGAGGCAGAGCCAGCGGAAGTACCTTTTCGCGTCATCATCGAACCGTTTCGAATCAAAAGTGTGGAACCTGTGCGTCAGACCACACGCGTAGAGCGTGAACGGTTCATGCAGGAAGCTGGGCTAAACTTATTTAAGCTTCGCTCCGATGACGTCATGATCGATCTGTTGACCGACTCAGGCACCGGCGCCATGTCAGCCGAGCAGTGGGCTGCCATCCAGCGAGGAGACGAGTCGTATGCCGGCTCTCCTTCCTTCCTGCGTTTTCAGCAAGCCGTGCAGGAGCTCTTTTCTTTTAAGCACGTGATTCCGACGCATCAAGGACGTGCTGCGGAGCAAATTCTATTTTCGGTGGTGGCCGGCCACGGCAAAAATTATTCCGAGCAATACCCATTTCGATACCACCCGCGCCAACATTGAGCACACGGGCGCTAGGGCGCTGGATCTGCTGATTGCTCAGGGAAAACAACCGAGCACGCAGCATCCTTTCAAGGGCAACCTCGATACCGATGCCCTCGAAGCGCTCCTTGAAGAACATGGACCTGAGCGTATTCCACTGGTGTTGATCACCATCACCAACAATTCGGGCGGCGGACAGCCCGTGAGTATGGCCTGCTTACGACAGGCCAAAGAAATTTGCTCGCGTCATGGCGTCCCGCTGTTTCTTGATGCCTGCCGCTTTGCCGAAAACGCCTGGTTCATTAAACAACGCGAAGCAGGGTACGCCGATAAATCGGTCAGCGAGATCACGCGCGAGATGGCCGCGTGTGCTGACGGCATGACGATGTCGGCAAAAAAAGATGGCTTGGCCAACATTGGTGGCTGGCTCGCACTCAACGACGATGCATTGGCCGATAAGTGCCGCACCCTATTGGTGATCACTGAAGGCTTTCCCACCTATGGAGGTCTGGCCGGCCGGGACCTGGAAGCCATCGCTCAGGGTTTGCATGAAGTGGTGGATCACGACTATTTGCGCTACCGCGTGCGCTCCAGCGAGTACCTCGGTGAGAAACTGCGGGAGTTGGGGATCCCCATCATGGTTCCGGTCGGCGGGCATGCTGTCTACATTGATGCTCGGGCGATGCTACCGCACATTGCGCCGTTATCTTATCCGGGTCAGGCCCTTGCGCTTGAGCTCTACCGCGAAGGCGGTGTGCGCAGCTGCGAAATCGGCACGGTGATGTTTGGACGAAAGCCCGACGGCAGCGAGATACCTGCGGCTATGGATCTCGTGCGCCTAGCTATCCCGCGGCGCGTCTACACTCAGAGCCACATCGACTACGTGGTCGAAGTCGCCGAACGCGTCTGGCAGCGCCGCAGCTCTCTTGTGGGCCTGCGAATCACCCACGAGCCTCCTGCCCTGCGCCATTTCACCGCAACGTTTAAGTATGCAAGCGACGCTTAAATTGGGGACATGCTTCGATCTAAATAACAGAATGATCGCACATGTTTATATGTACGATCGCGACACCTTTTCCTTAAGGTTTCGCGATCGAGTTTATAACATTTCGAATGTAACATCAGTGATTCGTCGTGAGCATGTCCCCAAGCAGTCCCCAAGCAAAATTTAGTTGCCAAGTCAAAACCATTCACGATGCCAATATTGTTGCGACGATGCTGGCACACAACGTCAAACGTCTTATCACAGCAAACACACAAGACTGTAGCCGATTTGCTGATGCCATCGCCCTCTTCACGCTACTGGATTTCTGATGCGGCGCTTTTCAGGCAGGCCCAGGGCTGTGACCGAGATCGCGATATACTTGCACTGCTGCTTTGCGATGCAAACTCAGCTTGACAAGGCCCCGGGCTGGCCATCCGTCCAAGCACTGTGCGCACGCACATCGAACACCTTCGAGCAAAACTTGGCGTACACACCCGCGCCGCAGCCGTTGCCAAACTGGCGGCGCGGCGGCGAGGACAGCTAAGCTAGTTTACGAGTATCCTTTGCCGTCCATCAATTCTTGTTCTCCAACTTCTTTTAGGCAGTGGTGACATAATAATCCTCAAGGGAACTGTTGACCCTGTGGGCTAGGTCGCAGGATGTAGTTTCATTCAGAGAGATCGTGAAAATGGTCAATGATTGAATGGCGTTCTCCTTGAACGCGTACCGCGCTTCCCCTCATCTCTAATTTTATGGCGATGGCATGAAATATGCATCTGCTTAGCGATGATGAAGAAACAATCTTGTATTATAGGTTTCTGCCTGATTTCGTTACTCGTAGTGTCTTTCGCGACTTTCTTAAGTGGATGTAGTCCGCTCTCCTCCTTCGAGGGAGGTCAAAGCAACGATGCCATCAGCGAGGAAGGCCAAGCCCTATGGACGGCCAAAGCAAAGACGGACAGCTCAAAGTACATCTACGGTATTGAGGGTGGTGGTTTAGCGGAGATTGAAGAAGATCAAGTGTCAAGCGGGAGCGACGTTGAAGTGTATGGCGTCAACGAATGGTGGGTCCAGATTCATCGCTTGAATGTCTTTTTGCCACGTGATGCGGTGGATTTTGAGGGTGTGGATATAAGTCATGATCCAGAGCCTTTTTTTAGCACCAAGGTTGCGGCATCCCCTGAGGGTTGTCTGATTACCACCATAAACAAGTGGGGTAACTTTGAAGATATTTCGCGCGTTTTTAACGGACAAGATGTGGGCGTTTACGCCTTTGATGGCGGGTACGCCCAAATCAGTCCATGGCTTCACTGGATTCCAACACGCTGTTTAGCGTCGATTCCTGAAGAGATTGCCGATGCGGAAATGAAAGTCGAAGTGGATGGCTTCATCCGACAATACGCCGATGCGGAAGGTAATCTTCAAGGGCGAGTCATTTGCTACGAAAACCAAGGCCGCATTTACCTCGGTTTCGATGGACAAGAATACAGTGGTCCTCGAGACGGAAGCGAATGTGCCTTTAGCGAGACCATTCCCCGCTGGGAAACCGCTGCGCCATCACCGGTTTGGTGTCCAACTTTTGGTGAATGCCAGCCTGCGACGACAAAGGAAACACCTTTTATAAATAGGCTGGAACTATCGCTTCTGCTTTCTTGGTTCTCTCTTAGTGGTCAAGTCGTGCAAGATGTTGAATTTGGACCCACGGGTGGTGGCAGGATTATTTCAGGGTTCTTGGGAGCCACACCGCAACAAATCAACGGAGCAGCTCAATCGCAAGCCATCGACTTCATGTTCATTTTCGCAGCCACCGCGCCGCGCATTCGAGCACTGAAATCGGTTGCGTTTGAAGCCGAAGAAGGCCTCACTGGTTCGTCTGCTTCCGTAGCTGCTCCCGTGGCAACCGTGGCTGCGCCGTTGTTAGACACCATAGCGGTAGTACCTGACAACGAGGTTATTGTTATGGCAGGGAATTCCAGCAACCCAAATCGTTTTATACTCAAACCGCAAGATCGGATCGCTATTGGCGAGGTAACAACGCCAGGTAAATCCGCCGGAATCGCAACGTCTTTCGAATTCGAGCCGGAAATCAATTCGTTGCTGGGTCGCGCCGTAAAGCCGGGGATCGCATATCCGGTGCCTTCGTGGGGATATCAGAAATGCGGGCTTTGATGTGGTGCATACGCCGCTTCCCAACAATCCGAACCACGTTAGAATTATACCGCAACCAGGTTACTCGTTTGAGGATGAAGCTAGTCGCGAGGGTTTAGCTGCGGTATTCGACTTGTTCTACAAGCTACAACATCATTAACGATGGCTTTTAGAAAGCTATAGCTCATTAACCTCACGCACGAGGTCTTGGAGGACGGCTTTGGCGTCGCCGAAGATCATGGTGGTGTTGTCGCGGTCGAAAAGATCGTTCTTGACGCCGGCATAGCCTGCGCCGAGGCTTCGTTTGACGACGAATACTGTTGTGGCGTTGTAGGCTTCTAAAATAGGCATACCATAGATAGGGCTGTTTTTGTTTTCCTGGGCAGCGGGATTCACCACGTCGTTGGCGCCAAGAATGATGGCTACGTCGGTACGCTTAAACTCAGGGTTGACTTGCTCAAGTTCCAAGAGCTTCTCATAGGGAACATCTGCTTCGGCTAGGAGCACGTTCATGTGTCCTGGCATGCGGCCGGCCACAGGATGAATGGCGTAGGTAACTTTGCAGCCGCGCTTTTCCAAAAGGGTCGCGAGCTCGCGTACTGCATGTTGGGCTTGGGCAACAGCCAGTCCATAACCTGGCACAACAACAACGCTGGTGGCTGACTCCAAAACCATGGCCGCATCTTCTGCGCCGCAAGAGCGAATGTTGGTGTACTCCTGCGAGCCTGAGTCCGCTGCAGCATCATCGCCACCAAAGCCGCCCACCAAGACGTTAAGTAGTGATCGGTTCATGGCTTTGCACATGATTTCGGTAAGAATCAAGCCAGCGGCACCAACCATCGCACCAGCGATGATGAGTACGTTATTGTGAATGACAAAGCCTGCCGCACAGGCCGCCACACCTGAATAGGAGTTGAGCAACGATACCACAACCGGCATGTCGGCTCCGCCAATGGGAATGACCAGCAAAATACCAAGCACAAGACTGGCGACTGTAAATATAGAAAGACTTAGTAGTGCGTGGTTTGGCTCGTTTGTCAGGTAGCCAAAGTAGGCTCCGACCGCGATAATGCCTGCTCCCAAAAGAAGGTTTATGAAGTGTCGCGCTGGAAGCAAAATAGGTTTGCCGTTGTTGAGGCTACCGTTGAGCTTGAGATAGGCAACAAAGCTTCCGGAGAGTGTGACTGCACCAATCAGAATCGAAAGCACAATCGTAAGGGCTTGAACTGCGCCGGTCTCACCAGAGCTTTTGGCAAGGGTGATTCCACTTGCTGAAAGATCAGCGAGCCAGTCGTTGAATACAACGGCTAGCGCAACGAGTGCCGAAGCTGCGCCACCAAAACCGTTAAAGATAGCAACGGTCTCCGGCATGGCTGTCATCGGAACGCGAAGGGCAATGACGGTGCCGATGACGCTACCAAGGGCAATGCCCGAAAGAATCCAGCGGTAATCGACAATGCCAAGTTCGAGCAAAGTAGCAGCGACGGCCAAGAACATGGCAAAGGCAGCAAGATTGTTTCCCGCGCGCGAAGTTTTGACGCGCGAGAGCTTCTTCAAGCCAAAAATGAAAAGGCTTGCCGACAAAATATAAAGGAGTTGAACAAGGATTTCCGAGCCTGACATCTTTAGCGTACTCCTTCATAATGGTGAGACTGCGCTGAAGTTAGCAAACATATCTTTTCACGAGGACTTTGTGGGGTCGAGCGCGCCCGAGTGACGAGGAGGCACGTACATGAGTACTTGCCGACGAGGAGCGAGGCCGTAAGCCGAAGCCACAAAGTCCTCGTGGAAAGTGCTTGCAAAAAAAGTGTTCTAAAAGAATCCATCTTAGCGCTTCTTTCCGAACATCTTGAGCATGCGGTCGGTTACGACAAAACCGCCTACTACGTTAATTGTTGCAAGGACAATGGCTGCAGCGCCAAGGATGTTGGCTAAACTTGGCTCCGCGCTATGGGCCACGCTGATGGCTCCCACAATGGTGATGCCGCTGATAGCATTCGCACCTGACATCAAAGGGGTGTGCAGCGTTGGAGGGACTTTGTTAATGACTTCAAATCCTACAAAGCAAGAAAGAACGAATACATAAAGGCCAATGAGCAGAGTTCCCGTCGCCATCAGTTGCCTCCTTCAATAAGTTGTTTGATCCGATCGTTGCGGATGCTTCCTTGATAAGTCAGTAAAGTGCCAGCGATGATTTCATCATCGAGATCGAGGCTAATATTTCCATCCTTAACCATGAGTTCAAGAAGGGTGAATACGTTACGCGCATAAAGCTGGCTTGCGTCTTTTGACACCGTTGCAGGCAGATTGGAATCGCCGATGATGGTGACACCCTCGGCAACGACGGTTTTGTCGAGCTCTGAAAATTCGCAGTTGCCACCCGCGGCCACGGCAAGATCGACAATCACCGAACCCTTTTTCATGGAAGACACCATCTCTTTGCTTACAAGCTTTGGTGCAGGTCTTCCAGGAACAAGCGCTGTGGTGATGACAACATCGGCTTGTTTGATATGTTCGCTGACGATTTCACGCTGTTTGCGCAAAAACTCAGGTCCCATTTCTTTGGCGTAGCCGCCTGTGCCCGCGCCGCTTTCAAGTTCCGGTAAGTCAATGAACTTAGCTCCCAGCGATTCTACTTGTTCTTGAACTTCGGGCCGAATGTCAGAGACTTCGACTGTAGCGCCAAGTCGTTTTGCAGTGGCTACGGCTTGAAGGCCAGCAACGCCAGCGCCCATAATCACTACTTTTGCGGGCTTGACGGTGCCTGCCGCGGTCATGAGCAATGGAAAATGCGATGGCAGGTGTGCGGCAGCCAACAGCACAGCTTTATAACCCGCGATGCTTGCCTGTGACGATAACGCATCCATGCTTTGCGCACGACTGATGCGTGGGATCATTTCCATGGGCAAGGACGAGACCTTTCGGTCTCTTAGCATGATGATGGCGTCTTTGCTGTCAAAGGGAGCAAGCAAAGCGATGAGCAATGCTCCTTCTTTGATGAGCGAAGCTTCGTGCGCTCCAAGCACAGGGTTTTGTCCAAGCGGGGCCACCTTGATAATGATGTCTGCGGAGCTCCATTGCTGGGCCGAGGTCTCAACGATGCTTGCGCCTGCGTTTACGTAGTCCTCATCGCTAATAAATGCGCCTTGGCCGGCATTGCTTTCTACGCATACCTGTAAGCCAAGCTTGCATAGCTTTTTTACGGTTTCGGGAGTTGCTGCAACACGGCTTTCATGTTGCTGCCATTCTTTGGGCACCAAGACTGTTGCCATTGTGAATCCTATGTGATTTTGGAAGAATTTTCGGCAGAGTCTGCGAAAAGCGAGAAAAGATCAATTTTGAAATGGCTGCTTGCGGTTAGCTTGATCCATAGATCGCTGAAACATGCCAAAATTGGCGTTTTTTGTTCGAAAACATGCCAATTTTGGCATGTTTTGTTGATAATTATACTCTATATCAAATAGCTCCCAAGAGCTGTGACAATTTGTTTAACAAAGCGATAGTTGGCGGCATGTACCTCTTGAGATGCAAAATCCAGCAGTTCATTTCGCATTTGCGGCAAAATTGGCAGGAGGCCTAAGGGTGGAACCACTGAGCGCTGCCCTTGAGCAGCAAGTCTTGTTGAGTGCGGCGATTTCAGGTGATGGGATAGCTTTTCGAAAGCTTGTTAGCCCTCATCTTGAAATGCTGCACCGTTTAGCGGCCCGTGCTTGCAGCGATCCGGAGCTCGCTAAAGACGCCGTGCAAGAAAGTCTTGTCCTTGCATACATGCGTTTGTCGTCGGTTAAAGAACAGGGCAGTGTACGGGCGTTTTTGGCAGGTATCACGGTAAAGCGTTCGAAAACTTTGCTGCGCTCAGAAAAGCGACGAGCAAAGCGACAGGCAGAATACGGCGATAGGCGACGGTATACCCAGCCCGATGAAATGCTTGGTGCGAAGGAAATGGCTGCTCGGGTTCGAGAAATTTTGGCAAGCATGCCAAGCAAACGCAGCCAAGTGGCGATGTTGCGTCTTGATGCGAAACTTAGCTACGCAGAGATAGCTGAAGCATTAAAGATAAGTGAACGATCTGCGCGAGTGCTTTTGCATCTTGCTCTTTAAAGAAATTGAACAAGGCATAAAATGAATGAGGAGCGTATGATTATGGATCAAAATAAAAAAAATCATTCCTCGATCACGGAGCTTGAGATGCGTGTGCAGCAAGTATTTGATGAAAGTGCTTCGGGCTTAAGTGTTTCAGAGGAGCAGCAGCTGGGGCGTTACGCTGCACAGATTCCAGATAGCCGGAAGCCAAAGCAGCGGGCATGGAGTTGGATATGGATAACTCCAGGTGCATTGGCTGCAGCGCTTGCATTATTAGTGGCGTTTCATTTGCCGGCTCCCGTCGAGCATAAGAACCTAAAGAAAGTTGCGAGTGTTCAATCGCGGGTCGTTGTTCCTCGTGATAGCGAAGAGTCGAATGGTGATGAGGCAGCACAAAGCACTACAACATGGAGCGATGAAGAACTTGAAGATATGGCGCTTGTAGCCAGTGTTGATTTGTTTGGCATCGATACTTTGCATGCGGGTCTTGACGAAGAAGAGCAGCTTGCGATTGAGATGGCTTACGATGAATTTTAAAAAGTCATTCTATTTTTTTAACACTTACCGAAGCTGCGGCACTTACTAATCAAAGATTGAGTCAAAGGAGAGTTGAGATGAACCTTAAACGAATATTGATAACGAGTTTTTTCCTTGGCAGTGCGGCGGTGCTTGTGAATCCCGCATTAGCGCAACCTGGTCCGGGAAGAGGCCGATCGGGCATGAATAGACAAGAGTTTCGAGCACAGCGTCACGCCAAAATGGTTGAGATGCGCGCTAAGCTTCTACGGGACAAAGTAGGACTGACGGAAGCCAAAGCAAAAAAAGCTGAAGCGGTATTTGCAAAATACGACAAACAACACCAAGACAACCGAGGGAAAATTCGTGATGCTCACCAAAGGTTAGCAAAGCTTGTTGCTTCGAATTCGACCAGTGATGCCGAATACACAAAACTCATCAAAGAGCTAGGCGCTGCACATGATGCTATGCATAGCATTCGCAAAGCTCAGTTTGCTGCATTGGCTACTGTGCTTAGTCCCAAGGAAGAAGCCAAGTTGTTGCTTGAAATGGGACGTATGAAAAAACGTTTCCATCGGGGCAAAGGTGGTCCGGGCTGGGGCCCAGGAGCCGGGCAGTGCGACGGTAGCGGTCCATGTGGACGCGGAGCTCCCCCAGCAGATAAATAACCGTACGCAGCTTAGTTGCTGAGTAGAAAGAACGCTGCTTTCGTGATGAAGGCGGTGTTTTTTCTGTTTTTTACAGGGTCGAAGTTTGTGCTAGCCTGACTTAGTCTTTCTGAAAGGTTGTCGTCTTGTTTGCTGCATATAAAATTGGGATTTCAGTATCCGCTTTAGCTCTGATTTTGGGTCTTATTGCTTGCGGGCAGACACAGATTGTCGGTGTTGATCCGGGCGATACGGAGGTATGTGATGGCCTCGACAACGATGGGGATACGCGAACAGATGAAGCCGATCCTCTCAACGGTCAGTCTTGTGGCGAGGCAACGGACTGCACGGTTTCAGTGTATCGCTGCGATAATGGCCGCGGCATGGTTTGCCGTACCGAAAACTTCGAAGAAGTATGTGATAAGGAAGACAACGATTGCGACAACAGAGTCGATGAAGGTCTGCTATGCGGCATCGATTTTCCTCCACCCTCCGACAGTGGCCTACCTTTTTTCAACTAAATACTGGGATAGTGACGTTGCTGCTTGTTCGAAGGCTGTTTGGGTGATAATTTAAAAATTGTATTGGACGATGACTCGCTAAAGAAAACGATGGCAGAAACAAGAGAGGAGACTCTTTTGTTGCGAGAGTTAAGTTTAGCTCTCCCCAAAGAACTCTCAAAAGGCTGGAAGCCTGTGCCGTCACCCGTTGATCATGGGGTAGCCTTTCACGATGGACGTGCGCTGCGCGTTGTTGTTTCACTTCAAACGCTTGCGGCAGAGAAATATTATGCGGTCTCAATTAGTCGTGATGATGGCCATGTTCCTACTGCTGACGATATTGATGTGGTGAAATCAGCTTTTTTTTCCAAAGACGGGGGAAGCGGCGAAATTCAGGAGCGCATGCAGTCCAACCAAACAGTGCTGCGAAGGTTGATCAAGCGCTAGAGTCAGTTCAACCGGCAGAGCCGATATTTCATGGTGCAGTCGTATGAATCGACGCATTAGGATGCTTGATTCTGCGCCACCGTATGAAATTACGAAGAAAACAGCATACTTGGCATTTGAATAACATCTGCATACACTCCGTCGAATGAACATGATCAAAACGAGAGTAGCAATGAAAAAACTTAATCTTTCTATTGGGGTTGCGCTTTTTGTAAGCCTGCTAGGTTCTGGCTGTTATTTCCATGCCAAGGGAAGCGCGGAGACGTCGGCTTCAGCAAAAAGCAGTAGCACGACAAGCGCTCGATCGCGGCAGGTTAGCCGTACGAATCGTATTAGCAAAACCCGCGCACCGAAAGAGCGGCGTGTTCAAGCTCATGCAAGCGTTCACGTAACGCACATGCAAACGTCTACTGTTAAAATCGGTGGCACCCTACGCATTTATGGTGATTTTTCGGCCGTCGGCAATGCTGCGGTTCATGTTTACTTTCCAGGGGTTGCAAAGCCTGTTGTCGCAAAGACGGTTAACGCAAAATACATTGATTGTGTTGCCCCAAGCGGATCGGCCACAGGCGTGATTCGTATTGTGATTTCAGGTCACGTCGTTTGGACAGCAAACATTACCATCAAGGTTGGCGCTCCTGACAAGACGATTGATCCGGCTCCTGTTGTCGCGCAATACAATGTTTCCCCAACAGCGGTGATGCCTTGTGAGGCCGTTACCGTCACTGGTGATTTCTCGAACGCGACTGCTCCAAGTCATGCTCGACTTAAGTTTAATGGTACGGCGTTTCCCACGGTTTCAAAAAAGGTAACGAAAAGCGAAGCGCAATTCGAGGTTCCGAAGACTGCGAATTCGGGTGAGATTGCGTTGCGCATTCGTAACCGTGTGGTTTGGAAAGGCGAACTTTCTGTTTTGGGGATACAGACTCGCTATCGCCTAACGCCGACCGTAGGCCCAGTTGGAACAACTGCAGTGCTCAGTGGAAGTTTTGCTTGCGATAAGCGCCTGGATCTGAAGAAAAAATCACTGTTCAAGTTCCGCTTCACTGGTGTTGATGCACCCGTGTTGGCAAAGACGGTGACTGACAAGAGCATCAGCGTTGTTGTGCCGAAGGGCGCTGTGACAGGGTATGTTTATCTTCTCTTTTCCGGTAAAGAAGTTTGGAAGGGTAAGTTCAACGTAACAGACGACGATGACGGCTTGCTTACGCCTACGGGTGAAAACGGACTTGTCGGAAATGTGTGGAAGATTCCTGCGGATTCGAAGAAGCTGCCAGACTTCTCAACGCTGGGCGAGCCTTTGGCCAGCATTGCTGTCCCTAAGCTTGACGTAGCGCCGCGCCGCTTTGAGCAGGGCTTTCCAGGGATTGATGAAAGCAAGAATTTGCTCGAGTGGTTTGCTATTCGCTTCCGCGGAAAAATCCGTGTGGACAAAGCAGGGCTTGTCGCTTTCAAATTCAACAGCGACGATGGCGCGATCTTGTATATTGATGGCAAGAAGGTCGTTGATAACGATGGGGTTCATGCTCCCAAGGAGCAAACGGGCACGGCGCAACTGAGCGCTGGTTTGCACGACGTTGTTGTGGAGTATTTCCAAGGGCCTCGCTATCAGATTGCGCTTCAGCTTTTCTGGAAGCCAACTGCCAATGACGGCTGGAGCATCGTGCCTTCGGAAAAGCTCTTCAGACCTTAGAAAGGTTTGAAGCGTACAAGAGCAATGATGAGCGCCGCGAGGAGGCTTAGTACGGTTGTGCTAATCCGAATCGCGGTTTGCTTATCCTGACCTTGTGAAGCTTTTTTGATGGTGGCAGAGATGTAGCCTGTTAGACCTGTGAGCAAACACGCCAAGGTGAGTTTGGTATGCATCCAAGGCATTTTAGCGTAGGTGCTCGCCCAAGCAGTTAGCAGTATATAGAGGCCAGTAAGCCAGGCAAGAATCAGAAAGGGTGTGACGACGCTTCGCATAGCTCGGCGAATCAAGTTGTAAAACTCCGCACGTGATTCTGCAAAATCACTTTGGGTGAAAAACACAGCAATCCACGAGGCCATAAGCGAGCCTCCAAACCAAATCATCACTGAATACAAGTGAATTGAAAGTGCGAGCGTGCGTAAATCCATGTTTTATCCTTTGTTGCACCTAGTGCGTTATCAACTCAAAGCGAACACTAATGCTCTGATCGGAAAGGATTGATCCGTACTTTCCAATCAGAGCACTAGAAAGGAAAGCGATAACTGAAAAGTGAATCGACGGCAAGTCATTCACCGACTAGGTGGGCTTTTCTTTTGTTTTTGAGACAAGATTAAAGCAAGGCAGAGCAAGAACAGTATGGTAGGTGAAGTTTGTCCTTGAACAGTATTGCAGCTGCATCCGCCTTGAGCGTTTCCGGTCGGTGCAGCATCGTTTAGCGAGGCGTCGGCTCCAATCTGAGCATCGTTATCCGTCGTGCTTCCTGCATCGCTTTGTGAGCTTGAACTTTGCTCCGGAGCTGGACCAAGAATACGGCCTGAAAGATCCCCTTGTGCAAGGCCGCCATTAACCCAGAGCTCGCCGGCTTTGTATGCGTCGCTTTCGGTCTGACTTGTGGCGTTAGGATCCGAGCGAGGTACTTGCCGTCTTGTGTAGAGACTGAAGCTTCCGGTTGGATAATGGATTCGCAAAAAATAAGTTTGTCCGACCACGGTTGGGACTTCATTGGCAAACCAAGCAAATGCTACCCCTTGTTCTGGCAAACCTTTGCTTTCTTTGATGGGACCAATGGCAGGGCCATCTTTTGTTGCGCTGATGAAAGCTTGAATACGCCTTAAGCCACTACCTCCTCCGACAAAGACAGAGGCATGGGTTATCGAAGCTGATCGTGCAATGAACGATTGGGCAAAATCACTTCCTCCTTCGGCGCTATCGTTATAATGCACATACATGCTGGTGAGGTTGCCGTCTGGTCCATCGATATCGAGATTCAGAGCGATGTCTTGATTCGAGAGTTCGCTAAGTGCGCCGTTGCCGTCGACCGAAAAACCTTGCCCACTTGGATAGCGGTCCCCTGTGTCACGCCAGGGAGCCCAGCCACCACTTCCTACGAAGGTATAAAGCTCTCCCGGGTTGACCAGCACTTCGCCCGGTTGAAACACCGCACTGTCTCGGTTTGATAAGCTGAGGACGCGCAGCCCAGCGCTGCCAATCGGGGTGCCAGTTGCTTGTTGTCCTTCAAAGACCTGAATGGAGATGGGATTTTGTGCTGCGCCGTCACGAAAGCTTACTTTGACCAACGAGAGCGAATCTTCCGGCATCAGCACTGTTTGTGCAAAACTTCCGCCCCACCAGTTTCCGTCATACCCGAGATGGTCATCGCTAATGCGCAAGGCGGTATCCAGGTGCAGGTCTCCTAAATCGCAAGCAGAGGCGCTGCAGTTTAGTTCCCGTACGATGGGCCGAAAAGTAAAGGGTTCATAAACGGTCACAACCCATTCGCCGTAGCCCGTATCGTGGATACACAAATAGCCATCGTTGTCTGTCACCGCGATGTAGCGTGTATTGGCAGTGCTTTGCCCACGTTCGTAGGCATAGACATAAACTTCACCCAACGTTCTGGAGACACCTTGTTCATTGTAAACTGCTCGACCACGTATCCAGCTAGGCTGGTCATTGGGACATTGCTCCGCGTAAGCTGTAGAGCCAATCCCAAACGAGAGTGTTGCTGCCAGAGCCCTAAGAACAAAGAAGTGTTTGATCTTCACAGAGCAATTGTAACCTTCTTTTGGCTAGAAGGCATTGTTTGCTTGTGCGTGGCTGACGATGTTGAGTAAAGATGCCGTCCGCCGATAAGAAAAATCGCTGTTTTCATTCCGTTTGATCGACTGGGACTATGAATTTATCGCGTTTTTTGCCCTGACGCTCTCTCTTCCGCTCGCCCTTTTGTGCTACAGATAATCCCGTGAAATCTCAAATTGATATCCACAAACCTATTTTCCTGTCTGGCCCGATGGGCAGCGGCAAGTCGTCGGTGGCCAAAGTACTGGCTTGTGCGCTTGGTGTTGATCTGATCGATTTGGATGCACGCATCGCTGAGCGTGTAGGGATGTCCGTTCAAGATTTTTTCGATAGAGAAGGCGAAGCTGCTTTTCGTAAACATGAACATGATCTGGTATCTGAGCTTGTTAACTCTATGCAGCGAGGTGTGGTTGCCCTTGGTGGAGGAACGGTTACGAGCCAAGCGCTTCGCCGTAAACTGATTGACGCAGGTTATGTGGTGAGTCTTCGAGCCTCGGCTGCTGCCTTGTCCAAACGTGCAAGCAGTGAAGGAGGCAGACCTCTGCTTTCAGGCAAAGATGCTTTTGCGGTCTTGAGTAGTTTGCTTAAGGAGCGAGAGGGTGCTTATGCAGAATGCCATCTTCGTGTGGATACGGACAATCTTTCGGTGGAACAAGTCTGCGAAGTTATTCTTAGTGGCCTTGGCCCTAAAATCGTTCCCGTGCTGCTATCGGAACGTAGTTATCAGGTTCGGATTGGTTTTGGACTGCGTCGTGAACTCAATGCTCATCGTGATCTATTGAATGCAAGCTCGGTTATTGGGGTAAGCGACAGCAATGTTGCAGCACTATGGGCGGAACCGGTTTTTAAAAGCATTTCTGGAACAGTCAAATCAACTCGCTTGGTGACACTCCTTGCCGGTGAGGTTTACAAGACGATTGATTCCGTCCAGCAGATTTGGGACGCCGCTTTAGAAGGCAGTATTGATCGCGAGGCGTTGATGCTTGGTATTGGCGGAGGCGTTGTCGGTGATCTTGCTGGCTTTGCAGCTTCTACTCTGCTTCGGGGTATTCGGTTTGGTCAACTGCCAACGACCCTGCTTTCAATGGTCGATAGTGCGGTGGGCGGTAAGACTGGTTTTGATCGTAAACAAGGTAAGAATCTGATTGGTAGTTTTTATCAGCCATCGTTTGTGCTTTGCGACATCGAAAGCTTGTCGACTCTTCCTGATGAAGAATATCGTTCAGGACTCGCTGAAGTCGTGAAATCAGCATGGCTTGATTCCGAAGCATCTGTGGCAGCGCTTGAGAGCGATAGCCAAGCGTTGAATGGCAAAGATCCTTCGGCAATCGAGCGAGCCGTATACATGTCGGTCGCGCTCAAGGCCCGCATCGTAAGTGAAGATGAGCATGAATCCGGTGCTCGGAAGCTGCTTAACCTTGGACATACACTTGGTCATGCAATTGAGGCTCGGCAAGGCTTTGCAGGATATCGCCATGGCGAGGCTGTGGCTTTGGGTATGGTTGCTGCTATGCGTCTTTCAGCGCGATTAAACAAAGGCAGTGTGCAGGATGAAAAACGCCTAGTGGCTCTTCTTTCTTCTTTGGGACTCCCAACGGCGGTGGATCCTTGGCTTGATGAGAAAACCTTTGCTTTTATTAAATCCGATAAGAAAATGGCGCATGGTAAGATTCATTTCGTGTTACCTGGTGTGCCCGGGCAAACTGAGATCTGCGAGCTAGAGCTTGAACAGGTGCAGCGTAAACTCTCACCCTAGAATAGCGTTGCTGCTGGACGTCTTTTGGGCTGACGCGTACAGTACAAGCAGCAATAGGTTAACATGGCAAATAACAAACTCGCATTAAATGACGTGTTTTTTGCACTCGATGAGTTGGCTCCTCGGCATTTCGCTGCAGACTGGGATAACGTTGGTCCTTTGATCGTTCCCCAAAAAGGCATGTTCGTAGAGCGGGTTATGTTGTGCATTGATTTGACTGAACGCGTGTTGGCCGAAGCAATACAAAAAAAATGCCAATTGATTGTAGCGTATCACCCAACTATTTTTAAAGGGTTGAATCGATTGATTGTAGATGCCCAATCTGATTTCACTCAACGCGTGGCTGTTCAATGCATCCAGAAGGGCATAGCTGTATACAGTCCGCACACTGCACTTGATGCAAGTCCCGGTGGCCTCAATGACTGGTTGTGCGAAGCTTTTGATACCAGAAATATTCTACCGCTAAAATCTGTCGACTCCGAAGCAAACAAGCAAGTTAAGATAGTGGTCTTCGTTCCCGAGAGTCATGCTGATTCTTTGCGTGAAGCACTTGCTGAAGTTGGCGTGGGTGTCATTGGAAACTATACAAAGTGTTCATACAACTTGAAGGGCTGGGGCACTTTTTGCGGAAACGAAAAAAGTCGGCCGGCGCGAGGAAAGAAAAATCAACTTGAAAAGGTAGAAGAGCTTCGTTTGGAAATGCTTTGCTCACTGAATAGGCTCAATGCTGTAGCCCGCTGTATTGCTGAACACCATCCCTACGAGGAGCCCGCCTGGGACGCTATTCCTTTGCAGAGCAAACCCCACATCCAGGCCGCACAAGGACGCGTGTGTGAGTTAAAGAAAGCTCAGACACTCAAGCAGTTGGTCTCGGCAGTCAAAAGCCATCTTAATCTATCCAGCGTGCGTGTTGCTGCTCCAGCGGACTTGCGTAAGGGGGGCGCTAAAATCTCAGAAATAGCGCTTTGTGCGGGTGCTGGGGGCAGTGTTTTTTCAGGAAGCCACTACCAAGCTTACCTTACTGGAGAAATGCGTCATCATGACGTACTTGCCTATGTCGAGCAGGGCTCCGTGGTGATTCTTTGCGAGCACAGCCATTCGGAACGTGGTTATCTCTCAGTTTTTGCACAAAAACTAAAAGCGATACTTCCTAGAGGTGTTGATATTTTTTTATCCAAACAGGATGTTGAACCTTTGCAGGTTGTATGAACGGTGAAGCAAGCGCCAACAGAACCACAGGATGAATCGTTAGTTTGGCGAGATGATGCGATTGTCAAAGCCCGTTCTTTGAGCAAGGTGTATCAAATGGGCGATGTGCAAGTGCACGCCTTGCGTAGCGTTGATTTTGATTTGTTCGAAGGTGAACTTGTGGTGTTAGTGGGTGCTTCGGGTAGCGGAAAATCGACACTCTTAAATATTGTTGGTGGTTTGGATTCCCCTAGCGATGGGGATGTGCACTATCGCGGAAAATTGATATCGAGTTATGGTGAAAAAGAACTTACTGGGTACAGGCGCGATCACATAGGCTTTGTTTTTCAATTCTATAATCTTATTCCGTCGCTTACGGCTAAGGAGAACGTAGAGCTTGTTACAGAGGTATCTCGCAGTCCCTTGGATCCCGCTAAGGCTTTGAGTCTTGTCGGTCTGGAGGATCGGCAGGATCATTTTCCTGCTCAACTGTCCGGGGGCGAGCAGCAACGGGTGGCGATTGCTAGGGCCGTAGCCAAACAGCCACAGCTTTTGTTGTGCGATGAGCCTACTGGAGCGCTCGATTACACCACTGGTATTCGTGTGCTTGAAGTATTGGAGCAGGTCAATCGCGAACTGGGGACTACGACCGTGGTGATTACCCACAACGCGCCCATCGCCGAGATGGCTGATCGCGTAATTACGCTTTCTGATGGTCATATTTCAGGTACGCGAAAAAACGAGTCTAAGGTCAAAGCAGAAGATCTGAGATGGTAAAAGCAATTGATCGAAAGTTGATAAGAGATTGTCGCCGCTTGATCGGGCAGATTGCTAGCATAGCACTTGTCGTTGCGAGTGGCGTTGCCAGCTATTGTGCAGTGCAAAGTACTTATCGATCGCTACAGCAATCGCGGAGGGAGTATTATTCTCGTTTTGCATTTGCCGATGCCTTTCTTTCGCTAAAGCGTGCGCCTGAGCAACTGAAAGAGTCCTTCGATCGTCTTGCGGGTGTCTCTTTTTCGGACACTCGTGTTGTTGAGCTCGCTTCTTTGCCCATGCCAGGTATGGACGAGCCGGCTTCTGCTTCGCTGGTTTCGCTTCCGGAACACGGTCAGGCGACGATCAATCGCGTACATATTAAAGACGGCCACTATCCTGCGGTTGGTAGCGATGAAGTTCTGCTCTTTGAGACATTTGCTAAGGCCCATCATCTAAAAACGGGGGATCATCTTTCGGTGGTGTTGCGTGGTATGAAGCGTGAACTACGCATTGCTGGCCTTGCTATGTCTCCCGAGTTTTTATTTCCGATGAGCCCAACAGAAATGATGCCAGACGAAAAACGTTTCGCTGTCCTTTGGATGAGGCGGGATGCTCTGGCGGCCATGAGTGATATGCGTGGAGCATTCAACGACGTGGTGTTCCGTTTGGGACAAGGTGTTGATCGTGATGCGTTAAAAGGCAAAGTGGATCGATTAACGGAACGCTACGGTGGATTCGGTCTGTACTATCGAGACAAGCAAATATCAAACAAGTATCTTGAGCAAGAGCTTGAGCAACTAAGAGGTATGGCGACCGTAGTTCCCACAATCTTTCTGCTGGTTGCTGCTTTTTTACTCAATATGGTTCTCTCCCGTTTGGTGGCCACGCAACGCGCTCAAATTGCGACTTTGCGGGCTTTGGGCTATGGCGTCTGGCAGCTTCTTCGTCACTATTTGTTGTTTGTTTTATTGGTGGTAACTCTTGGTTCCCTAGCGGGAGTGCTCGTTGGCGCATGGTTGGGCTATGAGCTAACGAATCTCTATTCTCATTATTTTCATTTTCCAGCGCTACGTTTTTCACTTGGTACAGATCTCGTGCTGCTTTCCGTTTGGGTGAGTTTGCTGGCGGGTACGGTGGGTGCTCTTAGTGCAGTCTGGAAGGTAATTCAACTTCCTCCTGCAGAAGCCATGCGTCCAGCCGCACCAACTCGGTATCGACGTCGATTTTGGGACTACATAAGTGTATTGCTTATGCTGAATCAAAGCTCGCGTATGGTAATCCGGGAACTTTCTCGACGTCCATGGCGCACACTTTTTTCCACGGCCGCGATTGCTTCAGCTATTGCGATTTCAGTGGCAGGGCGTTTTTCCTACGATGCAATTTATTTTTTAATGGATCAGTATTTTCCGTCTTATCTACGCGAAGATGTGACCGTTACCTTTTCCGAACCTGCCAGCAAAGATGCCTTGGACTATATTCGTGCGATTCCAGGAGTACAGCAAGTCGAAGGCTCGCGTGCACTTGCTGCTCGTTTTCGTTCGAAACACTACCTAAGAGAAGCCGTCGTCTACTCGGTGGGGAAACGCGACACTTTACGCCCTGTGCTTGCTTGGCCTATTGAGGAGAAACACATCCCTGCGCACGGGATCGTGCTCGGGCGCAAACTCGCTGAAATCTTACATGTTCAATTGGGTCAATCGGTAGCTCTGGAAGTGCTCGAGGGAGATAGACAGAAATTCGAAGTACAAGTAAGTGCGTATGTGAACGACCTTATCGGTCTACAGGCGTATATCGATCAGCAGGTGCTTGCGAGATTGCTCGATGAACGTCCTCGTTATAGTGGAGCGAGTCTATTGATCAACCAAAGCCAATACAAAGAGGTCATGAGCGATCTCAAAGCGATACCGGGTGTGTACAAGGTATTCACGCCTGACAGTATTTTTAAACGTTTTAGGAACAAAGCGGAAGCATGATGATTGCTTTTACTGTGGTTCTTGCTCTATTTGCTGCTGCGATAGCTTTTGGAGTGGTGTACAACAATGCGCGTATTTCTCTCGCTCAACGTTCACGTGATTTAGCCACACTGAGAGTGCTTGGTTTTAGACGTCGCGAAGTCGCATCTGTTTTAATTGGAGAACTCGTAGTGCATGTGACACTGGCGATTATTCCTGGTGTGCTGTTTGGTCTTTGGCTCTCGAAGTTAATTGCGGACGCCGTTGACCCGGAAAATTTCAGGTTGCCAGTGATTGTGTCTGCACAAACCTATGCTTTTTCGGTGGGCATTGTTATTCTTTCAGCGCTCTTGAGTGCATGGCTTGTTCGCCGCCGCGTGAACAACTTGGATCTTATTGGCGTACTTAAAACTCGAGAATGAGACATGGAAAACCCATCCGCAGACAACGCATTGAGTAAAAAGCCTTCAGGTCCATCGAAGCGAGCTTGGCGTTATCTTTTATGGTTTGGCCTACTATTAATAATTGCAGTTTTGCTTTTTTATGCTTTCCGTCCAACAGCGATCTACGTAAAAACTTTTCGCGTTCGTCGCGCTGAATTCCAGCAAACAATTGAAGTCGATGGCAAGACTCGTTTCGAAGATCGCTACGTGGTATCCGCTCCGCTTTCTGCGACCTTGAGCCGGAGCAGTCTAAATGCGGGAGATAAAATAGCGATAGCTCAGCCACTTCTTGTACTTCGTCCAACGATGTCTCCACTGCTCGATCAACGTTCACGCACGGAAGCTCGTGCTCACTTGGCGGCTGCGATGGCTTCTCAAAAAAGGTCGCAAGTGGCGGTTGATGCGGCGCGCACCGACCTTGAGTTAGCTGAACGACAGCTTGATCGGGTAAAAATACTGGCTGAGCAAGGCGCTGCTCCCGCTGAAGAGTTGGAGCGTGCACAGTTTCAGTCGCGCAGCCGCACCGAAGAGCTTTCTGCTAGCGAATTCGCACAAAAGGTTGCCAACCATGAAGCTGCGATGGCCCGTGCGGCACTTGGTGTGCAGGGAAGCACAGAAAAACAAGCTTCCTTTTTTGAAGTCCCTTCGCCGGTAGATGGCGTGATCTTGAGAGTGTTAAAGCGTGATGAGGGGGTAGTGGCTGCTGGTACGCCGCTGCTGGAAATTGGTGATCCAACAACCCTTGAAATCGTTAGCGAAGTACTCACGACTGAAGCTGTGAAGATCAAAGTCGGCATGCCAGTATTGGTAGAAAACTGGGGTAAGGAGCAAAAGCTCAAAGGCCATGTGTATCGTATCGAGCCTGCTGCCTTTACGCGTATTTCATCCTTGGGCGTTGAAGAACAACGCGTCAATGTGGTGATTCGTTTCTCGGATGAAAGTGCGCGAGTCCACGAACTTGGTGATGGCTATCACGTGGAAGTGAAAATTATCATCTGGCAAGAAAAGAATGTATTGCAGGTTCCTATTGCCGCAGTGTTCCGAAATGCGAAGAGCCGCTGGGCGGTTTATGTTGTTAAGGATGGAAAAGCAAAACTCAGAGAAGTGAGCGTCGTAAGACGCAGTAGTGACGCTGTCCAGATCAGTAAAGGCTTAAAACAGCACGAAACAGTGATACTTTTCCCAAGCGATCTCATCAAAGATGGCGTGAGCATTGACACTCAAAACTAGCTCAAGTCATCTCGATGTTATGCGTTCTGCTTTAAGGTATCTTTAGTACTTGGGAATCGATGGGTCGATGTACTCGGCCCAAGCGAGTATGCCACCTTCTAGGTTGATGGCTTTCTCAAAGCCTGCTTCTTTTAACATGGCAACCGCGCGTGCTGAGCGTGCTCCTGAGCGACAGTGCACGACAATAACCTCGTTTTTGGGAGCCTTGAGTTCATCCAGGCGGTCTGCGAGTAGTTCAACAGGAATCAATTGGTCGGCGCCCATAGCAGCAATCTCTGCTTCATAAGGCTTGCGAACATCAAGGACGAAAAGTTTTTCGCCTTTGTCGCGACTGGCTTTGAGTTCTTGCACGGTCATTTCTTTCACGGCACTGCGCTCCTTTTCTTCGGCGGCTTTGGCCTGAGGAATACCACAGAAAAACTCGTAGTCGATGGGTTCTTTGATGCTTGGGTTTTGTCCGCTAAGTGGATTCTCAGGATCTTTGCGCAACTTGAGAGTGCGAAAACTCATCTTTAGCGCATCGATTAAAAGAAGTTTACCAATGAGTGGTTCGCCGATTCCTGTAATCATTTTAATGACTTCCGTTGCTTGCAGCGTGCCGACAATGCCGGGCAAAATTCCTAGAACGCCGCCTTCGGCACAGGAAGGAACCAATCCGGGCGGTGGAGGTTCTGGATACAAATCCCGGTAGTCTGGTCCGCCGGGAGCTCCAAAGACAGACACTTGTCCTTCAAAGCGAAAAATAGAGGCATACACATTAGGCTTACCTGACAAAACACATGCATCGTTTACCAGATAGCGTGTGGGAAAATTATCCGTGCCATCGGCCACGAGGTCATAGTCCTTGATAATCTCCATGGCGTTGTCGCTGGTAAGCCGTGTTTCATGCTTGATGACTTCAACAAAGGGATTGATTTGCTTGATCTTCCGTTCGGCAGAATCGAGTTTCGGTTTGCCGATATCATCAACCCCGTGCAGAATCTGTCGGTGTAGATTGGATTCATCGACAACATCAAAGTCGACAATGCCTAAACGGCCGACACCTGCAGCAGCAAGATACATAGTAAGCGGTGAGCCAAGACCACCAGTGCCAACACATAGTACCGATGCTGCTTTGAGTTTCTTTTGTCCCTCAAGACCAACTTCGGGCAAAATGAGATGACGACTGTAACGCTCCATCTCAGCTTTGCTGAACTCAACATTTTCCCAATTTTTCGTGTTCGACATGATTATCCTTGAACCCTTGTGATAGAAGGGCGCTTGACTATGCTATTGAAACTATGCCTGCTTTGTTCTACATGCAAGTACTAAAGAATGTTTTGTTTTAAAAAACACAGTAAATTCAATAAAAAAACAGCATATTTCCTATTTTATTAATAAAGATTACTGCTCCAATCGAAAAAAAATGCGCCCATCGAACACTATCCTCGATGCGAGCATGGCAAGTGGTATAAGCAGCGCATTGTGAGCGAGCGAAATAAAGCGGCTATGTTATGTGGTTGGGGGCGCGTTGGTGTTCCGGGAACAGAGATTGCTTCAGAGAATTTAGTTAAGCTCTCCGAGCACGCCGTGTTAAGTCGGGGTCTGGGCCGTTCTTACGGAGATGCCTCCCTTCCGCCCTCTTCAGGCGGCAAGGTGATACAGACTAAGCTTGCCGATCGCATGCTTGCCTTCGATGAAAAAGAGGGGTGGCTTCGGGCTGAAGCGGGTCTTTGTCTTGCCGAGGTGTTGAGGGTATTCATGCCGCGTGGCTGGTTTCCGGCTGTCACCCCAGGCACCAAGTTTGTCACTCTTGGCGGCATGGTTGCATCGGATGTGCACGGTAAAAACCATCATGTCGATGGTTGCATCGGTAATCATGTCCGAAGTCTAAAGATGCGTGTTGCAGATGGGCGCGTGCTTACGTGCTCGCGCGAAGATTATCCGGATTTGTTTTGGGCCACAATGGGGGGTATGGGTCTTACGGGACACATCCTTGAAGTTGAGATGCGTCTCAAAGCTATTCCTTCGCCTTGGATTTTCGGACAAAGCGAACGCATGGTGGATATCGATGCTTACCTAGATGGTCTGCAACATAGTGCTGCAGAGTGGCCGTTTACAATGGGGTGGATCGATTGCCTTTCCGGAGGGAGTCGTCTTGGGCGAGGTATCCTGATGCGCGGCCGTTGGGCGCAAAAAGATGAAGCACCGAAAACCTTTCCCACAAGCAAAAAGAAGTTGAGCGTGCCATTTGAGGCTCCAAGTTTTTTAATGGGACGTACCGTCGTGACGACGTTCAACGAACTTTATTTTCGAAAGCATATTCCAAAGAAGAAACAAGGTATTGTTCATCCCGATAGTTTTTTCTATCCACTTGATGCTATCCATCATTGGAATCGCTTGTATGGACCTAGAGGCTTTACGCAGTACCAATGTGTCCTTCCTCGCAGCGTGGGTGCTGCTGCGGCCCGGCGGGTGCTTGAGATTTTGGCTAAGTACAAAGCTGCTTCTTTTTTATGCGTAATTAAGGATTGCGGCGAGCAAGGCCAAGGTCTTCTTTCTTTTCCTATGCCGGGCATCTCGATCGCTCTAGACATCCCGATACGAGACAACACCCAGGAATTGGTTGACGCTCTAAACGAGCAACTGATTCGCGATGGCGGACGAATTTACCTCACGAAAGATGGCTTTACGCGTGAAAAACACTTTGCGCAGATGGAGTCTCGCCTTGCGCACTTCAATGAAATCCGGCAAAAGTGGGATCCCCAAAAACAATTTAAAAGCGCGCTTTCTCAGCGTGTTCTGGGAGATGAGTAAATGAAGGTAGCGGTGCTTGGCGCAAGCAAGGGCATGGGTCGTTCTGTTGCAAGGGAGCTGGCTTCACAAGGGCATACCCTTTGTCTATTGGGGCGCAATGTCGAGGAGCTTGAACGTAGCGCTCGTGATATCGAGATACGTTCGGGGCTATCTGAAGGCAGTGTGCAGGTTGTTGAATGTGACCTTGAGCAAGCTGATAGTTTCACAAGAGTGTTCGATCAGCTTCAAGTTCTGCTAAATCCCATCGAAGCGGTAGTCGTGACAGCAGGATTGTTTGGCACACAAGAAGAGCTGGAAAACGATACAAAGCGCTTAGAGCGTTTATTAACTGTTAACTTTACTCATACCATTTTGTTTTGTGAGGAAGCACGTAAGCGCTTGCTTGCCCAAGGTGGAGGCAGCTTGTGTGTGTTCTCTTCGGTGGCGGGTGATCGTGGACGTAAGCCGGTCATTCTTTATGGTGCTAGCAAGGCTGGACTTTCCCACTATCTCGAAGGCTTGGATCACAAATACCGAAGCCAAGGCTTGGTTACGCTCAATGTTAAACCAGGTTTCGTCAAAACGGGAATGACCTATGGGCTCAAACCACCTCCTTTTGCTGGAGAGCCCGATCAGGTAGCCAAACAAGTCGTCAAAGCGCTTACTGCAAAATCCCCACTGCTTTACACCCCGTCGATGTGGCGTTGGGTGATGTTTATCATCCGAAATCTGCCTCGTTTCGTGATGCGGCGCCTTTCGTTCTAAAGCTTGTTTTCGGGCTATCGTTTGCATCGAAGCATTTCATCGTGCACAATTTGACCATGGGCAAACAGCAAACGTTACGTTCGGAGCAAAGTGGCGTAGCGTATGTCGAGTTTCTCATCGCTTTTGTGCCACTTTTTTTTGGAGCTATGCCAATGCTTTCAAGGCGCGCTACTGTTGAGCTCGCAGCGGCCATTCCCTTGTTTCGGCTCGCGCCCGCGTCCGGTAATACGGTGCAGGCCGCACTTGGTTTTTCTTCCTGGGATGATGCCGTAAAAAAAACCTTGGCTGCGCTGACTTTAGATTTGAATGTCCGTTCCGGAGCCCAGGGCAACGTGCATCGTGAGCATATCGACCTGAAGCTTAGCTATACTTACCATTGCTCCATACCTATCGCGCGAGAAGTCATTTGCCCCGGCGGCGTTAAAATAATCCACGCAAAACGTTCAGTGATCAACCAACGCGCCGTGTATCAATATCGAGTCAACTGAGACTGTATGAGTAGGAAAAAGGAACGCGCGGCGTTCCTACAAAAGCCATTGACCTAAAAATACCTAGGAAAACCATAGTTTTAGGTATGGCATGCATGTTGCAAAACAACCTACCAAGTTGCTTCGGTACATAGGGGTTTTTCATGAAACATATGCTTAGAAGGTTGATACGAGACGAACGCGGAATGACCACGGTGGAATACATTATCGTACTTTCGCTTATCGCCGTCGTCGGTTTTGGTGTTTGGAAAAAGTTTGGAACCACGGTGAAGAGTAAGGTGCAAGCAGCAGATGCCGTTATGGTTACTTTACCCACAAGTAGTACTCCACAGTAGGCATAGCGCATTAAGCGACTCAAATACGCCAACTTCTTTGCAGAAGAGAAGTTGCTCCGTATGATTATCAGAGAATGAATCAACGTCCACTCATTATAGCAACCTTGTCGGCAGCGCTTGGTTTTGTCGCCTTGTTCTTTTACAAACAAAGCTATGAAGAGAAAGTTTGTGGTGGAGAGCGCGTGCAAGTAGTCGTAGCGACTCAAGATTTGGAACTCGGCACTGCGCTTGATTCTACGATGTTAGGTTTAGTGGAACTCCCTAGTCGTTACGTCGAGGGACGTCATGTACGAGCAACAGATGCTACCAAATTGCTTGGCGTGCGTTTGAGCAGTGGTATTCGCGCAAATGAAACTATTTTATGGTCGGATCTTGCGATGGCATCGGACCAACGTCGAGACCTCTCGAGTCTGGTGAACAACGGAAAGCGGGCGGTAGCAGTGCGTACTGATTCAACGTCCAGTTTTGGAGGACTGCTTCGTCCTGGTGATCGCGTGGACGTCCTGTTGACGCATCCCTCTGAGACACAAAGGTTGAGCACCACGGTGCTTCTACAAAACAAACTGGTCCTTGCGGCGGGCTCAGATACCGGAGGTGGACAATTCACCGCGGTAGGAGATAGCGTTCAGTCTACTCGAGACGTAGAGCAGGTTGTCCTAAGTGTGAGTGTTGATGAAGCGCAGCTACTCGCATTCGGCCAAGAGCGCGGGACTTTGAAACTTGTCCTACGTAATCCTAACGATATTGCCGTACTCCGCGGATTGCCAGATGCGACGGAAGAAGAGTTACGCTCCTTGCCAACTCAACGAGGTGCGAACTGATGCAAGCAAGTGTCCCGAGTTTAACTCAATTTTCAGTGTCTCAATTTGCAATTCGCGTTGCATGGACATCGGCGTTTGTCTTTGCTTTTTGCGTTAGCGTGTTTGCGCAAAATGAACATGAAATCGATTTGCGTGTTGGCGAGCAAACGACAGTGTCTTCACGAGGCGTTCGAAGCTTTTCAGAGGGCACGCCAGGTATTATTGATGTACGGGTCCCTCCGGACGCGGAGCAATTCGTTATTGTGGGTATGCGTCCGGGTGAAACTTCGCTTCTTCTTTTGCATGAACGCGGTAGGCAAACAAAATATGTTGTTCGCGTTTATGAACCAGGCAGCGGAGATTCGTCTTCGAGTGGAGTGATTCGAGTGCCGGAGCGCGTCAATGTTCGTCTCGATTTCTATTTCGCCGGGCTCACAGAACGTTACTCTCATCAAATCGGCGTAGGTTGGCCAGGAACCGTGGGCGGTGCAGGCGTTGGTGGCATGTCCGCTTCTTTTAATCTGCAAAGTGGCTCGCTTACTGGAGCGACTGCGAGTCTTGTCAATCAACCACTGCCTCGTCTCGATATTGCCCAAACTGAAGGCTGGGCAAAGGTCTATCGTCACGCAGTTCTTATCGCTGGAAACGGTCACCAATCGCAGTTTACAAATGGCGGTGAAGTTAATATCACAGTGCAAGGAGCGCTCACGGCTGAGATTCGCTCCATCGAGTTTGGTAGTGATATTCGAGTAAAGCCACGCTACGATGAAAAGTCGGGTCGCATTGAGATGATGATTCAAGCGGATGTCTCGGACCTTGAAGATACCAATGACTCCGGTTTGCCCAATCGAAGCCGTTCCACCCTACAAACTCTTGTCACTGTGGAAAATGGACAAGGTATCGTACTTGCTGGCTTAGCAGGTCAACGCAAGCGTCGCTCGCGTACTGGCTTGCCAGGTCTAAGTCAAATACCAATTTTTGGTTTGCTTTTTGGCTCGGACAGCGAAGCGAGTGAAGAGAACGACACCTTGTTATTCATTGTTCCATCGATTGTAAAGAACATTCCCAGAAATCAGCAGGACCTGGTGACAGAAGCCTTGGACATTTATCGTGAGTTTGATGGCGATGTGCTTGAAACCAAACTAGGTGAAAGAGCCTTATCAACGATGCGCAAGGAAAACCATGTGGATACGTCTAAAGATTGAGTCGCCCGATGACACCTCGGATCTTTTAGACTTCGAACTCTCTGGTCCCATTAGTTTGGGACGCGACATTGCATGCAACGTTGTTTTGCCATCGCCCGATGTATCGCGTCAGCATATTGTGCTTTGGCCATCTAAAAATGCGATTGAAATCGAAGATAGCTCCTCCAATGGCTCGTGGCTTAACTCGGTAAAATTTCACAAAGAACGCGTCAGCTTGGAGGGCAAGGGTATTGTCAGAATTGGACCTTACCTTATCGAGATCACATCGAGTTCTGATAAGAAAACAAGCCGTCGACGTCTTGACTCATCTTCTTCATTTAGAGTGGGCTCCGGCTTGATTCCGATTACGAGCGGCGCAACGCGTGCTGTTTCTTCTAACACTTTGCATCCCTTCGAAGCTACAAGGGAAATCGATCCTGCTTTTCGAAGACGTATCCACCGCATGCTGCTCGAACGTCTAGATCTAGCTAGCCATGGCTCAAAAGTCGCCAATGACAGAGAGTTAAGATTGCAGGTTCGTGCTGCGTTGTTGAAGTTGATTTCCGAGCACCGTGAGCAACTTCCTGCCGGATGCAATACCGAGAAACTTGCAGATGAGATTACAGATGAAGCGCTTGGCTTGGGACCTCTCGAAGCTCTTCTGGCTGATTCGACCGTGAGCGAGATCATGGTGGTCGACAGTGAAACCATTTTTGTCGAGCGCTACGGGCGAATCGAGCGAAGCCATCAACGCTTTACCGACGAAGAAGCGGTGCGTTCAGTGATCGAGCGTATTATCACGCCTTTGGGTCGACGCATTGATGAGTCCAATCCACTTGTAGATGCGCGACTAAAAGATGGCTCAAGAGTTAACGCGATAATTCGTCCATTGGCCATAAAAGGTGCTGCTATTACGATTCGCAAATTTTCCAAAGCATTGTTTTCGATTGATCAGCTTGTTCAAACGAGTAGCCTGTCGGAAGCCATGGCTCAGTTTTTGGTGCGCTCAGTGAAAGCCAAGAAAAACATTATTATCGCTGGCGGAACAGGTAGTGGCAAAACGACCTTACTCAACGTATTAAGCTCGGTCATTCCAGAAGATGAACGCATCGTAACGATCGAGGATTCTGCTGAGCTACAACTTCCGCAACAGCACGTTGTTCCTTTGGAATCGAAGATGGCTAATCTTGAACGGCAAGGGGAATTCACCATTCGTGATTTGCTCAAGAATGCCTTGCGCATGCGTCCCGACCGTATTGTTGTAGGCGAATGTCGAGGTGGTGAAGCGCTTGATATGCTACAAGCGATGAACACAGGCCATGAAGGATCGCTCACTACGATTCATGCAAACAGTCCTGCTGAAGCCGTAAGTCGTCTTGAAACCTTAGTGCTGATGTCGGGTATCGAGTTACCAGTACGTGCTATTCGCGAACAGATTGCCGGAAGTATCGACTTGATTGTCCATCAAGCACGTCTTTCAGATGGGAGTCGTCGTGTGTTGGGGATTGCCGAAGTTGGGGCAGTTTCTGAGGACGGCACAGTTTCGATTCGTGATATTTTTGAATTTCACCGCAGTGGTATTGATAGCGAGGGTCGAATTCTTGGGAGTTATGAGACCACTGGCTATTTGCCGACTTTTTTGGCGGAGTTTGAGAGCTTGGGACTTGTAACCAATGGACATTATTTATGATGCATTCCTTTCAGTTCTACCGGTTGTCAGGATGGTTGTTTGTTGTTCTTATTAGTCTGTCGGTTGGAATTTATGTCGCATGGATTGAACAGCACCCAAACAGCCAACTGCGTCGCTGGTGGTCGCACTATCTAGGGCTTCTTACTCAACAGTTCAAAGGGCTTAGGCGTTCAGGGCTTGTTAATCGCGTAGCGTACCTTCAGCTGGGTATTGCTGTTGGTGCGCTTTTTTGTGCTCTTTTGTTCTACGACGCTTTTTGGCTGCTGCTCGTTCCTTTGGTCATGATGGTGCCCTGGCTCGTTCTAAGGTCACTTCAGAAGCAAAGGATTGATGCAATCGAAAGTCAACTTGAACGTTGGGTGCTTACGCTTTCTAATAATTTAAGAGCTGCTCCATCGATTGGAGATGCTCTCGCAAATACAGTTGCTTTTACAGCACTGCCGTTGCGTGATGAGCTTGAGCAAGTTGTTCAAGAGCTTCGCGTTGGCGCGAATGTCGATGAGGCCTTAGAAAACTTTAGGCAACGCGTGCCAAGTGCCGCGTTGGCATCGGTTGTCACAGCGCTCAGCATTGGCAGGCAAACTGGCGGCGATTTGTCTGCTGTTCTCGAACAAAGCGCTGCGACGCTTCGTGAGATGTTTCGACTGGAAGGTGTCGTGCAAACAAAGACTGCCGATGGTCGCAATCAGGCCTACTTACTTGCCGTTATGCCCTTTTTGCTACTTGGGATTATTCATGCTTTTGACAGTACCTGGTTTGCGCCTTTGCTTAACCAGACCATGGGCTACGTTGTCATTTTTGTGGCTGTGGCTGCTTGGCTTATTGCTCTGTTTTGGGCAAAAAAAATTATGACAGTGGATTTGTAAAGTATGATTACGGTACACATCGTTGGCTGGTTTGCTCTGATTGCGCTGAGTTGTTCGTTGGCTGCTTTCGCCTTTTTTGTGTTTTCGGGCAAACGTAAAGACAGTGAAAGCCTGGGTTTACGCGGTCTCAAGCGCAAAGAAGTTTTGTCGGCTGGTGGTTGGTTCTACTTTGTGCATCCTGTCATCGCACGGCTAGCTTCGTTTATGCGCTACATCGGGTTGCCTTCTGTGCGTGCTCAAATCGATAGCTCCATCAAGCAATCGGGCTATTTCTTGGGCTTGTCTACCGATGAGTTTTTCGCCATTACGCTGCTTTGTGCTGCACTGGGTGGCGTCGTAGGAACTTTCGTGGTGCAGTTTTTAGCCTATCCTTCTTTTTTGGCCATATTCTTTTTCGCATTAGGCGCTTTCATTCCTTACGCTCGAATTCGAAATGAAATTGAAAAGCGAATGTCCTCAATCAATCGCGCATTGCCAGGTGCGATCGACCTTCTGAGTCTTTGCATTGGAGCTGGCCTGGATTTTCCTGGCGCGGTTGCTCAGCTGCTAAAGCGTTCATCTGCCGATAAGGATCCTCTTGAGCAGGAAATGTCGTGGCTTCTTCAGGAACTTGATCTGGGATTTACACGCCGACAAGCTTTGCTCAATTTTTCAGAACGCAGTCCAACACGCTCCGTTCAAGAATTTGTTAGTGCTGTGGTTCAATCTGAGGCTCGTGGTACACCACTCACTGAAGTTTTAACTATCCAAGCAAACAGTGCACGGTTGGCGCGAAGCATGCGCGCTGAAGAGTTGGCATCGCGAGCCGGAATTCTCATGTTAGGCCCTTTGGCGCTCATGATGCTGAGCATCATGCTGCTCTTGATGGGTCCTTTTGCGCTTGGATACGGTTTTTAGTATGGCCGAAACGAATAAAGGAGCATGTGTTCTGGAGGTTTTTGACGGATACAAAAGCCTAGGACGTCATGTGATTGGCCTTGAGCCACTTGTCGTGGGAACGGACCCCAAAGCCAATGTATCGTTGCCCAAAGACTCTGGATTGCGGCCGGTTCATTTTAGCTTGCAACGTAAAGGATCTGTTTGTCAGTTGAGACTTGCGCCTGATGCAAAGCTTCAAATGGCCGGCATGCCGATCCAAAGTGGGCCACTGCCTTGGGATGCAACTCTTGTTTTTGCTTCCTTACGCTTCCAACTTGAAGAAGAGCGAACTTCAGCTCTGCGTTCTTCAGGCAACAGTCTCGTATGGCTGGTTTTGCTCTTGTGCGTGCCTTTGCTCATGTGGCTTTATTCGGGCAACTCGGGTGTTGATGTTTCCGCGATCCCCAAGGCTGACTTTGAACAGTTTGTTGCAAAGCAGATTGAGTGCCCCGAGCAAGGCCCGGCGCGCTATCGTGCAGAACGCTTGCTTGAATCCGCTGCTTCAAAAGAGGAACGCTATTTGTTCGAGCCTCACGATGGAATCGAAGCCATTCAGCTTTATGCACAAGCGGCGGCATGTATGGCGTCTGCCGGCCAAATCAATGAGGCCCAGGTAGCGGAGAAAAAGAGTAAAAAGTTAAAAACGCGAATCCGTCGTGATTTTATCCTGCATCAAGTCAAGCTTGAAAGGGCTCTTGCTGAGAAGGACCATCGACAAGCCCTCGGTCAAGCCCGTATCCTCGTTAACATGGTTGGACATGAAAAGAGCGATTATCTAACGTGGCTGCAGCATATCGAGCGTCAGCTCAACGCTATTCTTAGCAAAGAGGTGGCTTCATGATTAGGCAATACCTTTTAATCAGCGCTATTGCTGCATGCTTTATCGTTTCGTGCGCGACAACAAAGCACACCGAGCTAAGTAGTCCAGAGCAGCACGACCCTTTGTCACGCATTACGGCCAAGCAGCTGTTTGATCACGGCATGTCGCTGAGTCATCACGGAGACTATCTCCGAGCGGAGCAATATCTCGCTGCATCCATGGACAAAGGCTATCCTGAAAGTAAAGTTGTCCCAGCCTTAGTTGAGGTGTGTGTGCTTTCTTCTCGGCTTCCTTCCGCTGTTCAATACGCAGAGCCCTTCTTAGAAAGACATCCAAGACTTTGGTCTTTGCGACTTGTTTTGGCCAGCGTTTACTACTCCCTTGGTCGTTACGCCTCCAGCAAAAGGGAATTGTATATGGCCATTGAAGATGCTCCCAAAGAGCCTGCCTCAGCACACTATTTATTAGCGATGAATTTTCGAGAAGAGAAAAACGAAGAGGAGATTAAAGTACACGCTAAACGTTATCTTGAACTTGCTCCGAAAGGTATTCATGCCGAGCAGGCCGAGCAGCTAATTCGTTTCCCTTTGAAAGCAGCCGCCGAGGATTTACAGCAAGGTCCTATTCGTCTTGAATCACAGCAGGGTAGAGACGATGAACAGTAACTCATCATCGGCCCATCGTATCTTCGAGCAAGCGCTCGCAGACCATCTCCAACCCATTGCGGTTTATCTAAAAGACGAAACGGTAAGCGAGATCCTTATCAACGGCGCTGGCAAGGTGTACGTGGAACGCGCAGGTAAACTGATGCAAGTTCAAGCCAGTTTTGCCACTGAGCGGGCACTCATCGCAGCATTGAGAACGATTGCACAATACGTGGGTCGTCAAGTTGATGAAAACAATCCCATCCTTGAAGCAAGATTGCCGGATGGCTCGCGCGTTCAAGCCGTGCTTCCTCCGATATCGACCGAAGGCCCTACCGTTGCTATCCGACGTTTTCAAAAAGAGAGTATGGACCCTAAAAAATTGTTGCTGCAAGGCACCTTGGGTTCACGATCGATGCAATTCCTCCAAGCTGCTGTTGGGCTAAAGCAGAATATTTTGGTAGCAGGTGGAACAGGCTCAGGAAAGACGTCGCTATTAAATGCCTTAAGCAGTTTTTTTTACGATGATGAACGGATTGTTGTGTTGGAAGACTCACGTGAACTTCAAATCCCACACGAACATGTGGTCTATTTTGAAGCCCGACCGCCAAGTGCTACGGGCAAAGGAGAAATATCGATCCGCGAGCTTTTTCGAGCCAGTCTGCGTATGCGACCCGACCGCATTGTTGTAGGTGAAGTGCGCGGCAAAGAAGCCCTTGATCTTGTACAAGCCATGACTTCTGGCCACGGCGGATGCCTTGCAACCTTACATGCAACCCATGTCAAAGATACGCTGACGCGACTCGAGACACTTTCTTTGATGAGCGATATCGACCTTCCACTTTTGGCTTTGCGTCTGCAAATTGCTTCGGCGGTTGATCTTGTGGTTCAAGTCGAGCGCATGCGAGATGGGACTCGCTTGGTGACCGAGATTGCAGAGCTGCAAGGCTATAGGGAAAAAGAAGGTTATCACCTTGTACCGATCTTTGAGCGTGTCTATGCGAAAGACGTTAAGCAGAATGCTAAGCGCTCACGTCTTGTCCCGACTGGCGTGCGGCCGACCTTTGAGAAACTCGCCAAGCGCGAAGGAATTGCGCTACCAGACTTCAAACCCGTAGGATAAAGAGTCTGTTTTTATCCCTAAAACATGCCAGAAATGGCATGTTTTAAGAAAAAAAACGCCACTTTTATCATCTTGCTTCCTGGGGAATTTCTTAGTGCAAGGCGAAGGGAACTAGGTCGCGTAGCGCTGCTAGCGATGCGCATGACCCCGGGCAGGGTTGATGAACGCAAAGCTGCTGACAGGCGGGGATGAGTTGCTTCTGAGTCCAGGTGCTGATCGCGTTCATGCGATCGTGGTGGCTTAGCATTTGATGGTTTTGAATTCTAAAACGTCGCAGACGCGATCGCCATTGCATGGTGAAGGTGTTGTGCTCAGGCGCAAGAGTTGGTGTATCACTTTGCAAAGTGTTGGCGTTCTCCCAGCTTGAATAGTACTCGGCTTGAGCTAAGAACACGCGACCCGAGACACGGCTGTAATCACTTGGTAGACGCATTTCTTTAACCGAGCTGCCGGGTTGCTTGCCCAGTACCTTTGCCACTAGACCGACAGCTCCATCTAAGGATGAAATGAGTTCATGTTTTCCGAAAACAAAGGAGCGGATCTGAAGTGCCTCAGTGCCGCTTTGATTGGCAGGGTCCATCAGTTGAGCGCCCAAGCCTGGAATGTTTTCGCGTTCGCAGGCTGGCATCGAGTCTCGCGATACGATGCCCCGGATTTGAGATGTGAAGGTTCCAAGAATCTCATCATCAAAAGTTTTATCGACCAAGCTTTTTCCAAAGGCCGATCCAAGTGCGCAGAGAATGCGGTAGTCTGAGGTGTAAAGAGGCATGGGGCTTGCTACGATTCCGCCGGCGACTACAGGGTTTCCGTGATTGGCTACAAAATCGGCCGACAGTTGCGCAACAAAAGCAGGTGTTTTCTCACGGCTCAACTCTGCAGTCTTGGTCGCTTGCGAAATTAGTGTCACAAGTTCCGGTCTTCGCTGATTTAATAAAGCTTCAACGCGTGCTTCTTCTGCGATGCACCGCGCCCAGGGTCCATAACCAAAAATACGGCCGGAGTCTGCGCATGGTTTTACTAAATCAAGCGATTGGCCGAGACCTATCAAAGAACCGTAAGCAATGAGCTGAGCAGAGTTGCTCAAAGCAATGAGGTTCATGGAGCGAGCATACTGTGATGCAGCTGTGTAAGCTGTAGCGTCTGCGGTTTCTTGCAAACGTGATTGGTAAAGAGCTGTGCGACCGACTCCAATCAAATGAAATAAAGAGGCGACTAAAAAGCATCCAAAAAAAAGTGCAAGCAGCATAGCTGCACCGCGGCAATCATGAAGCAGAGAATCTTTATTGTGTTTGTGCACGTTGTTTAAATCTAGCTGATGTTGTCGTTAGTGCCACTCACAGGATCGTAACCGGTCAGTCTGTGGTGCCTGCAAGTACATTTTCCGAGGTTTTCGTAGCTTCGGCTTTCCTCCTCGCTTCTCGTCGACACGTACGCCCGTACTTGTCTGCTCGTCGCTGCGGGGGCGCTCGAATCTACAAAAACCTCGGAAAAAGATTTGTCTTCTAGCTTTGTCCTCGTGTTCGTATACTTTTTTGTTAACTGCTGACTTTTATCACTGACTGACCAGTTTCCACTGTATCAAGAGGCGCATGGCGATTAATGTATCACGCTCGAGCGCATCTTTTGCTCCAAGAGCATAAGCTATTTTGCGGCACATTCTGTATTTATTTGATATTATTTTGTTTTTCTGCGTTTTTCTGCGTGGCATAATCCTTGCAAAATCAGAATGCGGAGGATCTTATGACTGTATCACTTCTTCGTTCGTGCCGTTTGGCTTTGCTTTTCTATTCATTCACGCTCGCGGCATGGAGCCTTGCCGCCTGCGGCGGTAGTGACAAAAACGAAACTGCAAACTACGTGGAACCAACACGTGCCGAGCTATTGCAAGCTGCTGAAACGCATCCTGATGTTCAAGTTGTGATGCAAGCGTTGGAGGCATCCGGTTGTGCACCTGTGATCAATACTGACGATGCAACAAAAACTGCAGTGCAGCCTACCTTTGATCAGCTTTTTGGTGTTAAGGCAAACTCCGGTGAGGGCCTAAGCTTTGTCTACGGGCAGGGTGACTGTCCGGACGGCGACGATACTTCGATTACAGTTGTCTTTGATCGCTATAAGAACGCGCTTCAAGTCTTGGGTATGCATAAAGCACAAGGCGAAGATGGTCTTCATTCAAATATCACGATGTATTCAGTGAAAGACGGAGCTTTAGTCACTCAGACCGCAAACGAATGGCTGCAACAAAGTTTTACTCAAGCGAGTGACGAGTTGACTAAGCTGCAAGAGGAGCATCCCGAACAAGCTCCTGCGACGGAAACGTCGGGTGTAGCAGCCAAGGTTTCAGCCCTCTCGACTGGGCAAGGGTGCTGGGATGCACTTTACATCATGGCCGGCTATGCGCGCTCATCGCTTGGTTTTGGCCCCGAAGTGTGCGGACTCGATTGTTTGGCCTGTGAGTCGACGGTAGCGCAATATAGTAACTCAAGCGCAACGGCTGATGCCATGGTTACCACCCTAGTTGATGGCTTGGTCGTCCGCGCACTATCGATGAAAGCAGTCGCGGCGGCACTTTCATTGCTCGTCGAACTGATCACTGGAGCGGTGGGTGTTGTTTTTTCTGAGGGTCTATTAGCCGGCTTGGCCTATTTTGCTGGTGGACTTACTACTTTAGGCTGGCCGCTGCTGCTTGGTATTGCGGCCGCTGTTGTTGCAGCGGCGATTACTTTGTATGCGCTTGCAAAAGCTTGGATTCGCGATCTGCATGGTTTTTGGGGAGTAAGCCCCGGCTCAGAAACCGCTTGCTCGCAGTTCGGTTCAGCTCTTTGTCGAACCAGCGAAGAAGGGCTTGATGAAGAAGCCTTTTGCTCGTCCAACAACTCTCCCAACGTTGATAGTCAATGCGGACAGCTTGCTACCAAATCGGACCATCTCTCTCTGCATTTGGACCCTACACGAAATTGCGAACGTGAAGCGGACACTGGAATCCATTTTTGCCCAACTTGCCCGCAAGATGAAGAAGGCAATTACCTTTGTCCGTCGCCCTAAATTTGTTATCGTGATGATGCGGTTATGGCACAAGCAAACCTACTTAACGACGAAAGGGGATCCGTATTGAGCGAGGCTGTGATCGTGTTGCCATTCTTTGTTTTGCTGTTGGGTTTTTCTCTCTACGTAGCGCAGCGCTACCATGTCAATCTTAGGTCACTGCACAATAACCAACAGGCAGTGTGGTATCAGGCTATTGAACCGTGTGCCGGTAGCCGAGATCCTTTTGTACAGGATCTCGCTACTGCCATGAGGCCTTCCTTGTCGGCTTGGCTTCCGGAGTACAGTCAACAGATTGATTTCATAAGCAGGGCCTACAGTTACGAAGAAAAAAGTCTGGAGCTTGTTCGCCCCGATAGCCTAGGCGGAGGGCGTCAAACACTCAAGATGCAAAGTGAACTAGGATGCAACGCTGAAAATCGAGAACTCATTTCTGGCCTTAGGGATAGGACGCTAAGGCTGTACTGCAATTTAGGAGCATGCCTGTAGTTTGTGAATGTGCAGCGGTCTTTGCAATGTAAGCGAAATTACACGAACAGTTGTCCCATCTGCTATACTTTTATTATGTCTTCCGATGAAACAAAGCGCGAAAAACATCGAGAGCCTCAGGCCGGGGCAACGCGTGCAGAGAAGAGTCCGAAATCAGCTTCCGGTCATGCCGTGAATGAAGAGGCCGCGACCGTCATCGGAGATGGCGGCGGTGAAGTATCAGCTTGGCGCTCATCGCTAAGGCCGCGTCTTGGTTCTAGGCCTCCAAGTCAAGCCCCTGGGGGGATTAGTGTTCCGCCCGCACTTCCACTTGCTCAACGTCATCCCACAGAGACTGTTGTGCACCAGAGGTCTCAGGTACCCGAAGGTTCTCGAAAAGGTCAAATCCTACCATGGCGCACGTGGATTTTACTGTCTCTAAGCATTTGCGTAGCGGTGTACGTCTTTTTTATCGACGAAAGCTCCAGCTCAACGAACGAGACGAACACATCTTCGGTGAAAGCCCAGCGTATCGAAGACAGTTTTGAAACAAGCGAAGCGCTTACCGAAGAGCCCCAATCGGTTAATGCAGAAGCAATCGTTCCGAAAAGTAGAGCCAACAAGCAACAGGTCCAAGAGAGTGAAAAAACCTTAGGGCGCTCTACCGCGGATCTTGAATCTCTTGCTGTCGAAGCATGGTTGCGAGGTGATCTGTTCGATGCGCTTGTTTTCTATAAGGGCTTGATAAAACGCGAACCAGAAAACAAAAGTTTTGCTTTGATGGTTGATATTTTGCGGACGCAACTCGCTAAAAGCTGCGAAGCAGGTCAAGAACCATGTTAAGAGCGAAACTGTTAGTCATTTTATGTTTTTTAAGTGTTTGTTGTGGATTTTGTGGAACGGAAACCAATACAGCACCACGTTTTGAACTGGCGGTTCATACGGTTGAGCTGGATGGCAGTCCGGTGCGCGATGCGCAGGTTTTTGTGGGTGATACACCCGTCGGAAGAAGTGGCGTGCAAGGAAAACTTCGTTTTGAACTTTCGGGCAAAGAGGGCAGGCGTGTTGCAATACGGGTAAAATGTCCCATTGCGTATCAGCAGCAAGAGTTGCTTGACACGATTACGCTTCACCAGGTGCTTGATGTGAAAGACACCGCGAAACGAAAAGCGATTGAACGGAAATTTGTATGCAATGCGCTGATCAACAAAGCTGTAGTACTGGTCAAAAGCAATGCTCCAGCCGGCTTGCCTGTTTTACTTGATGGTCGGGAAGTCGACAGAACAAACGAACATGGCATAGCTCATGTTTATATCGAAATGGCGCCCCAGGCAGAGTTTCAAGTTAAGATCTCAACCACGAGCCAACCAGAGCTTCGTCCCCAGGAGCCATCTCGCGTCTTTCGCATGCCAGAGGGCAAAGAAATTTTGCTTTTTGAACAAGATTTTAGCATCGAGGAAGCCCCCAAAGTTAGAAAACGCAGCAGGCGACGTCGGGTAAAGAAACGCTCTAGCGCGCCTGTTCGTCTGAAATAAAATGAGCAGTTGGCGAACAAAACGAAGCCGAGATAGCAAGATAAAAAACGTTCTCCGGAACGATCAAGGCGCTTTCACCGTCGAGTATCTCGTTGTTACCGTGCTTGTAGCGCTGTCTGCTGGTCTAGCCTTAGCGGCTTTGGGCTTGCCTTTATTATGGTATCATCAATCGTTGTGCTTGTTCATGTTACTACCGTTCCCATAGAAGAAAATCGTTTTGTGCGATGAGTGTCAATTGGAGATGACAGACAACTTACTACTTTTGGGTACTCATGGTCTTGCTCTGGTTGTTGCTCTCGTTGCGGCTGCGTATGACTGGAAAACAGGCCGCATTCCCAATTGGCTTACTTTTTTGGTCTTGCTAGCAGCTTTGTGTTTCTACGGATTCGGGGTGAGTTTAACAGCAGCAGCATTCTCTTTTATTGCAGCCTGTGTGTGCGCCTTAATCCCGGTGCTCTTTTTCTTCATGAATGCGATGGGCGGCGGCGACGTAAAACTTTTTGCAGCACTTGGTGCTTTGTTGGGCATCGGTCTTGGTTTGGAGCTTAATTCACGGCCTATGTGTTTGCGATGCTCTGGGCACTGATTGATCTCGGCCGGCACAAAAAGTTGTCAGAGAGTTTTCGAGCAAGCTTGGTGCTTTTACTCAATATCTTTAGACCTAAAGCAAAGCGTCAACCACTACCCAGCAGCCAGCTTACCGTGCTTCGAATGGGGCCTGCTGTTTTTATGGCAACTGTGACCTGCATTGGGTTGTTTCACTGGCATCGGTCCGTCGAGAATTCACAGCTTGCTAGCCCTCCGGGACGAACAACGAAAGAGCTTCGGCCTGAGGGTAAGATCGTCACCTTTAATGGCCAATCGTTTGAGGTCCTTCGGGGGACCGTTCAGGGTGAACTAGAAGAATCGATCGCTTATTTTAGCAAGTTGTGCGAATCACGCAGCGATGCTGCATACAGTATGCGAAGTATGGTGCATCATTTTCATCGAGACGATCTTGCTATTGTTCTCTGCGGAAAAGACAGTCTTACAAATCCCACCAGAGCTGATGTGCCATTGCTGTATTCCATGACCAGTCTCAACCGGTCAGACTCACGCCTTTCCTACATACGCTACCAATTGGTCGCTACGAAAACATCAACAGCTCGAAAGCAGAAGACAAGCTCAACCCTATGGCTAACGAAAGCCTTGCCGGCAAAGCTTCTTTTCGATGTAGAGGAAGTCGAACAAAAGCGGCACTTGCTTCTTTTTGCTGGCTCATCGGATGACGTCCAACTCAGCAATAAACTGATTCAAGAACGGCTTAGCGAGCGCCACTGGTCAATTCACGAATACAGCCCCGATGAACGCTCGGCTGGTTTCCATGGCGCGGTTGCACACCGCGAAGATGCAACGCTATGGATAGGTCTGGATGCCCTGGAGCATCCTACTGTGCTCACCTTATTGGGGGAGTTCTAGCTTGGAATTGCTAGGGTACTGGATAGAGCTAGCCAAAAGATATTCATAACCTGGCTTAGCCCTTATCTCCTTACATGTCGGGATTACACGCAAATTGACCTGTCATAGACAGTGGGTTAAACCATGATGTACTAAAAATTTCGTGGAGGACATGGGCATGCGAATTAGTTTTATTTCTTGGTTAGTGGTTAGTTTAGCAATGACGGTGGTTTCTTGTTCCAGTGACAGTAGTTCCAGTGGATCAAGCTTGGATGCGGACAAGCAGGTTTCGCGTCTTGATGAAACAGAGCAACAAGTTCTTAAAGATGAAATCGAGGCCACTTTCAGTGACGATGCTACGGGTCTCATTGATTCAGTGTGTACCCTTCTTGGAATCTCGTTTTCTGCTCTTGATACTTCGTTGACTTGTGAAGACTCTAAGGCCGATTGTGTCACAGAGGCGAATTCGAGCAGCAGTGACGATGTAACGGATACTGAGTTTGCAGACGCGGCAGCTAACTGTGATGTTACTGTTGGTGAACTCACCGCCTGTATGCAGGATCTTGTTGACGCTTTTGTTCAATACACACAGGGGCTGACCTGCGATTCAAGCTTGGAAGATCTTGGTGAGCCACCTGCGCAGCCAGCTTCGTGTTCGTTCACTGAACAATGTGCGTTGGCGGATGAGTACTCAGCTCAATTGGACGACCTTCAAGGCGGCATGTAATTTAGTTACGTTGAGCTATGAAGCTATGAAAAAAGGGACACAAGGCATTTGCAGCTTTGTGTCCCTTTTTAATGTGTGCTGTATTATGAGATAAGGGAAGACGATGGCACTATCGCGAATTGGGATTATTCTTTGCTGGAGCATATTGAGTTTGTGTTTGCCCTCTTGCTCGAGTGACAAAACAAACAACTCTGGCATCACCAACTGGAATGCTGAAGAGCTCTATTCGGAGCAAACTCAGCGCATTGTGATCGAGGTTGATTATCAAACAGGGGCAGAGCCCTATACAACTGGCGGTGCTTTTTCAGGTGACCCTTGGGACCTGTTTGAACTCAATCTAAAAGCGCTCTTCAACTACACCACATCAGAGCTTGTGGTGCCTAAAACCCTTTCGGATATGGAAGAGTTGACTGACATCACGGATGATAAGTTTACTCTAGAAGAAATTGCCGCAATCGCCCAAAAACACCAAGACACACCTAACACCGATAGCCAACGTGTCATTTACATCGTTTTCTTGGATGGTTATTCCGAGGATGACCAGGGCAATCAAGAAGAGATTTTGGGTCTATCAATTCGAAACACCAACATTGTTGCCGTTTTTAAGCCCATTATCAAAACGCGAAGCGCTCTTTACCCCGAGCTTGCGGAGCAAATTAACGTGATTCATGAAGTAGGCCATGCCGTGGGCTTAGTCAATTCGGGCATTTCGATGTCGGAGGATCATCTTGATACACAGCAGTACTCGGGCAAATCCCATTGCGATAACCGCGACTGCATCATGTATTTTGAGTTTGAGATGAATGACAACGTCGATGACCGCTTGGGAGAAATCTTGCAGCGCAATAGCCAAGTGCTTTTTGGCGATGAATGTCTCATCGATACCGAAGAAGCGGCTGGCTTTTTTAGGTAGTTTTTTTAATTTCGTGATTTGCTTAGCTGCTAGGGCAATGGGAGCAGGGCTGGACGTGCCTCCTTGCCCTTGCGGGAGAGTGTCTGGAGCGGAGTTGCAGCGAAGCGAATTCCGGGGCCCCTAGACCTACTCAAAGCCACGAATGCCTCAAAAAAAGTAAGTCTTATTCAACCGTTTCAACCGTAAAGGTATAAATTTTCGTTTAAAACGTAAAGTCCTGGACAAAACGATTTACCGTGTTATAGTATAATTACCGTAAGAAAGGCAGGCACTTGCTGTGCGTGACTCAGTCGCACCCAACATGAAAGCTAATTCTGAAGTCCTAGATGGGGGGCAATATGCCGCGTGCCCTAAAAGCGATGCTCATCGAACAGATCTGGTTTGCGACAACGCTACAACTCTTCACCTTATGGGAAATCCATTGCCGGAAGTAAACGAACAACAAGAAAGACAAACAGGGGAATCGTTGTCGATCGCGTTAGGCGACGGACCACTTCTAAGTCTTGAGCCGGTAGACGTCGATTCAGAGCATTCAAGCGACAGTGATGCTGTCGAGGATGAAGACATAAGTGGGCCTAGCCTTGGACCTTTACTTAGGACAAAAGTTAGGTTGAGAAGAATTTTCTTCGACGGTAATCCCAGCTCTAAAGAATCTTCGTGGCCTTGTTCCAAAAAAAAGATGTTGAGGAAGACGAGAGCAGCTCACTGCTCATGGAAGGACAGTCACTTGCCAGTAAACTGAAGCAGCTCCTGGAGTTTGCCGATGTTCTTTCCGGACTCTGGATAGTGGCGGAGGACAACGCGCAGATTCGGGGTGTGCTTGGAAAAGCATCAAGTCTCCTTGCAGACTTTTCTTTTGAGCAAGAAGAAATTAAAGTTGAACAAACCTTTGCAGAAGTTGCTTCATTGCTTGAGGATGCAGAGCTCAAAATCGCGCGTGTTCTAAACTGTATGCAATTGTCACAACTTACTGAAGCGTTGGATGATGGCGTGCTTGACTATCCTGAAGTGTTGCGTCTGCGTCAACTCGCCAGTGCGTCGCCGACTGTGCTTCAAACTCGTGAAACATCGGCGATGATCAATCCGATGGCGGTAACCAGTGCGAGCCTTGAGTGGCAACGCAAACAGAATCGTACGCAGGTTGGTAAGACGAAAGCTCGTCTTCCAAAGAAAACAAAGAGCAAAAAATACAGCTCGATGCGTGCCGCTCTTACCGTTGGGCTCATTCTGTCTTTGGGCTATGGGACTTATACGGCATGGCACTTTTATCAAGTCCGTAGCTCCGATTTTTCGGAGTTTAGTCCATTGGATATTTACGAAATCTCGCCACTGCTTTTATCAGGCAGCTTTGCCGGCCGTGCAAATCAACGTGATTTTGTGGGGGAACTCGACCTCCCTAAGTGGAGTGCTTTGACGGAAAAGGACAAAGAAGAGCTTTTGCTCCACATTTGGGATGAGCTTGAAGGAAACAAAGGTTTTCAATCCGTAATTCTTCTCGCCGACCACTCCATGGTTGCCCATCTAAGCAACGGGAAGGTGCGTTTTGTTCGATAAAGCACAAAAGAGAGAGCAGTCAGGTTTTACACTCATCGAAATCATGATCACCCTTGCGATACTTGGAATTTTGGCGACTACAACATCGGCCAACTTTAGTCGATTCAAAGCCAAAGCAAGACGCTCGGAACTTACCATGGGTTTTGGTTCGATTAGACGCGCGCAAGACGCCTATCACGTCGGCTATGGCCGATATGCGGCGGATTTTGACCAACTTGGTTTTGCCGTACAAGGCGGAAGCCGTCAGTCCGCAAACGCCATTAGAGGAGTTCGATATAGCTATACGATGACTCAACCTTGGGGTGATGAGTCTTATTATTGCGTAGCTTCAGGTGACATTGACGACGATGCGTTTTTAGACATTGCCGTTTTGGAGGCGGGACGACCGTAGTGCAAGGTAAATGAGAGAAAAGAGGTAGAAGTATGGATACAGGAAGTAAAAAGAAAAAAAGATCGCAGAAGTGGTTTTTGGCGGGAAATATTATCTTGTCGGTAGGACTATTCGTTGTGGTAGCGCAAGCGCAGAGCGGTTCTTCTAGCATCTATTTTTTGCTTGATGATTTAGACAACCTTGCAAGTGATCCATTCGGCGATGCAGCAGATCAAATCAACAACAACGGAAACCAAAGCTCTAGCAGCAATAGCAGCAACAGCAGTTCAAGTAGTACCGATCAAGCCAGCTCAAGCAGCAACAGCAGTTCAAGTAGTACCGATCAAGCCAGTTCGAGCAGCTCTAGCAGTAACAGCAGCTCAAGCAGTTCGACTGATCAGGCTAGCTCAAGCAGTTCGACCGACCAGGCTAGTTCAAGTAGTACCGACCAGAGTACGAGCGGTTTATAGTCTGCACCGTTGTCGTTACGGTGACGTATAAAGAGCGTATCATTAAGCAACCACGCAGGCTTTTACTGAAGGCTTGTCGTGGTTGTTTGCATTCCAAAATACTGCGCCAGTAGCCATGAGATGTCTTCTGGTTCTTGATCTGATTGTTTGTTGGCCTGATTCCTGCGCAAATGCTAGCGCTTATGAAGTTTCATTTGTTCGCTAGAAATTGACACCTTGGTGGTGAGCGGCGTTCGGCCAAAATGCAAGTACACCACTGGCATGGCTGCAAGGTTGAGCAGAGTGGAGCTTATCAGGCCACCGAGAATGACGATGGCCATGGGATGTTCGATTTCATGGCCTGCGCTGCTTCCCGCGATGATGAGAGGCAGAAGTGCTAAGGCGGTAGATAAGGCAGTCATTAAGATCGGAGCGAGACGTTCTTTTGCACCGCGAATCACAAGCTCCGGGCCGAAAGCCATGCCTTCTTCATGTTCAAGGTGATGAAAGTGACTGATCAGCAAGATGCCGTTGCGCGCAGCGATGCCAAGTACGGTGATAAAACCGACAAGACTGCCAAGGGAGACAACCCCTCCACTCAGTGCGGTGATCAAGACCCCACCGACAAGTGCGAGAGGAAGCGACGCGAAGACAAGCAGGCTAAGCCGCAAGGAGCGAAAATCGGCAAGCAGGACGATGAAAATACCAAGCAAAGCCATGGTCCCCACAACGAGCAGACGCCTTTGAGCACTGCTTCGTGCTTGATACTCACCCAAAATCTCAGCGTGATGTCCTTTTGGCATCGGGAAAGCTTTAGTTACTCGGCTGACCTCACGTGAAATGCCTCCAAGATCTGCGTCTTCATCAAGCTGCAGCGTGACGTCAATCTTTCGTGAACCTGACTCATGAACAATGGTATTGGGCATCGATCCGACCTGCACGCTTGCCACATCGCCGAGTCGCATCGAACGCTGCTCATCAATGCTTATGAGCATGTTGCGAACTGCGTTTATGTCTTCGCGAGCTCGAGGACTGCTCCAGATCACGATATCGATGGGTTGTTGGCCACGAACAATTTGACCGACCTTTTCGCCTTGCACCACAAGCGAAGCACGCCGCAAGACAAGTCCCGGATCGATACCAAGCGCATTGCAGGCCTCGAGATTTGGCACAATCTCAATTTCAGGAACGCTGAGTTGGGCATCGGCGCTGGCATGGCTCACGCCTTTGATTGCCCCGAGTTTTGTGCTGAGATCGGCGCCCATGCTGCGAAGCTTTTCAAGATCGGAGCCAAAGAGTCGGATCACAATCGCTCCGGAGCCACCGCTTAGCACTTCGCGCATGCGTTCTTGCAAATAGGTTTGCACATCGCGATAGATGCCAGGGTAGCCATCAACGACGTTGCGCACGGCCGTAAGGGTCTTGTCAAGATCAGCATTTGGATCGACACTTATCCACAGTTCGGCAAAATTGGGGCCAACAACTTCGTCGGCCACTTCGGCGCGACCAATATGCGCACCAAAATTACGCACGCCTGGTACGCTAAGGAGTTCATCGCGCACGCGTGTGGCGCTGCGGTGCATGGTTTCAAGGGAGCTACCGGGTTTGCCGATCCAATGCATCAGAAAATCATTTTCGGCGAAATGCGGAAGAAACGATTCAGAGAAACTTGCAAACGAAGCTAGACACAGCACAACGGCAAAAAGTGCACCGCCCATCGCTAGACGTGGCCGGTTGATAATCTTTTGCAGGAATCGACCGTATGCCGGTCCGATGAGGTGCATCAGCGGTGCTTGTCGCTCTTCGTTGACATGGTTCGGCAACAACAAAAGCGCAAGTACGGGCGTTATGGTGAGAGCGACAATCATGGAGGCAAGCACGGCCAGCGCATAAGCAAGAGCAAGCGGACGGAAAAACTCGCCGGCGACCCCCGGCAATGCCAGTACGGGAATGAAGACGAGCAAGACGATCAAGGTTGCATACACAACAGCGCTTCGTACTTCGAGTGAAGCATTTAGAACGATTTTTATGGTTTCAGCAAATGACCTCTGTGTTTGTGCTTGGCGCAGGCGCCGATGGATGTTTTCAACATCGATGATCGCATCATCGACCACCTCTCCGAGCGCAATAATAAGGCCGGCGATCACCATGGTATCCAAAGTGTGACCGCTTAGTGTCAGCACCGTAGCGGCTGCAAGAAGTGACAGCGGAATCGCAAGCACGCTAATCAAGGCGGTGCGCACATCCCAGAGAAAGAAGAAAAGAATTAGCACCACCAGCACACTGCCGATGATCATGGCTTCGCGGAGATTGGATAGCGCGCGCTCGATGAAACCTGCAGGTCTGAAAATAGTGGCATCGAAAGTTACGCCGGGCAGAGCCGGCTTGAGTTCACGAAGCGCAGCATCAATGCCGTAGGTCACTTCAAGGGTGTTGCCACCAATTTGTTTTTCTACGATGAGCAGCAGGCCCGAGCCTTTTGTGACGACAGCATCACCAATAGCGGATGCGTGGTCTTCGATCACTTCGGCCACATCGCCGATGGCCACAGAACGCATGCTACTTGGCGCAACTGGAACAGCGGCAAGATCCTTGATGTCCTTGATGTAGGGCGGATGAAGCACGGCTAAGCGTTGATTGGGACCATCGACAAAACCACCTGCCGAAGGGCTCGTCGCAGAACGAGCTGCTTCAACCACACGATCGACACTAATTCCTTCGGCTTGAAGTTGTTCCGGATCGATTTGCACTTGAAGTTGGCGATTTTGCTCGCCCCAGATGGCCACGTTGGCCACATCGGGCACGCGCATAAGGCGAGGCCTTACCGTCCAACGCACCAAATCAGTCAATTCCATTTGGGATAAAGAATCCGAGTAGACCGCAATTTTTAGGGCCCGACTTGTGGAAGATAGCGGCGAAAGAACCACAGGTGTTTTCGCCACCGTGGGAAGTTTAGCGCGCGCAATGCGTTCTCCGACTAGCATGCGAGTTGCCATGAGATCGGCATCGCGTTCAAGGAGAAGCAATACCGAGGATAGACCCAACACCGATTTTGAGCGCATGCTGCTCATGCCAGGCGTGCCAGCTAGAACGCTTTCAAGTTCTGTTGTAATGCGAGCTTCAACTTGTTCCGTCGATAGACCTGGCGCTTCGGTTTGGATTTCTATCCGAGGTGGAGCAAACTCAGGAAAGGCATCGAGCGGCGCATTCGAAGCAACACGCACACCAAGCACGATGCACACTGAAGCCAAAGCAAGCACAACAAAACGCTGGCGCAAACAAAGGGCTACAAGCGAACGTAACATCAGAGTGGTCTTTCGGTTTGAGTCATTTTAGTGCCCCGGTGGAAATTCTGAACCGTAGAGTTCGTTTACGCCGATGGATGCCACGCAACTGCCTTCCTTCGGGCCACGTCCAAGCACCGCGAACTCTGTTGATTTGCGTTTTACTTCGACATGGGTGCGCCGATAACGATGCGGGCCGTCACACATATAAAGCCAAGACAGACCGTTGGCATCGTAGATGATCGAACTGAAAGGAACGGCAAGTTCACTGTCGCTATGCGTAAAACGTAAACTTACCATGACGCGCTCACCCGGTCTGAACACGGTAGAGCTCGGCGCAAGAGCGTAGTAGCGATCGACGGTGCCAACCAGTGGATTTGAGCTTGGCGGTCCCGCGATGACTTTCGCTTGTGAACTTTGTTGACCTCCCGGCACACCAAAAGCTGAGACTCGAGCGGATGCCATTGGATCGATGCGATGCAAATCAGCAGAATAGACCGGCACGCGCACCCAAAACGCATCCACAGCCACTACTTCGAGCAAAGGCGTACCCGCCGTTACGGCTTGCGAAGGTGCGACCGACACGTTGCCTACGATGCCGTCCGATGGCGCTCGCACGGTCATGGCCACATCCGAAAGAAGAGGGCTCGAGCGTGTTGTTTGTGCACGCGTGTGGGCTGCATCGAGATCGGCTTTGGCCACATCGCGAGCTGCGGTTGCTTCTTCAAGGGCGCGCTGGGCAGCTGCGCGTTCCGTGACAAGGGTTTGTGTGCGATTAAGTCGTGATTCAGCAGCGCTAAGCTGAGCTTGGGCAGCTTGTACTTCGCGGTCCACTCCAGCACGCAAGTCACGAGCAACTGGTGCAAAAGGGACCAGCCGCAAAAGCACATCACCGCGCGAAACTTTCATCCCCGGGACGATTTCTTTCGCGGTTTTTACCATGCCTGCGATGGGTGCGGTGACTGAAAGCACTTTGCCCGGCGGCACCATCACTTCGCCACCAAAGCGATGCTCCTCAGGGAGCAACTGTCTTTGCACCCTAGCTGTTTTGATGCCAAGTCGTTTTGCAGCAGCTGCGCTGAGCTCGACGCGAGGCAGATCCGCTTCGGCGATGGGGTTCTTTACAGTTGCTGGTTCGTTGTGTGTTTTAGGAGAAGTCGCTTTGCTACATGCACCGAGCATCAATATAAAAATGCAGGTTACAAAAATTTCCGCGGCGCTGCGGCCTGCATGAACATGCATAGTGAATAATCGCTGAGAAAAAAATAGTGTTTTTATCATGATGTACTCGTTTCTTTGGCCATGCTTGCTGCAGCCTTGTTGCTTTTTAGTCGGGCACCGACGGTGCGTTCGAGTTCGGCGTGGGCTCGCCGAGCTTCTGCCACCAGCTCCACCTCGCGAATGCGTGCCTCGCCCAAACGTCTCAGAGCATCGAGAACCACGAGGTAAGGTTGATCGCCAAGCTCATAGCTAAGTTTTGCCGCGTGAAGGTTTTGCTCGAGCGCCGGCAGTACTTCAACGCGATAACGCTCAAGCGAAGCAAGTGCTTGCTTCAAAGCCGAGTTTGATACGATGACTTCGCTGATGACACGTTGACGCGCGGCGATATACTCGTGTCGGGCTTGTTCAATGCCTGCATCAGCGCGTTCTCTGCCACCTTGGTTTTGGTTAAAGATCGGAAGCATGAGATTTGCGCCGATGCGAGTACCCACCTTGTTGTTTTGTGCGTTCCATTGACCGTCGATTTGTGCCGATATGGAAACAATGCGGGCTCGCTCGATGCCCGCGCGGGCCGCAGCTGCTTCAATATTGAGTTTTGCCGCGAGCAGGTCGGGACGAGCCTTTCGTGCAATGGCTAACAAGTCTTCTAGCGGTGGGGCGGATTTGGGAAGCGAACTGCCGAAGTGCATTTTCAAAGAAACACGATCGGGATCGAAACCAAGGATGGTTGCGAGGCGTGCTGCGCTTATTGCAATATCACGCTTGGCTACTGCCGCCGTATCTTCGGCAATGGCTGCTTCGGCATGCGCTGATAAGGGATCGGCAGGGCTTACATCACCGGCCGCTGCCCGTAGCTCAACAATCCGCGCAATGTCTGCTGCAGTACTAGCAAGCTCTTGGCGAATCGTTAGACGCTTTTCAGCGAGCATACGCTCGATGTGCGCAAGACGTGCATCGCGTGCTAGATCGAGGCCACTCTGCAGCAGCGCTTCGGCCACGCGTTCAATCTCGCGGCTCGCAGCTTCTGTTCGTGAAGGCATTTGAATCAACGAATCAAGAGGCGCAGCAAGCGTTGCCCAACCTGCAATCACCCCAACCGGACCGAGAATTCCAAAGCGAGGATTATCGATGCGTGATGCGTCCTCAAGATCACCGTGGGCGATGCCAAGTTTTTCAAGTTCAGCGCGATAGCGAGGGCTCCGATACAAAGCGATGGCAACAGCTTCGTTTTCGTCGAGACCATCGCTAAGCTGAACACCTTTTGGAATACGGTAGCCCGCGTCACGTTTTGCTATGCTAAAGCCGGTGCGCTTGCTGAGTGAACGCGAAACCCAAGCTCTGTTCCGGTTTGTCGAGGCGCATGAGGGAAGAGCAGATGACACGATTAGTGCCACACAAACAATAGAGCGAAAAGAAATAACCACTTTCTAAGGATAGCGCCGCTATCTTAACCACAGCTTAACCAGACGGTTGGGGGGGCAAGGTAAGGCAGTGTGAGCTCAAAGCGTGCCCCGATTGCGCCATGAACAAAGGCTACAGGGCTTGATCCGGTAACGGTGATGTTTTTCCAAAGGCTGGCTATGGCCAGAACATTGGTTTTCTTTTGAAGTTTGCGTCCCGTCCGCTTCGGAACTCGTTGCGCTAGTGCTTTGTCTAAAACTTCATCGCACTGAGCAACTCTGCCAAACGCAAATCCTTATTCGGAACCCTTGGGCTTCAAAGCACGCTCCCTCGGAGCCAGGCAATAAGTTGATCAGGCCAAGCTTTAAGTGAACCGGATAGGGCCCTCATCGCAAAGCCATGTCCACCGTGATCGTACAAATGCATTTCAGCGGGAACCGAAGCCATCAACAGTTGCTGATACAACGCCATACTGTGTCCAACAGGCACTTTTTCATCATCCAGTGCATGAACGATGAAAGTGGGTGGGGTATTCGAATTGATATGCTTTTCCGGAGAGTTCTGTTCTAGCACATCACGCGAAAACTCCGGACCAAACAACTGCCGATTCGCTCTACGAATTGCTTCTGTATCTTGGCGAAAAGGAGCAGCAAAGGGATAGACCAGTATCTGAAATTGAGGTCGGTACTTGAGGTCTTTTTGATTAGAGAGTTTGGAAGCAAGGTAGCCCCCTGCGCTAAACCCCATCACACCAATTTTTTCTGCATCCAAGCCCCAACTTGTCGCACGTTCATACACAAGCTCAAGAGCACGCTTTACGTCACCAGATGAAATCTCCGGCAAAAAAATTTTATCATCTCGCTGAGGCATGCGGTATTCAAGAACCGCAGACGCGATGTCGTATTTTAAAAGCCAACGCGCAATGTGATGCCCTTCCTTGTCGATAGCTACATGCTGAAAGCCCCCACCGGGTAGAATTAAAATACAGGGCCAATGATGACCCACTCCAGGAACATATGCTGTTATCGCTGGTTTGCTAACAAAGAAAATACGTCGATCGCTTTTATCTCCATTTCGAAGTTCGACATATTCCTTCATGGTTGAAGGCTCTTGTGCGAGCTCTTCTTTTAGCCAGAGCTCATGGCGACTTGGTGTTATTTGCTTCTGCTTAGCTTTGTATCTAGCGTGCTGTACTTTCGCTCCGGAACAAGCCATTAGGCAACAACCACAAAGCACGCTAGACAGAATTAGCATTTGCTTAAGTTTCACGTCTTTTATATAACTATATTCACTACGAAAAACAATCACTAAGGTTGGGCGGCACGGTAAGGAAGTGTGAGCTGGAATCGTGCACCGATTGCTCCATCAACAAAGGCCACAGATCCTTGATGGGCTTTTGCGACATGGGCAACAAGGGCAAGACCTATGCCTTGCCCACGGTGGGCATTGCCGCGCGCTTCGGGAGTTCGATAAAAGGTTCGAAAAACGTCTTTACGGGCCTCAGCAGAAATGCCCGCTCCTTCATCATCGATTTGAATCACCACCGTCGAATCTTGCACAAGATAGCGCATATGAATGGTGCCTTGGGGAGCGTAGGCCCGGGCGTTTTCGAGTACATTGACGAGGAGTGAAATAAGCAGCGAACGATCTCCACGAATCTTAATGTCCTGATCGGTGTTTGAGTCTTTTTCGTCGATGATGATCGGTGTTGCGGTGTTGTGGGCCATGGCTAAACGAGCATCTTCGAGGAGTTCGTCTACTTGTATATCTTCTGCGCTCTGTAGTTCTTCGCTAGACGATGCGAGGATAAGCAATTGCTCCACAAGTTTTGCAAGTCGAGATGCGGTGATGTGTACGCGATCGACTCCCTCCCGTATAGGGCCTTGCGTCGGTACTTGTTCTTGCAGAAGTTCAAGTTCGCCGAGAATGCTCGTAAGAGGAGTACGTAGTTCGTGTGCGGCATCGCCGGCAAAACGTCGCGATTGATCAAGCGCTGAAAAAAGCCGCATCGCGAGTGAGGTAATCGCTCCGCGCAAGGCATCGATTTCCGCGATATTGTCAGCCGATCCAAGATCAATGCTGGCGCCAGCGTTGGGTGAGACCTGCGCTACTGCGTGTTCGAGTCGCACGATGGGCTCGACAGCCCAGCGCGCGATGCGTCTTGATAAAAGCAGCCCGAGCACGGACACCAGGAAAACAGCTAAAAGCCCTGCGAGTAAAAAGGAGAAGCGATCATTGATCGGTGCCCGAGGCGCAGCGGCTACGGCGATGGTGCCCGTGGTTGAGGCAGCGCCGCACGCTCTTATATTTTGAAAGTTAGTGCACTCTGTATGTGATACCGAAGGCAGATCGGTGTCACCGCTACGAAACTCACCGTGCTCAAACACGGCGACGCGAATACCGGCCGCTTGTTGTTCTTTCGTTTCGTCAGCCACAATTTCGTCAATGGGGTGTTTCGCTTCGGAAAGCTCAAGGGCGAATATTTTCGCCGCAGCGTAAAGGCGTGTATCTTCGTGAGCACGTAGTAAATGATCGGCAACCAAAGCCGTCGTCAATGCGGCAAAAGCGCTTCCGAGAACAACAATCACCGCAATCAGCAGGGCAATGCGGCGCTCAAAGCCAGGTTTTCTTTCAGCCTTGCTCATGGTTCATTTGTTCCGATGGCATAACCTTCACCACGCAACGTGCGTATCACTTGGGACCCAAGCTTGCGCCGGATGCGCGCGATAAGGACCTCGAGAGATGAGCGCGCTGAGTCTGTCGCCTCGCCCCACACCATTTCCAAAAGGTCGACGTGCGGCACGACATGTTTTTTCTGAGCAAGGGCTTCGATAATAGCCCATTCACGAGCAGTGAGCGTTACTTCCTGCTTTGATTTCAGGGCACACCGTGCACTAAGATCAATCGTAAGATCATCAAGCACGATGCGTGTGGCAGCAAACGACGTTGCTCTCCGTCCAAGTGCGCGCACACGTGCACGAAGTTCGGCCACCGCGAAAGGTTTGCCAAGAAAATCATCCCCGCCCGACTCAAAACCCTCAATGCGGTGCGCAACTTCTGAGCGAGCCGTTAAGAATAAAATCGGCGTTCGATTGCCACGTTCCCGTAGCTCCCGGCATAGCTCAAAGCCGTTTCCATCGGGCAAACCCAAATCAAGCACGATCACATCGGGCTTGTGTTGCAAAAGCATCTGGCGCGCAGCCGCCACGGAGCCTGCGCTGTTCACCGCATGCCCATCGCCAGCAAGCGCACGCAAAAGCAAGCTTTGAAGCTCAGGGTCATCATCGATCACAAGAAGTTGCACTCTAGAGGTATAGGCCAATGAGCCCTGTCAATTCCATTTAAGGAGTCGTTGAGAGCTTCCTGGGGACCAAAAGCAGCGTAGGAATCGTTCCGTTCCAAAAAGTCGCAAGACTTTATAAAATCATCGTAAAATCAATAGTTTATGGATATTGTTTCGATTAACTATTGACCCTTAGCCTTCGCTTCTCTATAGACTGAATATCTGTTCAGTATTTACTGTTTGGTCTCCATTGGCGGCAAAGCCATGCGAGCCAAACCAAGAAAGAGAGAAGCGATGGGGCACTGCATCTGTGTGTATGTTGCAAAGACTACTTTATCTGAAAAAAGCGAAACTATGCAAAGCGTGCTTCGGCATTGTTTTCGTGGGGAACTTTCAGCGTTGTGTCGCAAACACGATGCTTTGCTGGAATCCATTGCCTTTGATGAAGATTCGTATTGGCTTCATTTTAGAAGCTGCCCCTTTAACATCGACACTTGTTTGAGCGAGCTGAGCGAATTAGCTCGACACTACAGTTGGCGATGCCATCTTGTCTCGGCGCGCAGCCCGTTGTTTTGCTACGCTGTGGCTCGATGTTGTTCTCCGTCTGCGTTGCATTTTACTGAACATGTCTATGAAATCGCAGTGTTTGAAAACTTGCATATCTGCTGTTTGCCACTCAGTGCTGCGATGCGAAATCGCCTTGGGGCGCAAGGGATTCATTCCCTTAGCGCTTGCGCACGCGCGATCAAACAAGGAAAGCTAAATGCCCATACGGTAGAAGAACACTATTTGCTTGATGCGGTCAGGGACAGTTTTGATGCGATTTACGGACTTGATGATTCTCCGGGCATTGGCGATGTGAGTCAGAGTGTTTTAGAGCTCAAACGTGCAGAAAAAACCTACGCGCGCTGATAAGAACGCAGCCACTGTGCAATGCTCCAATAGAGGTCAGGGGGCTCGTGAAATAGACGGGACTGCTTAAAACAATCTACGGTTCAACGTCGTGAAGAACGGCAAAATTAATACGGCGGATTTGGCCGTCACGTTCGATCATGTCTTTGAAGCGTCCACCAAACAGGATATCCGAGGGGGCATAGGAATTTCGGACGTGTACCGGTTGGTTGTAGCTTTCATCGATTCCTGAAAGGCTCGCAATGATTTCGATCTGTGCCTCTTCGAGAGCTTCGGAATCTAGCAACTCGTACAGTGGGCTTTGCTCATCAATGACATGAATCGCTGTCCAAGAAAGGGCAAACACCGGTGTCCATTCCCGTACAAGAGGCATATCGTAAAAACGGCGCAGTAGCTCGCCCTCTTGACTGACTTCATCCCTCAATAGGGTCATTCGAAGTTTCGCTTCCACAATGTAGCTATTTCGTTCGTTTGCCATGCGGAACATGAGCACACGCTGTGCATTGCGTGTTGCTACGATGGCGTTGCGAGAAAACGCTACTCGGGCGCTCGGATGTGAGAACTTTGCGAAAGTTAGTCCCGTCACCAAGGCAACACTTAGCATGCCAATAAAGGCCTGAACGGTGACCAAGATGTGAGCATATAAACTAGCTGGCGCCATCGATCCGTAGCCGATGGTCGACATCGTTTGTACGCTGAAGAAAAAAGCATCGGTAAAACTACCTTCGCGGGCGCCAACGATGGAGGCTTCCCTAAGAAGATAGAGACTGGCAAAAACGCTATTGGCCAAAAGGTGAAAAGAAACCAGACCCGTAATGAGCCAGCGCCACTTCAATCGCAGAAGGCGCAAGTACAGGTCCCTTAACGGTCGTCGGCTTGTCCCGACTCTGCGTACAACAACGCGCCCACTTCGATCGATGGAGCGAAAGGCTGATTTTGCCATCGCACAGCCCTACCATAAACAACGACGGCTTGTAATCCGCAAAACAGTCTCAAAAATCCGAAGTAAAAGGATTTGATTTGTTTTCTAACACCTTGTTGCAAACACGGACGCTAAATCGTGTGAACGTGGGTTGTGCTGCACGAATGGATTCCGTCCGAATCTATTTTGTTTCCTCGTCCGCGAAATCAACGCGGCCAGAGCGTTTTTCGCGCTCGCCCAGTGTTTCAAACTGGATTTTGCCCACTTCGGCACGACGGATGGTAATGACTACTTCGTATTTTTTACCTGGTTCAAACATGGGTTTGCGTAGCTTGAGTTTTTGCAAATAGGTGCGTTGCTTACGGTCGCTAATCATGGTGGCCATGTCATCCACAAAACGCCGCCCGCCGCCCGAGACATCGAAGAAAAGCGCATGGTATTCAAGTTCATTGGGCGGTGCGTTGAATGCGACGACCATGTCGCCGATCCATTTGCGTTTGGGTAAAGGTTTATCGCTTTGCTCTTTCATCCGTTTGGCTTGATGTCCTTGAGCAAAAGCAATGAGCTTTCGTTCGTTGAGGTCTTTCGGTATTTTACTTTGGGTAATGAAAACCTTTGCGTGAAGACGTTTGGCTGCGTTCGCTTCTGAATGAGACAAAGTGCAGAGCAAAACAGCTATTAAAGTAAATTGAATGAAGCGAGCCATATGTTTCATGCCTTAAAGTCTAGCAGTCTGTTTTTCCTTTAGCGACCAGACAAAAGCCCACATGAAAGAGATTTAACCACCTTTTGCTGCTGAAGAGGTCTCAATAGCTGAGCTGATTTAAACGGAATGCTTGGGGTGACGATCGCGCAACCGTGGGTTTGATGAATCAGCTTTTTAGGGCGTTTTTGCTGGTCTGAAATAAATCAGTTCAAAAAGCTTTTTGAGCGCCCCATTTCTCTTGACATGTTTGTCGTTCCTGGTACAGATCGCGCTCCTTGCGCCGGGAAGTGTTCTGGTGCGGTTCTTTGACAGAACATGAAGATTCCTCTCCTTGGTGCCAAGTTTTGCGCTTTGTATTGAGGAGAAATCGAGGGGTAGGGCCAATAGCTCAGGTGGTTAGAGCGCACCCCTGATAAGGGTGAGGTCGCTAGTTCAAGTCTAGCTTGGCCCACCACTATTATTAAGGGGCTGTAGCTCAGCTGGGAGAGCGCCGGCTTTGCAAGCCGGAAGTCAAGGGTTCGATCCCCTTCAGCTCCACCAGGCAGCTAACACAGTATAACTTTGTGTTACTGCTGTATGACTATCCTCGGTGGATAAATAAAATGAAAAAAGGAATCTTTTGGTGTTTCGTTGGTGA